>CAZGGN010000139.1:0-6885 GCA_964525195.1 uncultured Congregibacter sp.
GTAGGGAAACACATGCAGCCCGAAGACCACGTCCGGACGCGGATTATCAAAGGCGCCCTCGCGGAGCATCAACTCCGCGCCGCCCTCTTCGCCCTCCGGCGCGCCCTCTTCGGCCGGCTGGAAAATGAAGACTACCGTTCCGGGAAGATCCTCACCCATACCTGCCAGCACTTCAGCGACGCCCATGAGAATAGACACGTGGTTATCATGACCGCAGGCATGCATCACGCCCACATCCTGGCCGTCGTACTCCGTGCGAACTTTAGAGGCAAAAGGCAGGTCCACCTCCTCGACTACCGGCAGTGCGTCCATATCGGCGCGCAGGGCGACCACCGGACCGTCGCCGCCGCGCAGGACGCCCACGACTCCGGTGTGCGCTACGCCTGTGCGTACTTCCATGCCCAGGGACTTAAGGTGCTCTGCTACCAGTTTGGCGGTGCGGAATTCGCGATTGCCCAGCTCCGGATGCTCATGCAGGTCTCGACGCCAGCTCACGACGGAGGGCATGACCGCCGACACGCTTTTGTCGACTGCATCGGGGAGAGCGCTCTGGGCGCTGGCGATACTCGCCGAAAGCGAGATGAATAGCCCCGCGAGGCCATTGAGCGTCAGACGTTGAGTGGTAGTCATGCGTGGGCTCCTGTTGTCGCGACAGCGTGCATCATACCTCGCATCCTGTATGTACGAATAAACCGTGTTCAAAGCGCCATCCTCCCCCTTTGCCCGGATTCGCGATTTTTGTGCAAAACTCGTAGCCACACTTCCGATGTCTGACTAACGCTGTGAGAAAAACCGACAAAAAGACTGATCGCGCCCTGGTCACTGCGCTGACTGAGGTCTGTGATGTGGCGCTTGACCACGTGCCCGGTTTTCAGTGGATGACGCACTTTGTTAACTACAATGATTTTCCGGGCTCATTGATAGTGGTCAGTGTGTTCGACACCGACGATCAGTTGCGGACTGCCCGCATGCAGGGTCATGACAGCTGGCTGCAGCAGACGATTCAAGATAAGTTAAGTGCACTCAAGATTCCGATTAATCCGAAACGCCAGCAGATTTGCTTCGACACTGAAGAAGCCTGCCAGCGGGACAACAATGGTAACTGGCAGGAACGATACCGATGAGTAAAAACCCCATGAAGGCGCTTTCCCGTTTGATTCGAGATGACTCGAAACCGTTTTTGCGAGGCGGCTTACTCTGTGCAGTCCTGGCAGCAGCGACCCCCGTAGCTGCGCAAAGCCTGGATGACGAAGCCGTCGCCTGGCTGCAGGAGTACCTGCGCATCGATACCATTAACCCGGAGGGGAACGAGTATCGGGCCGTCGATTTTTACAGCAAGATCTTCGACGCCGAGGGTATTTCCTGGCAGTCCGCAGAGAGCGCGCCGGGTCGCGGCAATATCTGGGCACGGATCAAGGGGGGTGATGAGCCCGCGCTGGTCCTGCTCCAGCACACCGACGTGGTGCCCGCTGACCCGAAGTACTGGACCACCGATCCGCTCTCCGGCGACATCCGCGATGGCTTTATCTGGGGCCGCGGCGCGATTGATATGAAGGGTACCGGCATATCCCAACTGGCAACCTTTCTCAGTCTGCACCGCTCGGGTCGCCCGCTGAATCGTGACGTGGTGTTTGTAGCCACGGCTGACGAGGAAGCTGGCGGCCTTTTTGGTGCCGGCTGGCTGCTGAAAAATCATCCGGAGATTTTTGAGGGTGCCGGTTTGCTTCTGAACGAAGGCGGCAGCGGCCGTTTGACCGCCAAGGGTGAAACGGTTTTCTCGGTGGAAGTCACACAGAAGGTGCCGGTCTGGTTACGCCTGACCGCGGTGGATAAGCCCGGGCACGGCTCGATGCCCAACGCGACGTCTTCTGTCACGCGCATCGTGCAGGCCATGGAGCTCCTGCGCACCAATCCCTTCCCGCCGCGGATTATTGCGCCTGTGGATGCGATGTTCCGCAGCCTCGCGCAGAGCGCGGATCCACAGTGGGCTCCGGCCTTTGCGAATATGCCGGATGCGATCAAAGAGCCCGGGTTCCCGGAGCGGCTGCAAGCCTTTTCTGCCCCGCTGCATGCGCTGACCCGGGATACCTGCTCCCTGACCCGTCTCTCAGCGTCCAACAAGATCAACGTGGTGCCGCCGGAGTCCTGGGGCGAGATCGACTGTAGAATTCTGCCCGACAAGCCCGTGGATACGTTTGTCGACGAGATTCGTGAGCTGGTGGCCCCCAGCGGTGTCGAGGTCTCGGTGATTATGGCCTTTTCACCGGCGGTGACGGATGTGGGCTCCCGACTGTACAACGCCATTCAGGACATCACCGCGGAGCGGCATCCGAATTCCCGGGTGATGCCATCGGTCTCTACCGGTTTTACCGATAGCCATTTCACCCGCGATGCCGGTATCGCCAGCTATGGTTTTGATCCGGTGATTATTCCCGAGGCGGAGATGGTGCGTATCCACGGCAACGATGAGCGTATCAGTGAATCGGCCTTCCGCCGCGGGGTAGAGGATCACCTGGCGATTATTGAAGCGGTGGTTTACAACGACTGATATCAAAGCGCCGCGGAAAGGGCATTGAGCTCCTGAACGCGGCGCCACACACAGCTACAGGCCGGGTGTTGTCAGCTGACGGCTTGCGGGCTACGACGGCGCCAGAGCATCAGGCCGCCGACTGCAAGCAGGGGCAGGGATCCGGGGAGGGGCACAGCGTTGACTCTCAGTTCCTGCCACTCATCGCTCACAGGTAGAATCTCGTTTACCGGTACGGAGGGTAGCAGTTGGCCTCCCAGATCCTGCTCCTGCGCGATGGCTGGAAGTAAATCGATAGACTTGGTCTGATAGCGAGCCGAGTTGATGCCATCGCAACAGTTCTCAAAGCCAAGCAATGTCAGTGTGAAGCTGCCTTGCCCGCTGAGGGTGTAGGCAAGAGAGTTACTCCAGTTTTTTGCCCACCAGATGTTTTGAGTAAATCTGTCTAGTAGGGTGGCCCCCTCGGTCTCGGCCACTATAAAGCCTCCGTATCCCCAATCCAGCCCGAACTGAAACTCCGTAACGCCGGTATTGGTTCCGGTAATCGTGTATAGGGCACCAAACCCGCCATTGCTTCCGCCGCAGGTGTTGCGCGATTCGATGCCGGTAAATGCCTCGAGAGCAAGGTCGCAGTAGCCAGCGCTGCCGCTGAAGGCCGTGTCAAAAGCAGCTCGCGCGGAATCATAACTATCCGCACTGTCTACTCGAAAGGGCGTTTTCGCCATCTTCACGTTGATGGAGTCGATGATAATCCCGGCGCTGGCCCAGCTTGAGCAGGTGGCGAGAGTGAGGCTTGCAATAAGTTTTGTGTAATTCATGATGTAAGTGCGAGTCCTTGTATGTGCAGCGATTGAGCCTGATTTACCGGCTCCTTACACGCCATATGCCAAGACGTTGCGACGTGGCTCACGGATTGCCGGATTTCTGAAGTAAGAATGTGACGTGGTTCACGCGGGAATTCGCAGCGTCCGGAAGATAAGTTTTTGACCCGCAGAAGATTGCACCGGAGAATACCTGTCTTTTTGTAGTCCATCGGGGCGCCAGCGATGCCACAACAACATGGGGAGCTTCACCCCACCCTCGCCCGGGACTGCCATGTTTTGGGAAGCACTTCCTCTGCGCAGCTGCTTTTGCACCGCAATGCGGCCCTGCACTGGTTTATCCTGGTCCCGCAGACGGACGTGCTCGATCTACTCGACCTCCCTGCTTCCGAGCGCGAAGCATTGCTCAACGATGCGAGCGATATCAGCCGGTTTTTGAAAGAGACGCTTAACTACCCGAGGGTGAACATTGGCGCGCTGGGTTTAGTCGTCCCCCAGCTGCATCTGCATGTGGTCGGTCGACGTGAAGACGATCCCTGCTGGCCGGCGCCGGTCTGGGGCAATCTCGGCGGCGACGCAGCGTATAGTGCGCAGCAAGTAGAGCAACTGCGTCGTGACCTGGTGAAAGGCGAATGACTGAGCCGGCGAGAAACAGCGAATACCTCAGTACTCTCGAACGAGGGCTGTCGGTATTGCGCGCCTTTTCCCGGGATCGAGCCGAGATGACGCTCTCGGAGATGGCTGCAGTGACGGGTCTTAGTCCCGCGGTGGCACGCCGCTGTCTGCATACGCTGGTTGAACTGGGTTATGTAGTAAAGCGTGAGAAACGTTTCCTGCTGACCGCTGAAGTGATGAGTTTCGCATCGGCCTATCTGGAGTCCATGAACCTTGAGCAGGTCGTGCGTCCACATTTGCAGGTTGTGCGCGATGAGACCGGTGACAGCTCCTCGATGGCGGTTCTCTCAGAACCCGACGTGCTTTACCTGCTGCACGTATCGACCAACCGAATGGTCCGTCTTGCCGCCGGCGTGGGTACGCGATTTCCGGCTCATGCGACCTCCCTGGGAAGGATTCTGGTCGCACATATGCCCAGGGAGCGCATCGACAACTATGTTGCAAACACGCCGCTGAATCGATTCACCGACAAAACAGTCATCGACCGAAAGAGGCTCGCGCAGATTCTGAAGCAGGCCGCGCGGAATGATTATGCGAGTATTCAGGACGAATTGGACTATGGCATCGTGTCGGTCGCGGTACCTGTGCGCGCGGGAAGCGGAGATGTGATCGCGGCGATCAACTGCTCAACCGCTACTTCAAGAGTCGACCCGGACGAGATGCGCGACACTCGTTTGCCTGTGCTGAGGCGAGCCGCCCGGGCCATAGAGATCGAGTTGCAACGTTACCCGGTGCTGGTCAACTCCATCACGGCCGCTGCAGCGTCCTAGCCTTAATGGCAGCGGGTTCTGCCAGCGAACGCCCGGCAGCTAGGGAAAGCGCCACGGTGATTAAAGGCTCGGCAAGCTGTCTATAAAACGCTTCACCAGCAGGTTGTAGGCCTCCGGGCGACTCAGGTTACTGAGATGTCCGCAGCGGGCGAGGGTGGTCTCCCGTGCATGGGGCATGGTTTGCCGGAGTTTTTCTGCATGGGCCTTGCGCGCATCAGTTTCTCGCTCACCGGTGATGATGAGGGTGGGCGTAGTCAGACCTGCCAGTTGCTCAAGGATCGGCGCAGGAGCGGGACCGGCTGCCGCAAGCAGGTCCTGCCCGCGATAGCCATGTACCATGTTCTCAAGCGCTATCTTCTGCTCGGGGTCCAGCGTATCGCTGGCCATCAGCGGATGCGCAAGCCATTCATTCTGCATCCCTGTGAGTTCGCCGTTGCTGATCAGGTCCGCGTAGTGGGCCAGGGGTATCGCGCCTTCGTCCTCGACCGGCGCAACGTAGCCATCCACCACGGCGCCCTGCAGAATTAGCGAGCGCAGGCGCTCGGGTTTCGCTGCGGCGTAACGCAAAGCGATTCGCGCACCCTGGGATACGCCCAGGAGGTGAACGCTGTCACTTTCGATCGAGTCAATCACCGCATCGATGTCGCCAAGCTCAGCGCCGAGATTAGGAGCGGCGCTGGACTCGCCACAGCCTCGACGATCAAAAGTGACTAGTTGAAACTCAGCCGCCAAGGGCAGTTGCTCTGCAAAGGAGCGATGATCCAGCGTCCAGCCGTGAACCAGTAGTAAGGGCTCACCCTCGCCGCAGGTCAGGACTCTGATCGGTGTGTGATCGTCCGCGTTGCAAACATCATGCGCTTGCCAAGTCACCGGGTGATTAAGGTTCATAGCGAATCGGCTCCTGCGCTCCTTTCCACATATCATCGGCGATGGGCCGCTGGCTTTCTTCAAGGAGGTGTCCCACGAGTCCTGCGCAGCGCGCAATCAGAATTACGCCGCGCATCATCCCGGAAGGAACTGCAGCCTCTGCAAGTGCTGCGCCGATGGCCGCGCTGATATTGGTTACCAGCTGCTTGCCCAGGGCCTTGTTCAGCGCCGCCTCAAGAATGTACATTGCGGCGATGTGTTCGCCCTCGCAGCCCGCCTCACGGCAAACTTCCAGCAAGCGTTTCACCCGGGGGTCAACATCGTGGTGGATCGGATGGCCGAAGCCGGGTAAAGGCCGGCGACGCTGGCGGTAGTCCGCAACGATGTTCCTGGCGCAGCTTTCCTTGTCATCGGCCGCGACAATCTGCTCCAGCAGCGCTCCGCATTCGCTGGCGGTGCCAGCATAACGGTCACCTACTCCCAGCAAGCCAGCGGCAACCGCGCCCTGATAGGACTCCGGTGCACCGTAGTGCGTGAGGCGCGTCACTACCGCCGAGGGGACCAGACCATGTTCCATAATAGTGACGAGTACCGCGTCGACGATTTGCGTTTGCCGGGGGCTCGGCTCATTCCCCAAGGCCTGAATAAGGAAGGCATCGGTAAAGCTGCGCTTACCGATCAGATCCGCGACCAGGTCCCTGCCGCGGATCGAAATACTGTCCGCATCGTAGCCACATATTGATGTAACGCTTTGTTTTTGCATTATTCTTGACTCCGTACGAGTTCACATGGTGCCTTATGCGGGCGTCTCGCATAAAGGCCCAAGGAGCCGGTCAGCGAGCAGGGAAAACTTCTTCCGAATACCGAAATAGATTTCGCTATACGAAAAGTTTACGCTGTTCGGCTTTAACAATAAACATAAGCCTCCACAGGACCGGGTACATGCCATGAGTCGAGAACGTATAGACAACGAGTCTTTAGCTGGACTCGACGGGTTTCTTACTGCGATACCCGGCGGATTAAATGCGATCAGGGACGTGGCCGAGCGACGCGACGCATTGTTGAACTTCCTGAAGGCAGCGCAAGCGGATCTGCCAGTGAATGACCGGGTTTTCACGAACGATTTTGCGGTCCCGCGGTCCGATGGCTTTGGAGAAATTTGCCTGCGAGTCTTCCGGCCTGTTGCTGGACCGGGTGCTCTGGCGGCGATTTACTACATTCATGG
>CAZGGN010000139.1:6895-7643 GCA_964525195.1 uncultured Congregibacter sp.
CGGTATGCTGCTGGGCAGCATCGACGATGATGCGCCGCTTTGCGCTATGCTTTGTGAAACGCTGAAAGTCATCGTAGTCGCCGTCGAGTATCGCTTGGCACCGGAACATCCTTATCCGGCTGGATTGGATGATTGTGTGGCCGGAATGTACTGGCTACGGGACAACGCGTCGCTATTGGATATCGACCCTGAACGGGTCGCTATCTACGGTGGCAGCGCCGGGGGAAACCTTGCCATTGCAACGGCACTTGTCCTGCGTGATCGCGGTGGACCGGCATCGTGCTTTGTTGCCGCGCCCTATCCCATGCTTGATGACCGCAACGAGACACTCTCAAGCTTTGAGGTCACCGATGTCGGCATCTGGGACCGCGATACCAACCTGGAGGCCTGGGGCTACTATCTTGCAGGCACCCCAGCAGATGGTTACGCAGCACCGGCTCGCGCCGAGTACCTCGCGGGACTGCCGCCGGTGTTTATTGACGTGGGAGAAGTTGATCTGTTTCGGGACGAAAGTATTTCTTTTGCGACGCGACTCCTGCAGGCGGGCGTTCCGACGGAGCTTCATGTTTATCCTGGCGCGTTTCACGGGTCCGAGATCTTCAGCCCCGAGGCCGGTCTCAGCGGCAGAATTTGGGCGCGGCGCATAGAAAGCCTGCAGCGCGCTCTAGGTTGCGACGTATAGGGTTGGGATTGCTAACCGGAGGGGCACCGCGGTAACCCAAGTCCGGGAATTCAGCGGTGCCGGTTC
>CAZGGN010000139.1:7653-8109 GCA_964525195.1 uncultured Congregibacter sp.
GCCCTGACCGAGGGTATGACCGTGCAAATCGCAAATGGGGCGCTTGCCGGCGATATTTACGAGTACATAGGCACGACGCTGACAGACAGCGATCCTGAAACAGGCGGCAATCAGCAGTTCGACCTGAGCGTCCAGCAATATCGCCACGCCAGCCTGTGGAAGCAGGCGAATGTCGGTGCTGAGGCCTCTCAGGTACGGGCCTATATTGACGATTCGAGCCTACGGGCCGCCGATGCTCTGACCATCGACGCCGACGCCGCCGAATCCATCGACAGCTTTGTTGTGGCCGCGGCAATCGGAATTGGCGGAGGGAGCGGCGCCGGTGTGGCGGTCAGCGGTGCCGGTTCCTATGTTTAAGCTGTCGTGCGTCCCGCCTTGTGTTGACATTCATCGCTACTGAGTTGCTTCAACTATCGATGCCATCGATAGATTCTATTCAAAAACATCATTTTCATT
>CAZGGN010000140.1:0-7583 GCA_964525195.1 uncultured Congregibacter sp.
CTCTATGATGACTTCCAGGGTGCGCCGGGAATTGACGGCCCCACGGATCTTTCGGGGCAGCAGCCTTCCGGTATTCCGGAGCTGTCGACCAATACCAATGTGACCTATAACTTCTCCTTCGGCAGCACGATGGCCTATGTGCGTCTCGAGCACGTCTATGAGCAGGAAGTGCAGGTAGTTGACAACATCCCCAAGAGTGTCGCGTCGCGTGAAGTCAACATGCTTAACGCCAGTGCCGGTTTGACCTTTGCCAACGGCATCGATCTCAACCTCTGGGGACGTAACATCAACGAGGATGAGTACCTCCTGTCAGCGTTCCCGTCGGTGGCGCAGGCCGGTAGCTTCAGCGGCTATCCGAACCAGCCCCGAACTTACGGCCTGACATTGAAGTACAGCTTCGAGTAAGCAGCGCAGGGCTTTGGTGTTTCGCCAAGGCCTGATCGTTTCTGCAAGTGGATCGATCCTAAAGAGGATGGATCGTAAGAAAGGGCGCTCATGGTGAGCGCCCTTTTTCGTTATTGGCTGCGTATTACAGGGCTCCGTTCTGACGAGAGCCCGGGTGCGACTTCCTTTACGGTCAGTTCTTTTTCTCGAGCAGCGCGGCTTTGGCTTTTTCGATATCCACGGCTTGTGTGGCTTTATCCACGTCCACTGCTTCCGCCGCTTTTTTGTAATCCACGCCATCGGCGCTGACCGCTTCTTTGGCTTTGTCCATGTCCACGGCTTCGGCGGCTTTCTCCGTGTCCACGGCTTCCACCAGCTTGTTGATGTTTTGCGCCTGTACCGTACTCATGCACAGTAGCGCCAGCGCTGAAATTAAGGGTATGAGAGTTTTCATTGGGGGTTCCTGTTGTGCCTGTTTTGATAACTGCCTTGATAGCTGTGTTGATAACTGTGTTGCTAACTATCTTGATGCCTACGCTGTTGAAAGAGTTCCCGGTTGTTACTGCCGGGACTCTTTGATCGTTGTCAATATGCCGTCCGTGGCTGGGATACGTTAACCTGCAAATCGCTATCAACGAATGCCCGCTCTCCTGCAGGCATGCCTATAAACATAACACTGTTGGAGCTGTAAATGAGCGATATTTCGGCGCTGATGCCCTATCAGAAGCATTTTGTCGAGGTGCAGGGGATACCCCTGGCCTATGTTGAGGAGGGCGAGGGTGATCCGATTGTGCTACTGCACGGCAATCCTACTTCGTCCTATCTCTGGCGAAATGTCATTCCGGAACTGACCGGCTCCGGACGGGTGATTGTTCCGGATCTTGTGGGGCAGGGCGACTCGGGAAAGCTTTCGCCGGACCTCGGCCCGCAGCGTTACAGTTTTGCCGTTGTCTATGACTATCTGTCGCAACAGCTCGAGGCGCTGGGCGTGTCTGAGCGCGTCACCCTGGTGATTCATGACTGGGGCAGTGGATTGGGGTTCCACTGGGCCAATCAGCATCGCGATGCAGTTCGCGGTATCGCCTACATGGAAGCCATTGTAAAGCCGCTGACCTGGTCCGCCTGGCCGGAGAGAGCGCGGGAGATTTTTCAGGGCTTCCGCTCCCCCGTGGGCGAAGAACTCATTCTTGATAGAAACCTGTTCATCGAGGCGGTTTTGCCCAGCTCGATTATCCGGGACCTCAGTGATGAGGAGATGAACGAGTATCGACGGCCTTTTCCCGACCGCGATGATCGCCAGCCTCTGCTCAACTGGCCCCGGCAGATTCCGATTGAGGGTGAGCCGCCGGAGATTGTCAGACTCGTGGAAGAGTACGGCGCGTGGCTTGCCAGTGAAGACAGCCCGCCTAAGCTCTTTATCGATGCGGACCCCGGATCAATTCTGGTTGGAGAGCAGCGTGAATTCTGTCTCAGCTGGCCGAAGCAGAGCACGACGACGGTGAAAGGGACGCACTTTATACAGGAGGACTCACCGCGCGAGATTGGTGAGGCCATCGCCCGGTGGTTAAAAACGATCTGAGTCTATTCGACGCCTAGCGCGCAGGCAGAGCCGTCCCGGGCGTTTCACGTACCAGCTCCCCGCGCGAAAATACGGCGCGAATCTGCCGTGTGTTCTCAATATCCTCAAGAGGGTTTGCACCCAGCAGGAGCAGGTCTGCCTGATAGCCCGGAGCAACGCGACCGAGCGAGCCGGTCAGCTGGAAGAAGGCGGCGGGCACGGTCGTCGCTGCCGCCAGCGCGGTTCGCGGGCTGAGTCCGGCGCTGACGAGAATCGATAGCTCATTGTGCAGGCTGTAGCCGGGTATCGCCCAGCCAATGGGGGTGTCAGTGCCGGCGCCAATATCGATGTGCTGCGCGGCCAATCTCGCAATCATCTTAAGGGTCCACTCGCCCTGGGCCCTGTAGCTTGTCGGGTCCATGTATTGCGGCGCCTTGCGCCACTCGTCCTGAACCGCCGTGGGCAGGTCGCTCAGCGCCTCGAGCCAGTCGTCTCGCTCGAAGGGCGGATACTGGGTCATCGCATTCAGCCGGGCGGTGGGTACCTGAATGCTGTTGCCGAGGCTGGCGAGCACCCGGTCACAGCGCAATGGGTCTTCGTTGGCAATTGCCCGGTCCCGCTGCTCACGATGGATCTGGCTGCGAAGTTCCATGCCGGGTTCATTGCGGCCTGCGGCAAGCTCAGCTCGCCGGGTCTTCAGCAGCGCTTCGGCATCAGCTGCGCAATCCAGCTCGATGTTTCGCAGGTGTTCCAGTGATTGGGTCCGAGGTCCTGCCGCGGAGGCCAGCATGGAGAGCGGTACGTGCGCGGCGATGGGTAGTTCGTGTCTCTCTGCTTCGTCCACGAGCGCATCAAAGATCTCCGGAGAAACCATTTCATAGATCTTGATAAAGTCGACGCCCGTTTCTGCGAGCGCCCGGACCTTCGCGCGCGCCGCGGCGACAGAGCGGATACCGGTACCAAGCGCGGCATGGCCTTCACCGCTGTACACGACGGGTTCTCCATCCAGGAGCGGTCCCGCGAAGAACACTCGCGGTGCCTGCGCACCCTGCGCGCGCATGGCTTTGAGTATCGGCTTAAGGATTTCCAGATTGCCGCCGGTATCGCGCACACTCGTAATGCCGTAATCAAGAAAGCGCTCACCCATGGAGGCACTCAGTCGTGGGTCGTAGCTCAGATGTATGTGCATGTCCCAGAGTCCCGGGCTGAGAAAGAGCCCTGTCCCGTCAATAGCGCGGGCAGATTCCGGGGGATTCAGTCCTTGGCCCATCTGGTCGATGATCCCCTGGCGGATGAGCACATCCTGCACTGGTTTTATGCCGTCCCGCGCATCCAGGGGGGTCACGTTCCTGATCAGAATGCTCTCGGAAGTAGTCTGGGCCAGGCTGCATGTGCTGATTGCGACCAAAAAGATGCCGAGGAGGGTATGAATGCCGCGGGCGGCCAAGCGGATCCCGAGGTGCGCGCCCTGTTCCGCGCTATAGTGCAAGTCGTACATATGAAGGCTTCAGGAGGGAGAGTAATGACTATGCAACTCACCGACGCGCAAGTACAGCAGGGAATAGCGTCACTGCCAGGCTGGTCCCTTAAGGACGACAAGCTGTTTCGCAGCTGTAAATTTGACGATTTCGTCTCCGCTTTCGGGTTCATGGCGCAGGTCGCAATGTTGGCAGAGAAGGCCGACCACCACCCGGAGTGGTTCAATGTTTACAACCGGGTCGATCTCTGGCTCACGACTCACGATGTTGCTGGAATCAGTGAGCGGGACTTTGAACTGGCCATGGCGATTAACGCAATCATGCCAGGAAAGGCGTAGTGTCGCGGTCCCTTAGACCCGCGTCGTGCGCTCTCCTCGATGTTTCAGCTCAATGGTCAGCAGGCATTCCGGGAGCGGTTTCTGTATTGGTCGATTCTTACTCCTGACGGCATTTCGAATCAGGGAATCAGGGAAGTCGGCAGCGCTATGTGGCAGTCCCATAGTCGCCTCCACACCCGTTAAGGGGTGAAGGCGTCGGGATTAAATTCGCTATCGGGCATGAAAAAGAGTCTTGCAATCGTCCATTGAGAAAAACTTCTCGTATACTACGCTCGTGATTAGCGATGCGTTCAGTTTTGTGCGAAAGACCCGGGCTCTGCACCTGGGGCTGGTGCTGTGTCTGCTCTTTGCCGGCTTTACTGATCTTGGGCATCAGCACACGGGCAGCAATTCGGATCTGCAGTGTTACATCTGTCATTTTTCCCCGGACCTGGGTCTTGCAGCTGGCGGCAGCGTCCCTCAGTCTTTCAAGGCGCCTGGTGGTGTCGGGCCGAATAGCGATGTCCAGGCATCCCGCGCAAGCTGGATCCGAGCCTATGATTCTCGAGGTCCCCCCGCGCTCTCCTGAAAGCCACAACCCTTTCTTAATTTCAGGAGAACGACATGAAACGCACTCTAATGGCGCTCTGCGTGGGCGCCGCCAGTCAGGCTATGGCACAGGTCCCCGAGTCACGTATGGAACACGTACTGGTGACCATGCCGATCCATAAAAATGCAGCACAGACAGCACTCCCAATTACTGTTCTGACTGGCGACGAACTCCGCCGGCTAACCGCGAGCACACTCGGCGAAACGCTCGGAGACAAGCCGGGTATATCCAACGCGTCTTTTGGTCCCGGTGTCGGTAGGCCGGTGATTCGAGGCCAGGCCGGACCTCGTACCGTTAACCTCAGCAACGGTATTGCAGCGGGCGATGTATCAAGCCTCAGTCCTGACCACGCGGTAGGCATCGAGCCCATGCTCGCCGAATCCGTTGAAATTCTCCGCGGCCCCGCAACGCTGCTCTATGGCGGTGGCGCCATCGGCGGCGTCGTTAATACTCTGGACAATCGCATTCCCGGCAATCGCATCGACGGTGTTCAGGGAGCCGCAGAGTACCGCTACGATGACGCAGCCGAGATGAACACAGGTGTTCTCAAGCTTGAGGCGGGTGCGGGCGATTTTGCCTTTCACCTGAGTGGTACTTTCCGCGACTTCAACGATTTGAGCATCCCCGGGCTGGCCATCGATGAAGACGCGGTCGAAATGCAGGAAGAGCTCCTTGGCGGTGAACATGGCGAAGAGCACGGCGATGACCACGAGGAGGAGTTGGAGAACTCCGATGGCTTCATCGCTAACACCGATGGTGAGTCGGACGTATTCACCATTGGTGGAAGTTATCACTTTGGCGAGCGGAATTTCGTGGGCTTTGCCTACAACAGCTTTGAAACAAACTACGGTATTCCTCCGGGCGCTCACGAGCACGGACATGAAGAGGAGCATGGAGAGGAGGGTGAAGAGCACGAAGAAGGTCATGACCACGAGGAAGAAGAGGAAGAAGAATTCATCCGCATCGACCTCAAGCAGGAACGCTACGACACCCAGCTCCACATGCATGACCTCGTACCGGGACTCATTGATACGGCCCGCGCTTTTCTGACCTACACAGACTACGAGCACGTCGAGCTTGAGGGTGTGGAAATCGGCACGCAGTTCAGTCGCGAGACCTATGAGGGTCGCCTGGAACTGGTACGGGAAGGCGACAATCACGGGGTGCTCGGCCTGCAGTGGCGTGCCGACGAGTTTGAGGCCATTGGTGACGAGGCCTACGTGCCCGAAACAGACTCCTCGGAGTGGGGGGTGTTCTACGTCCAGGATTTTCACACGGACACGTGGCAATTTGAGGTTGGCGGCCGCGTCGACTACGTCGAGCGCGACCCGGCCACCGGCTTTGCGGAAGACTTCACCAGTTTCAGCCTGTCCGGATCCGGACTGTACAACATCGATTCAAACTGGAGCCTCGGTGTGTCTCTGTCGCGGTCAGAGCGCGCTCCCTCCACGGAGGAGCTGTTCTCCAACCTCAACAACAGTGAAGAGCAACTGGTCACGCATGCGGCCACGGGAATTATCGAAATCGGGGACCCGGACCTCGATACGGAAGTATCCCTCAACGCAGACCTGTCATTGACCTACATGAGCGAACGCAGCTTCGCTGAGCTCACCTTGTTCTCTAACACCTTCAACGACTATATCTTCCTGCTCAATACGGGACTTGAAGTCGATGAAACTCCGGTTTACGACTACGAGCAGGATGATGCGGACTTTTACGGCGTCGAATTCGAGTCCAGCTTTGACCTCGCCAGCCTTGCCGGGGGGAACGTCTCCCTCGGCATATTCGGTGACATGATCGTCGGCAGTTTCGATTCGGCCGGTGATGTGCCACGCCTGCCCCCGATGCGCATCGGAAGCGAGTTAGCCTGGCGCAGCGATGCCCTTGGCGTCTATCTCAAAGTCTTGAACGCGAGCGACCAGGATGACCCGGGCGAGTTTGAGACGGAAACCGACGGTTACACCCGTTGGGATGCGGGTATCGACTACAACGTGCAGTTTTCCGGTAACACGCAGCTTCTTGCGTTCCTCAAGCTGAAGAACATCACTGATGAGGAAATTCGACTCAGCACCTCGTTTCTTCGCAACTTCGCACCGCAGGCCGGGCAGAGCGTGGAAGCCGGAGTGCGCGTGACGTTCTAAAAGTGACTGACGGGCTCTTTTTAACGTAAGGAAGAGCCCGTCAATCGGGTGTTGCGCTTGCCGTGCAACCCTGACACACCTTTCTGGATAGAAAAATCGTCAATCGCTGTGCGCGGCGCTACCAGGCAATGCCGTAGTCGTCGCCATAGTCACTGGCACCGCCCTGGAAGGTGCCCTGTTCGGGATCAATCAGAATCGCCGTAATCGGACTGTAGGTCTTGTCGACGACGCCGACGTTGTAACCCATGGCCTTGAGTCGGTCGCGGGTGTAAGGCAACAATTGGCGGGTCACATCCAGACGTCCGGGCTCGCTCTTGTGCGCGCCAAAGGAGCTCTGCATCTGGTAGCTGGTGATGTTGTGAGCCTCTGCGGCCTGCTGGACGTTCATGCCAAACTCCACCACGTTAAGGAAAAACTGCAGCAGGTTTTGGTCCTGGGTGTCACCCCCCTGAACCGAGAACGCCATGATCGGGTTACCGTCTTTCAGCGCCAGGCTCGGGGTGAGGGTGGCCCGGGGTCGCTTGCCCGGAGCGACAACGTTGTAGGGGTTGATGCGCTCGTCGAGCACAAAGCTCTGCATGCGCTGGCTCAGGCCGATGCCACTGTCGCCGGCGATAAAGGCCGGAATCCAGCCGCCGGAGGGGGTAATAGAGACGACCCAGCCTTCGGCATCCGCCGCCTGAATTGAGGTCGTACCGGCGATAAAACCCTCATCGTGATCGAGCGCAGCCTGCTGGAAACCGTCCGAGCCATCGGCGTCAGCCGCTGGGGGGATCGGTGACCAGGCTTTGAGCAATTCCGGGAAAGGGTTTTTTTCACCCTGGAAAGGGTAGGGGTCCCCGGGACGCGCTCCCCTATCGTTGCGATCCGGATTAATCAGGGCTCGCCGTTGTTTTGCATATTCCTTGGAGAGCAATCCGGCCACCGGCTCGGCGGGCGGAAAGTAGGGGTCGCCGTAGTAAAAGTCGCGATCGGCAAAGGCCAGATTCATCGTCTGATACAGCGTGTGGATATAGTTGGCGCTGTTGTAGCCCATGGCCTTGAGATCAAAGCCCTCGAGGATGTTCAGGGCCTGCAGCAGGGCCGGACCCTGTA
>CAZGGN010000140.1:7654-8090 GCA_964525195.1 uncultured Congregibacter sp.
GATATCTCCGCGGTAAAAGCGCTCATAGGCCGCGTAGATGGCTTCTTTTCTGCTCTTGCCAGCGGCGAGGGCTTCGGCTTCGCTATCAACCAGCTTCTGCAGCGTTGCTAACAGGTCCGGCTGTCGGAAGATCTCGCCGCCGGCCGGGGCTGCCCGGGCCTCAGGATTGGATTCATCGAGGTGCGGCAGGAATACCCGCGTCGAATCGGGCCACCGCGCGATGATGTCGCGTCGCCGCTCGATGTTATCGGCCTGTACCGTTTCGATAGGGTAGCCCTCGGCCATCTGCATTGACGGCTTGAGAACTTCCGCGAGGCTCAGCGTGCCGTATTCCGCAAGCATCACCATCAGCCCGCCGGGCGTTCCCGGCGTCACGGCGGCAAGGGGGCCATATTCCGGTGGATAGACCATGCCCTGTTCGCGAAAGAATTCCGGC
>CAZGGN010000141.1:0-552 GCA_964525195.1 uncultured Congregibacter sp.
GCGCAATATCAAAGAGCCTGGATGTACTGATTGCGCGATCCACGGGAGGATCGCCTGGCGAGAATCCGATGGGCAATCAGGCTGACGACGGAAACCTGCTGGCTTGCTATTGGGCTCAGAATTCAAGATATTCTTACTTCGCGAGTGATTGTCACCAAGGGCAATAGATCTTTTTAAATTAGAGGTACGGGTTATGAGAAAGGATGGTGCGGCATTACGTAATTTGTTGATCCTCGGCGGTACGATCATAGGATTGGCGATTGTCTCTTTATTGATTACCAAATATCTCGCCTGAGTTTTTGAGGATTTGCCCGTGAAAAGACTGTGTTTCCTAGCCCCTGATGTGAGTCATGCCCGGCAGGTCGTCGAAGACCTGAAAGGTGCCGGTATTCCCGAAAAGCATATTTATGCGTTGGCCAGGTCCGGTGTTGAAATCGACGATCTGCCGGATGCCGGCCCGGAGCTTGATGATTTTTTGCCCGCCTATGAACGCGGGCTGGAGTTGGGGGGTACGGCGGGCCTCCTGGCGGGCCTGACCGCTTTGGTTTTTCC
>CAZGGN010000141.1:562-8048 GCA_964525195.1 uncultured Congregibacter sp.
AAAACCTTTGAGACAGCGCTTGAGCAAGGCAAGCTGTTGATACTGGCAGATGTGCCCAAAAGCGAGGTCGCCCATTTCGAGCAGGTGATCAAAATGCTGGACCCCCAGGTCGAAGTCGAAGGCATCGAGCCGCCGCCCAAGATAATCCCCGAATGAGTGTTTACGGCGGTCTGGTTCGGGATTTGAACAGCCCGCTATATCCACGATGAACACCACGCTGAACATCACGCTGAACATATAGTCGGTGGAAAACACCTTCTGGACAGCTTTTGCCACCAGCTCGCTGGCAGCCCTGGTGACGTCCCTGGGTATTTATACGATACGCCATTATGTCGACTGGGGGCGGCGTAACAGCGCCTATTTTATGTGCTTCGCAGCGGGTGTGCTTATTTCCGCCTCCTTCCTGCATATCGTTCCCAAATCGTTGGCGATGAATCCCAGTGCATCGATTTATCTTTTGCTTGGTTTTTTCTCTCTACACCTGCTGAGTCGGTTTATTACGGTGTTCGTGTGCCAGGAAAATCCTGAACACGCGCAGTACGGCATCGGGATAGTGCCAATGATAGGCATTGGATTTCATTCGCTTGTCGATGGATTTGTCTATTCGATCGCGTTCTCGGTCAGTGTCTTTACCGGATTGCTTGCAACTACGGGTATGGTGCTGCACGAATTCCCTGAGGGAATCATTACTTATCTGCTGCTGCTAAAAGGTGGATTCACTGAGCGTAAAGCTATGGCACTGGCTTTTAGCGCGGCCGCCCTGACCACGCCGCTGGGAACGCTCATCTCCTTCCCCCTTGTCAGCAAAACCGATGAATCTGCGCTGGGGGCTTTACTGGCACTGTCTGCGGGCGCCTTGATTTACGTGGGCGCGACCCACCTCCTGCCCAAGGCAGAGCAGGAGAACAAGCGCTACAGCTTTGTCGCGCTCGGCGGCGGGGTGCTGGTCGCTGTCGTCATTGTCCTTTCGAAAAGCTGACCTGATTTCCCGGTGGGAACTGGTTGTTATTCCGGGGTTCCGGAAGGGCTCGCATACTGATCGTTCAGCGACTGGACAAAGCTGTCCGCCTCCGCCAGCACCGTATCGAGCTGGCGCTGCCGCAAACGTCCCCAACCCCGGGGATTGCTACTGGTAATCGACTGCCACCAGGCGCGCGAATTCCAGGCGAAGGCGTGACGCAGTGCGGCGCCATCCCGCCCCAGGCTGTTATCGCGTTCGAGTTTTCGCAGCACGCTGGCCGCGGCCAGAGAGCGCAGTTTGCTGTGCAAAAACCACAGCAGCAGTATCACGCCGGCGACCACAGCGCCCTGAACGGGCGGCTCAAGCGCGGCGAAAGGCGCCAGAGCAAGACCGTCCCAGTGCTTGCCACTGATACTCCACCAGAGAAAGCCGACGACCAGCAGCAGGAATAGCGGGATACTCATCCACAGGGTACGTCGCCGCCATTGTCGTCGCGCTTCCGCAAGGCGGGGGATGAGCACATCGCTGATACGCCGCGCGGTCTTTTCAAGTACTCCGACGACCCGGTAGGCGCGCTCAACCTCAACCTGGCGAATACGCGCCTCGATATCGGCAAGGTCCTCGTCGCGTTTGCGCTCCATGCGGCTGCGGACCTCGTCGTCATCGACCGTGAGTGCCGCGTCGCGGGCATAAATTCGATAAAAGCGGCCTGCGGTGAGTCCGTGCTGGGCCAGGGCCCGTTGCCAGGCGGCGACCACTTCCTCGGGATTGGCCTCGCGCGCCGTGTTGTACAGAAACTTCGTGGCATCCGGACGCTGCACGGTGTTCTCCACGAGGTGCTTAAGCGTGTCTCCCATGGCGCCTGGCTCCGGGTGCCGGGCGTCAAAAAACACCAGCACAAGGTCAGATAAATCGATGATATGGTCGGTAATGAGCAGGGTCGAGGAACGCTGCTGATCGGCGTCAAAACCCGGTGAGTCAATAAAGATTTTGCCCCGCAGCGGTTCCGCCGGGACGGTCTTGAGTTGCAGGTAGGAGTCAACCCGGCGGCCTTCTCCCTCGGCGACCTGCTCAATCGCCTGGCTGATCTGGTAAAAGGGAAACCTCGGGTCACTGTCCAGCGCCAGTCCCGGCAGCGAGGCCCCATCGCCCTGACCGAAACAGATGACCGTGAATTTATCGTCCACAGCCTGGTTGCCGGTCCGCTGAAGGTCCTGACCCACGTACTGGTTCATGAAGGTGGATTTTCCGGCAGAGAAGGTGCCCAGTACCGAGATTACCGGCCACCAGGAGACCTGCGTAGCGTAGGACTCTTCCGGTGCCTGCAATCCCAGTTTACGTGCAACTTTATCTAAACGCTGGAAGCTCTGCACGCAGCCCGCAAGGACCGGGTTCTCGCGCTTGAGATGCGCTTCGAGGCGCTTGATGCGTTCCTCTGTGCTGTTTTTGGCCACGGTACTATTCCAATAACACGGTAGGTGCACTATAGATGCGATAGCTATTGCGAAGCAAAATATGTAGCTGTTTCCAAAGCGTCTTTAGCGCGCCGGTTACACTGCGCTGTCTCGGGGGCTTCAGTTCATCATTTCCGCTGAAGCCCGCATAGCATTCCCTGTGGAGGGTCCGCGATGGCCCATAGAGCACACCTGTTTTCTCTGCGCCTCGGGCATGCCTTCCGCGAGGCGTGTTTTGCGGGTGAGCCCTACGGTGTGTCGCGATTCCGAAGCGATCTTCTGGCGGGCGTCACCGTCGGGGTTATTGCGATCCCGCTCGCAATGGCCCTGGCGATTGCCAGTGGCGTGGCGCCCCAGTACGGACTGTACACGGCGGTCATCGCCGGATTCGTGATTGCCCTGACCGGGGGCAGTCGCTTTAGCATCTCCGGGCCCACTGCGGCCTTTGTGGTGATTCTTTATCCCATCGCGCAGAAATACGGTTTAGCGGGCCTGCTCCTGGCGACGATTCTGTCTGGCGTGATCCTTATGGCGATGGCTTACGCGCGTCTCGGTCGATTTATTGAATACATCCCTCAGTCCGTAACCCTCGGGTTTACCGGTGGTATCGCGATCGTTATTGCCACCCTGCAGCTGAACGATTTTTTTGGTCTGTCGCTAGTCGCTATGCCGGAACATTATGTGGACAAGGTCCGGCTGCTGTTGAGTTCTATCGGACGCTTCGACGCGGCGAGCGTCTCTGTTGCTCTGGCAACGCTGGGTGTGTTGTTGCTGTGGCCCAGATTGAAAACGGTGATACCCCCGCATTTGCCTGCGGTCGTGATCGCGAGTGTTTGTGGTGCGTTTCTTAGCAACGCCGGCTATGAGATCGATACGATAGGCTCGCGATTTTCTTATCTTATGCCGGACGGTTCGACCGGCCTGGGGATTCCTCCTTATCTGCCCGACTTTGCCTGGCCCTGGCAGCAGCCGGGCCCGGGCGGTGAGCCGCTCGAGTTGAGCTGGTCGCTGGCCGTCAGTCTGCTGCCCGCGGCGTTCGCCATTGCCATGCTCGGCGCCATCGAGTCCCTACTCTGCGCCGTGGTGCTCGACGGAATGACCGGAAAACGCCACAGCGCAAACAGTGAATTGCTGGGGCAGGGCCTGGGAAACATCATTGCGCCTTTTTTTGGCGGGATCACCGCGACGGCCGCCATCGCAAGATCAGCGGCGAATCTCAAAGCCGGGGCGCAGTCGCCCGTTGCGGCGATGATTCATTCTCTGGTCGTGTTGCTGGGTTTGGTGGGCTTCGCTCCGCTGCTGGCGTATTTGCCGATGGCCGCCATGGCGGCGTTACTGATCGTAGTGGCGTGGAATATGAGCGAGGCGCCTAAATCCTTACATCTTGTTAAATATGCTCCTCGCTCAGATATCGCTGTTTTTCTCACCTGTCTGATGTTGACGGTTTTCTTCGATATGGTGATCGCGATCACCACGGGCGTGTTGCTGGCCTGCATTCTGTTTGTCAACGAAATGGCATCAATGACTCGGATCACGGACATTAGCCGGAACAAAAAACTGGTTGATGTTCCTCTTCCCGATGGCTGGGCGGTTTTGAAAATCAATGGCCCGCTGTTCTTTGCCGCCGCCGATCGAGTCTTCGGTGAAATCTCGACCAGGATGTCGACCCTCGACGGGGTCATTCTTTATATGGATGGCGTTACCTTGCTCGATGCGGGAGGCGTGGCGGCGATGAATAAACTCGTGACTTACTGTACCGAAGAAGGCAAGCAGATCATTATTGCCGACCTTCAGTTCCAGCCGCTAAAAACCCTTGCCAGGGCCAGGGCTGAGCCGATACCCGGAGTCACATTTTTTTATCCAACGCTGACTGAAGCCATTCATCATTTCAGCTGAGTCGACATTACTGTTATGAAATTATCTGAGATCAGGAAGAAGTCAGAGGAAGACTATTTTGACTACGTGGAAATCAGGAAAAATCCCGGGAATATCGCGGAGTACATTTCTCTGCTTTACGGTCAGGACGGTAAGTCCTGCATGCTGTGCAACGAGGATGGGACGGTTGTTTCGTCAGGAGAGCTTGAAGAGCTGATTTCGATTTTGAAGCAAGTTGGACAGCGTAAAGGGAAGCTCAGCGGTGACTTTGTTGACCGGTTCTCTCTGTGAACCAACGGTGGCAGACTAGGCGCTCGTGTATGGATTGACCGGGGAAACCATCCGGCGGGGCTGGGCAGACGAAATCCTGTCTGCGAGGCGCCCGGGTGGAGGCGCAATGGGCCGGCGTCTGTGTTGTTTAACGGTCTTGGAGCACATAATAATGACAAGCTGCTTACAGGTTTTTTCAGCAATCGCATTGCTGCTCGGACTACTGAACGTCGCAGGGGCAAGCCCGGCGGCAGACGAAGCCGAAGCCGAAGCCGGTAAAGTGTTGTATGGCGGCTGCGTTGCCTGCCATGGCGCCGACGGCGCGGGTATCCAGACCATGAGTGCGCCTGCGCTGGCGGGGCAGGATCCCGCCTATCTCCAGCGACAGCTGCGGCATTTCAAGGCCGGGATACGCGGTGGTGATCCGCGTGACACGCTGGGCCAACAAATGCAGGGGATGGCGGCGCTGCTTGCTGACGACACGGCGATCGCCAGGGTGGTGGCTTATATCGCCTCTCTACCGGTACCCGACTCATCCCTGGCGGTCGATCACGACCGACGCAACGGGGAAGTTCAGTACAACGCATCCTGCGGTGCCTGTCATGGCCCCGCGGGCAAAGGCAACAGCTTGATGAATGCGCCGCGACTGGCCGGTCTGGACGCCGATTATCTGCGTCGCCAGTACCGGCACTTTGCCGAAGGCATTCGAGGTTCCCATGCCCGGGACCGCTACGGTCGGCAAATGCAGATGATGGCCACGATGCTGGCCAGCGAAAAAGATCTCGATGATGTGATCGGGTATCTGCTGGCGCAATGAAGATCTGGCTGCACGCAGCGGCGATTGCCTTCGGGCTCTGGGGCGCTGTGACAGTGATAGCGGTCAGTGCCGGTGAAGGCGCTGTCGAGCGCAGCCAAATCCGCCTCAGCGATCGCTGTCCACCCAGCTTCGAAAAAACCGAAGTGGGCGTCTGCGAACTCCGGAACCTGTATCAGCTTTACGATTCGCTACAGGGTCGAGGTGTAGGCGGTACAAAAACAGCCCTGCCGGCACATCGGGGTGGCTTTACGCCGGAGCAGATTGACCTCGGGCGCTACCTTTTCTTCGATCCCGTTTTATCCGGCGACCGCTCAAGGTCCTGTGCCAGCTGCCATCACCCGGCGCTGGGCTTTAGTGACGGCCGAGGTCGGGCGCTAGGCGCAAGTGGCGAGCCGGGGAGGCGCTCTTCACCCAGTCTGTGGAACGTGGCCTTTCTCGAGCATCTGTTTTGGGACGCCCGGGCGGATAGTCTCGAAGAGCAGGTTCAGGGGCCACTGTATTCTCCCGAGGAAATGGCTAATACGCCCGCACAATTAATTGCGAGTCTGCAGTCCAGCGAGGACTACCGGCGTCTGTTCCGCCAGGCCTTTCCCCTGGGTGAGTTGGAGGAAATCAGTCCGGGACAGGTGTACCTGGCCCTTGCTGCGTTCCAGTCTTCCCTGATCTCACTGAACAGCCGCTATGACCGCTACGCGCACGGTCACCACGCGGCGTTAACGGACGATGAGGTCGCCGGGTTTAATGTGTTTCGATCCTTTGTTGCACGCTGCGCTGAGTGTCATACGCCCCCGTTGTTTACCAATCAGCAGGTTGCGGTGATTGGTACCCCTGAGCCCGAGGGCATGCCTCTGGATATCGGTGCCGAGGCGATCTGGAATGCACCGAAGATGAAAGGCGGCTTTAAAGTGCCGACGCTGCGCAATATCGCTAAAACGGCGCCGTACATGCATTCGGGACGATTTAGTACCCTGCGTGAGGCTGTCGCGTTTTACACCGGGGGGCGAGGGCACGCCGTGCCCGAGGGCGTTGACCTGCATATTCACTGGCATATCTGGGAGCCCCGGCTCGGCGACGAGGAGCTGGATCGGCTGGTGGATTTTCTCGGCGCATTGACCGATGAGACCCTGACGCCAGAGATTCCCTCGCGGGTGCCGTCGGGGTTGGCGCCGATCGGAATTTCACCGCTGAAAGAACCGGATCAAACTTCAGTAATGACAACAACATTCAACGAGACTGAGCGTGGCGCAGCGAGTCACGCTCCGGGAGCATCATTATGAATAGGGGAAGAATACTGGCGCTGGTTCTGGTCGTGGTCGCCTTTGCCGCGGGCCTGCAGTGGGGCAAGAAGACCGGGGGCGGCGCGCCGGTGGTTACCAGCAGCAGCGGTGGCGCGGCCTATGGCGGCAGCATTTCCGGGCAGTCCAGCGACCTCGATGTTTCCGCAGTGCGGGAACTCATCGTGCAGGGCAGCAGCAAGTTCGTGGCCGGTCCGCCCACGACTGATGTGGTCATTACCGTTAATGACGGCGAGTCGATACAGGACGCGGTGCTCGCCGCCGAGCCCGGTACTACCATTCACGTGATGCCCGGTACCTATAACGAGACGGTATACATCGACAAGGACGGTATTCGCCTGATTGGCATTGTTAAAGGGTCTGAGCGCGCCACCCTGCATGGGGAAGGCCGCCTTAACGACGCGATTCTTTTCTCTGGCAACAATATTGTCGTAGAGGGCTTTTTGATTACCCGTTACAAGGGCAACGGGATCATGAGCCAGGCGGGTAACAACTATGAAGTCCGCGACAACATTATTGTAGATACCGGTGTCTACGGAATCTTTCCGCAGCTGGGCACCAACGGGGTTGTGGAGCACAACGTGGTCTCGGGTATCGAAGATGCGGCGATTTATGTGGGCATGAGCGATAACGTGCACGTGGCCTACAACGAAGTATTTGACAGCGTCGCGGGCATCGAAATCGAAAATAGCCGCCATGCTGTGGTCGAGAGCAACGTTGTCTACAACAACACGGGTGGTGTGCTGGCCTTTATCACCCCGGGCCTGCCTATCAAGACGACCTACGATGTGATCATTCGCAACAACTGGATTTC
>CAZGGN010000142.1:0-4035 GCA_964525195.1 uncultured Congregibacter sp.
GATTACACTGCTTATCTGGATCCCAACGCGCTCGCAGGAAAAAGGATCGGTGTCGCACGGGTGTTCATGGGAGAGGACGGGGAGGTCGACTGGCTGGTGGAGTCCGCATTGGAGTCCATGCGCGATGCAGGCGCTGAGATCGTCGATGTGGAATTTCCCGAGTGGCTGATGGAATCACGGGGCAAGTTTTATCGCGCGATCCGCTATCCGGAATTCAAGGCCCAGATCGCCGAGTATCTGGCGACGCTGGGGCCTGAATATCCCAAGTCTCTGGACGAACTGATCAGTCAGGCCAGACTGCTGAATGCCAGGCGCGAGGACAATACGAGGCCGAATCCGAGTCGCTGGCGGCTGATGCAGGATGAGGTCAAGGCGAGTGATCTCAGTGGTTTCGAGTATCAGGCGGTCAAACAGCACGGACTACCTCTTATACGGGACACCATCGAAGGCGTGATGACCAGCAATGATCTCGATGCGATCGTTTATCCCACTCTGAGCGTGCCGGCGGAGCTGGTAGATAAACCGTCTCAGAGGGCCAGCGCGCCGGGTAGCGGCGGCTCGCCCGTAACCCTGGCAAACCTGTCGGGGTTTCCCGATTTGATTCTGCCTATTGGCTTTACGGGACATGGCCTTCCCGTAACCCTGTCTTTTATGGGCACAGCCTTTAGTGAGCCATTGCTATTGGGCCTGGGTTACGCACTCGAGCAGCGGCTGCAGGCACGTCGCCTGCCTGTGCATACACCGCCCTTAGCGGGAGAGTAACTTGCCCAAGGGCTTCGGCGATACGCGAGGGACCCGAAAGCCAATGATCCGAAGGAAGCTATTCATGCGAGAAACTCTCAGACCTTTTTGGATTTTTATCTGCCTGCTACTGGGATCCCCGAGTGCATGGAGTCAGTGGGTAAATCACTATCCGAAGCTGCAAGACTTCGGCCATCACACCTATCTTGAGCAACATGAGTTGCCGATACTCGCCCACGGTATTACCGACCCCGCGGCGGCGCCGGATGGCAAACGACTGGCTTTCTCATCCAGGGGCTGGATCTGGATACTGGACCTTCAAAGCGCTGTTGCTACACGTCTGACCGATACCGCAGGCAGCGATTCGCGGCCGCGCTGGTCACCGGACGGTCAGTATCTGGCCTTCGTGCGCGATAGCGGCGCAGATACCTCGATCGTGTTGAAAGATCTTCGCAGCGGCGAAGAGCAGGTCATCGACAGCGCTGCGATTGATCTGGATCCCGAGTTTTCCAGGGATGGGGACTACCTTTACTACAGCAGTGGTTCAAGCGGTTCCCTGGATCTGTATCAGCGGCACATCGCAAGCGGCGTTGAGCAGGCAATCACCCGGTTGCGCCAGGTGGAGCGCAATGTGCGTCGTATTCCCGGTAGCGATGCGATTCTCTATCTGCACGGGGCCGGCGCTCACCGGGTTTTACGGCAGCGGGACCCGACCGCCGGCAGTGATGAGATCGTGCATGCGGAAACCCTGACTTACCATCTGACGGCCGATGTACATCCTGCAGGGCGGGTGCTTGTGTTCAGTGCCCCTATCGATAACGACTACCATCTATGGACGATGGATCTGCAGGATCCGCGAGTGAAGCATCGGTTGACCGATGGCGAGAGCTTTGCGCTCACCCCGAGCTTTAGCGCGGACGGGGAGCGGATCTACTTTGTAACACTGGATGAAAACCGACAGTTCAAACTGATGCAGATGCCGACGTATGGCGGCGATGCCACAGCGGTCCGAATAAGTAAGTGGGACTATGGAACGTCGATGGGCCAGCTCAACCTCTCGATCGTTGATGACGCGAATCAGCCGCTCGCCGCCCGCCTGACGATCGTGGCGGGCAACGGCCATCCGGTTCCCTCGCCGACCGGAGCGACGTACATAGATTCACAAACCGGTCGACCGTATTTCTATGCAGACGGCGTCGCCAGCTTCACTCTGCCCGCGGGGTCTTACCGGGTGATTGCTGCCCGAGGGCCCATGAACGTGCTTTCTCAGCAAACCGTCGTGGTGATAGGGCGCCAGGACACGGCGGCAGAGCTCAAGCTGACGCCGCTTTGGGATGGAGCAGCAGCTGGATACGTCTCGGCCGATTACCACGGGCACCTGAACGGCGATGGGCACCAGCGTGCCACCCACGACGATGCCCTCAAGCTGATGGCGGGGGAGGACCTCAACAAGCTGGCACCCATGTCCTGGAATCGCTGGGAGCGTCGGATCGACGAGCCGATTCTCGGGAAGCGCACGGTAGCCGGGGAGTTTGAAGTGATTCAGGGGCAGGAAGTTCGTTCGCACTTTCACGGGCATATCGGGCTGCTGAACGTATCCCGTCCCTTTGTGCCCTGGTTCTTCGGTCCCTACAACCCGATTCTGGGTGACCCGAATCTGAGCAATGGCGATGTTTTCGCGCACGCCAGGGCAACCGGGGCCTTCGCAACCTACGTTCATCCCATGGATGAAGTTGACGACCCGTTTTCAGATGAGGCAATTCATACGATTCCCCTTGAGCTGGTGTCAGACGGGGTACTCGAAGATCGCATGGGGCTGGAGATAGTCTGTGCCTGGACCAGCCCGCTTGCCAACGCGAAGCTGTGGTACCGGTTGCTGAATATTGGCCAGCCGATAGCCGCGATGTCCGGTACCGACGCCTGGGTGGACTTCCACCGTACTCCGGCTATGGGTACGGGGCGCGCCTACATTCGACCCTTTGATGGCATGGGAGGGGACGAAGATCCGGTGTTGGCCGCAGCGATCGCGGGGAGAAGCTTTGTGACCACGGGGCCGGCACTGGTCTTTGCCCTGGCGGATGGCAGTCAGCCCGGGGATGTGACGGACAGCGGTATGCACGACTGGACCCTGACCGTGGCCAGCACCGTGGCACTTGAGATGGTCGAGCTCGTGGTGAATGGTCGCGTTGTGGCAACACTGGGCGACGTTACCGCTGGCGCAACGCGCACTTTTAAGGGCACCGTGAATCTGCCGTCGGGTGGCTGGATTGCGGCGCGCGCCTATGCAGCACAGCAGCGACCTGACAGCTGGCCGACGATGCATGCGCGGCCCTTCGCCCACTCATCGCCTATCTGGATTGGCGAGGTCGGCAGTAGCGAAACCACGGCAAAGGCGGCGGCGGCTGCAGACCTGATTCGAGCCATCGATGCAGCGGAGCGCCGCGCCCGCGATGCCTATGGTGATCAACCCATGCCGCGATTGTATGATCGCTTTGAGTCTGCGCGAAACACGCTCCGCCCGATGTTGAACGCCGGCCCGTAACTCAAGGCTATTTATTAACCGACAGGGAATCAATCACGCGATGAAACAGCACGAAATTGATGATCAGGTTTTTGACCTCTATGACGAGTATTGTCACGGCAAGCTCAACCGTAGGCAGTTTTTCGAAAGGGCAGCCGCGCTGACCGTTGCGGGCGCTTCGGCGCTGGCGATGGCCGAGGCGTTAATACCCGACTACGTGACGGCCCAGGAGATACTCTTCACAGATGAGCGTATCAAGGCAAACTGGATTGACTATCCGTCACCCGGGGGCAGCTCGGGGCAGATGCGCGGTTATCTGGTGCAGCCGGTCGGCGAGGGGCCTTTTCCCGCCGTACTGGTAATGCACGAGAACCGGGGCCTTAATCCCTATATTCAGGATGTCGCCCGACGCTTTGCCGTGGCGGGTTTTCTGGCGCTTGCGCCCGACGGTTTGTCACCGATCGGGGGTTACCCGGGGAACGATGATGACGGTCGGGCAATGCAGCGCACCCTGGATCAGGCAAAGCTGCGTCAGGACATGGTCAACAGTGCACGCTTCGTGAAATCCCACGAGCTGTCAACGGGCAAGCTGGCGGTAACGGGCTTTTGCTGGGGGGGTGGTACGGCCAATTTTCTGGCAACGGAACTCGGCGACGAATTGCAGGCCGCGGCGCCTTTTTATGGCGCGGCGGCTGCCACGGACAAGGTGCAGAACATTCGTGCTGCCCTGCAGATTCATTACGCTGAAAACGATGACTGGGTCAACGAATTGC
>CAZGGN010000142.1:4045-4458 GCA_964525195.1 uncultured Congregibacter sp.
TGTATCCGGGAACGCGCCACGGCTTCCACAATTATTCTACGCCACGCTATGACCCGGAGGCAGCGCAGCTGGCCTGGGAGCGCATGGTGGCGTTTTTCAAAACCCATCTGGCCTGAGGAACAGTTCATGATCAAACCGCTTCTGGCGATGGTACTGGCGATTGCCTGCGTTGGAACCGCTCAGGCACAGTCTGATACGCCCTTCGGGATTCCGAGCAGCAAAATACCCAAACCTTCGGCGAACATCGTCGCGGTACCGGGCTCCCGGGCCCAGGGCTGGTTGCAGCAGGGACGCTCGGAGATCCTCGCCCGTCACGGCATGGTGGCGACCAGCCAGGACGGCGGCGTAACCTGGTCGGCCGTGTGGCACGATCCCGTTCTGGTCGAGCCGGTTTGCCAAGCCAGTTTTCTGCG
>CAZGGN010000142.1:4468-4921 GCA_964525195.1 uncultured Congregibacter sp.
CCCGGCATGGAATGGTGGCGACCAGTGATCCCCTCGCCTCAGAGGCGGGGCTCGAAATTCTTCGCGCCGGCGGTAATGCCGTCGATGCCATTGTCGCCGCGGCGGCCGTGCTCGATGTGACGTCGCAGAATGATACGGGTATTGCCGGCGATTTGTTTGCCCTGGTCTGGAGCGCTGCGGATAAAAAGCTCTATGCGCTCAATTCAGCGGGTTGGGCGCCGGAGGCCTGGACGCCGGAGTTCTTCAGGGACGAGCTGGGTGTGACGGAAATGCCCGACTTCGGTGTGAACACCGCGACGGTGCCCGGCGCGATTTCCGGCTACGGACTAGCGGGCCGGATCGCCGCCGATAGCATCCGCGCCCGTCGGCGACGATCTCGCACTGGATTCCGGGGTGGGTACCTGCGGCAAGGAGGGCCAGTCGGTGCCGGTTGGTGTCGGCCAGCCGACGCTA
>CAZGGN010000142.1:4931-7956 GCA_964525195.1 uncultured Congregibacter sp.
GGCAGCATGGGTTTTCAGGAAACCTTTGAGCGAGCGGCGAAGCTCGCGGAGGAGGGCTGGGGGCTGGCTGAGCGGCGGCATGCCGATCTCTTTAGTGTGCGGGACAGACTCCGTGAGGATCCCGATTCGGCGTCCACCTTTCTGGTGAACGGAGAGGCTCCGCCCCTTTACAGCGTGATTCGCAATCCGGACCTGGCCTCGGCCCTGCGCCTGATTCAGCGCGAGGGGCGGGATGCGTTTTACAAGGGTGCCATCGCCGATGCCATCGTGGCCAAGGTGCAGGCCGGTGGCGGCGTGATGACACATGCGGATCTTGCGGAGTTTGAGTCAGAGTGGGTCGAGCCCGTGACCAGCCGCTACCACGGTTACGATATCTTCCAGTTGCCGCCGCCGGGGCAGGGCTTTGCGGCACTGGAAATGCTCAACATACTGGAGGTCTGCGCACCGGTGCACCAGGTCGATCTGGCGGCCCTGGGTCCGGCGAATCCTGATTATTGGCATTTCATGGTGGAAGCGAAGAAGCTGGCGTACTCTGATCTCTACGCCTACAACGCCGATCCGAAGTTCGTGAACGTACCGCTTGGAGAGCTCCTGTCCAAAGACTATGCGGCGAGCCTGTGCGATCGCATCGATATGGATGCCGCCTCGGAGCCCTCGGTTGAGGGAGGCCTGAAAGGCGGGACGGTGTATCTCACGGCGGCGGACCGTTGGGGCAACATGGTGAGTCTTGTTCACAGTGTTTATGACGTCTACGGCTCCGCCGTGACCATTCCTCCCTACGGCATGATCCTGCACAACCGCGGGAATCCTTTCAGTCTGAATCCGGAACATCCCAATGTCGTCGCGCCGCGGAAAAGGCCGTTTCACTCGATTATTGCCGGTTTTGTCATGCACGAGGGCGAGCCCCTGATGAGTTTCGGGAATATGGGGGGCAGGGTGCAGCCCGAGACGCACGCGCAGCATATGGTCAATGTCATTGACCACGGCATGAATCTGCAGATGACCACCGACGCGGCGCGCTTCACCCACTGGCAGCAGGGAAACGCTCTGTTTATGGAGCGTGAGCTGGAGTCGCTGGTGGGGCCGGCCCTGCGGGCCAAAGGTCACGACGTGCGCCCGGTGACCGGCGCCGCTGTGGGCGGGTATCAGGGCATTTTGTTTACCCGTGATCCGTCGCTCCCCGTGCCCGTGTACAGTCCCGAAAGCATTGAACGGGATTATCCGGTGAACGGGGTGTATCGAGCGGGCTCTGACCATCGTAAAGATGGTCAGGCAGTGGGTTGGTAGCGGCCGCTTATCCGCTTTTCTGCCGTGGGCCCCGGGATCGAGGCGCAGCGATCCGGGGCTGATCTCCGGCCGTCAAAACGTGACAGAGCAAGAGCTGGCTTACTGTCCGTATCGTTCGGCTGCCGGGGGTTTGTTCTTCAGTAGTTCGTCAATACGATGAAGTACCTCGGGCGTGAGCTGTTCCTGAACTGCCAGGGCCCCGAGGTTGTCTTCCAGCTGCGCAAGCCGTGAAGCGCCGAGAATCACCGTCGATACATTAGGATTCTTCAGGCACCAGGCCAGAGACAGATGGGTCATGCTGATGCCGATTTCCTCTGCCAGTGAGGTCAGCTGGCGGATTTGCTCCAGTTGCTGTTCTCCTCGCGCTCCCGTCCATTGCTTCTTCAGCCATTCGTAGCCGGGCAGGTTGAGGCGGCCGTCATCGGGAATTCCATCATTGTATTTGCCGGTCAGCAGTCCGCTGGCCAGAGGTGACCAGATCGTCGTGCCGAGTCCGGGGTTCTCATAGAGCGGCGCGTATTCGCCCTCGACCCGATCGCGGTGCAGAAGATTGTACTGGGGCTGCTCCATCGTCGGCGGGCTCAGACCGTTCACACGAGCCACCGCGTGGGCCTCGGTGATCTGCTGTGCTGACCATTCGCTCGTGCCCCAGTAGATGACCTTGCCCTGGCGGATGAGGGTATCCATCGCACGGACGGTCTCTTCTATGGGGGTATCAATATCCGGCCGGTGGCAGAAATACAGATCGAGATAATCGACCTTGAGCCGTGCCAGTGCCGCGTCACAGGCGTCGCGCACATGCTTGGCGTTGAGTCCCAGCTGCATTTGCCGCTGACCGCCCCAGAATACCTTGGAGGAAACCGCGAAGGAGTCCCGCGCCAGTCCGAGTGAGCTCAGTGCCTCGCCCATGACTCTCTCTGACTCGCCGGCCTCGTAGCCTTCTGCGTTATCAAAAAAATTGATGCCGGCGTCGTAGGCTGTCCTGATCAGGTCGCAGGCATCGCGGGTATCAACCTGTTTTCCAAAGGTCACCCAGGAGCCCAGCGACAATGCGGAGACTTTCAGTCCTGCGTTTCCTAAACGTCGGTATTCCATACTGTGGCCTTATCAGTGCTGAGCGATACACGAAGCATCGCATATTCCGGCGAAGGCCGCAGTGCGCCGCCGGACGGCGCGCCCTGAGGCGCGACATCCAGGCGACTCTCTTGTCACTGGCTGGCTGTGCTGGAGCCTCGGTGCCTGAGCAAAGGGCTAGCCCGCCTCAGGCATGGGTGACTCCACGCCGCCGCCGAGCAGTTCATACATCCTGATCAGCGCAGCCATCTGGTCAAGCTCCAGTTCGACAAGTTCCATCCGTGAATCCAGCGCGTCCCGCTGGGTCAGCAGAACGTCCATATAGTCCGCTCTGTTCTCCTCCGTGGCCTTCGCTACCGCTGGCCGGCATGGCGAGCGCCGGGAGCAGTGGAAGCAGTGGCATCAAAGGCGCTAAAGATTTTTTAAGCAGTTGATCTATCGACGGTTTCATAATCATCCTTGAGGCGCTGCAGCGGTCTGCGGTGCCAATTTCTGAAGCCAGTTAAGCGCTTTTGCGCAGGCAGCTGGTCAATTCGCAGACACAGAATCTGCTCGTGGCTCGGTTGCCTCGAGCGCGAGCTTGCAAAAGTGGCTGCGCGGGAACGGCCTGTGCAATATCAAACAGCCTGGATGTACTGATTGCGCGATCCACGGGAGGATCGCC
>CAZGGN010000143.1:0-7816 GCA_964525195.1 uncultured Congregibacter sp.
GATGCGCGAGCAGCTCGAGTAAAGCGGGGGCGGGCCGCCAACCGCTGCTACCAGGTCATACTCCAAGACAAACGACCCTGGAAATCTACGATGAACCAAAAAAAAGCCCCGCTTATTGGGCGGGGCTTTGTACTCAGCCGTTTAGCGCTGAGAGTATATTCCGTAGCACTGTGTCAGACAGGAACCACGTTTTCTGCTTGCGGGCCTTTCTGCCCGTCGGCTACCGTGAATTCCACTTTCTGGCCGTCGGTGAGAGTTTTGAATCCGTCACCCTTGATGGCACTGAAGTGAACGAAAACGTCTGGGCCGCCTTCGCGCTCGATGAATCCAAAGCCTTTGGATTCGTTAAACCACTTTACGGTACCGGTTACTGTCGACATACAATTTACCTTTGATTTTCTCCGTCGCCTTTATCCATTCACCATGCGTTGCCTCGGGCAACAGAGCGGTGGCAGGGACCACGGTTTACTTTGCTAACACCAGTTGGCGACATCAGATACTTTCGCCACTGCTCTCGCCCAAATTCCACGCACAGGCCATTCCCGGACACAGGAACAAACTCCTGCCTTCCGGTGTGAATAGCGGTGTGGGTGGTATTGCACGAACTGTATTGAGCGGGGCAACGATTGTTTCTTCTACTTCGCTTTCCAGATGAACCTGCTGCTCATGGCAGCAATCTGAGTGTAGCACTATGTTGGAGAAGTACAGTGTTCCTGAGCCAATAAAATTGGCAATTTTGCCTCCCGCCGAACCCCGACCGTAGCCCTCAATCGCTCAGGGAACGGGCAGTATCTTCATAATGTTGGTCGAACCCGCCGTTCCCATGACCTCTCCGCGAGTCAGGAGCAGAGCATCATCCTTGCTCAGGAAGTCGTCGTCGCGTAGATATTCGATCGCCCGGGTTTCGATACTGTCGTGGTCAAATGAGTCGGCGTCGAAATACAGGGGAATAACGCCCCGACAGAGGCTGAGTCGGGACAGGGTGCGGGGATTGTTCGACAGGGCGAAGATCGGCAGCCCGGAACTGAGCCGTGACATCAGCAGCGGAGTGGTGCCGGACACGGTGAGGCAGGCGATACCGCGGACCTTGTTGAAGTGGTTCGCTGCATAGATAGCCGACATCGCGATGGTTTCCTGGGCGCTTTGAAACTGGCGCTCCAGCCGATAGCGGGAGGTTCGGGCCACCGGATGGCGCTCGGCGCCCAGCGCCGCATCTGCCATGGCCCTGACGACTTCGATCGGATATTTGCCCACGGCGGTTTCTGCCGAGAGCATCACCGCATCGGTCCCATCGAGGACGGCGTTGGCGACGTCAAAGACCTCGGCGCGGGTGGGCATGGAGTTGCTGATCATCGACTCCATCATCTGCGTGGCGGTGATGACCAGTCGGTCCATTTTTCGCGCCCGGGAGATCAGATCCTTCTGAATACCGATGAGTTCGGCATCGCCAACCTCGACGCCCAGGTCGCCCCGGGCCACCATCACGCCGTCGGATGCTTTGAGAATGCCGTTCAGAATCTCATCATCGGCCACGACTTCGGCGCGCTCGATTTTGGCAATCACCGCGACCTGCAGACCCTGTTCCTGTAGGAGGATCTTTGCATGGTCGATGTCCGCGGGCGTCGAAACAAAGGAAACCGCGACATAGTCCGGAGCGATCTGTGCCATTGAGGCGATATCGGCAATGTCTTTTTCTGTGAGCGCCGGCGCCGCGATACCACCGCCGAGGCGGTTGATGCCTTTGCGCGAACCGAGGTTGCCGCCCACGGTGACCGTACAGTCGACCGCTGCGCTCTCCACCTTCTCAACCCGCAGTCGAATGCGGCCGTCGTCCAGCAGGAGTATGTCGCCGCTGGCAAGATTCTCGAGCATCGGCAGGTAGCTGAAACTCACGCCACGCTGATCCCCGGCCTCGTCATCGATCTGACTGTCGAGGCGAAAGCGGTCACCGACGGCGAGCGCAGTGCTGCCCGCGGCAAAGCTGCTGATGCGGATCTTCGGGCCCTGTAGGTCCGCGAGAATGCCCACGTAGCGGCCGTGGATCGCCGCCTGTTTGCGGATTCGCTCGGCAACGGAGGCGTGATTCTCAACGCTGCCGTGGCTGAAGTTCAAACGGAATACATCGACTCCGGCCTCAATCAGTTGACTGATGTTCTCGGCGCTTTCGCTGGCCGGACCGATCGTGGCGACAATTTTGGTGCGGCGATTGACCCGCGTGCTCATTTTATCTCTTGTCCTGTTCTGCGCTGCAGCGCGTTACGCTTTTGACTGGAAATACCGGCGAGGACCAGTGCGTAGGAGTTGTCCATCATGCGCTCCAGTTCGCCGGTCGGGATGCTGCCATCGAGCAGCACGGTGTTCCAGTGTCGCTTGTTCATGTGATAGCCAGGTTGCACGGCGACAAAAATATCGCGCAGCATCAGCGCCTCCTGCGGATCGCATTTGAGATTGATGCGCGCGATGCCTTCTTCTACGCCGAGGGTGGCGAACATCTTGTCCAGCACTTTGAACACGGCAACATCGGGCCCAAAGGGGAAGTCCTCCCAGGCCTCGGGCTGGCTGAGCAGATACTGGCGTGCCTGATCGTAAGTCAAGGTGAGGGGCTGGCTGTCCCTGAAAATTGTTCGCTGAAGGACCGGCTGAGGTCCGGAAAGTCGCTAAAGATACCATCGACCCCCAGTTCGACGAAGAACAGGCGATGCAGGGTCGCGAAGCTGTCGATTCCCGGGGGTAGTTCATCCGCCCGAAAAGTGAAGGGATGCACCAGCAGGCCCCGGGCTTTGGCGCGCGTTGCCAGGTCGGTCAGCCGGGCTTGTCCCTCGCTGTCCGGTCCGCTGTACAGCTGCATGACCCAGGGACCGATGCCATCCGCATACTCGGCAACACGATCCAGACCTTCGTCGCTGCGCATTGCCTCATAGTCGATGGCGCCGTCTTCCTGCCAGCTGTTCTCGCCGATAAGTTGAATCAGCGGCAGTACCGTATGCAGTTCATCCTTGAGATAGCGCAGGGCTGCCGGTTCAAAGCTTTGCAGAAACACCTGATCGCGGCGCTGGTCCCAGCCCGTGTCCCGCAGGACTGCCATCACGGCTGCCGGCAGGTCCTGCCCCGCAGCCTGGTGGAAGGCCGTGCCTTTCATTTCGATGTACAGCCCGGCCTGGTGATCGCGGGTTTTGTTGAGCCCTTCAATCAGGGCGATTTCCTCGGCCAGGGTGGGTATGCCCGAGAGTCCCGGTCCGCGGGGGAAGCGCCCGGCAAACACGACACTGCCATCAACGTTGCGTCGTTCATGCGCGCGCAGTGTGCGCAGCTCCGCGAGAGAAAAGTCGATGGCGTAATAGTGTCCGTCACCCCGGGAGCGCCCCGGAAACCGTTCGGCGACGTCGGTGGTTGAGTCAAGATGGATGTCGTGTAGAACGACCGGAATACCATCGCGGCTGAGGACCACGTCCTGTTCGATGAAGTCCGCTCCCAGCGCGTGCGCGAGGGCTTTCGCCGGCAGCGTATGCTCCGGCAGATAGCCGCTGGCGCCGCGGTGGGCAATGATGATGGGTCGCTCAGTCGCCATACGGTAGCGATCCATAGCGGGCTGGGCGCTGGCCAGGCAACCGGCGAGGCAGCAGAGCATGCTGCCGAGCAGGCAGACGAGGGCAAGCGAGGGACCTGGCAGGGGGCAGGCTTCTTGCGCCGCATGAGGCGTTGACTGCAGTGGCGCCCCAAGGCGCTCCCGGCCCTCCTGAGCCCGACTGACCTTTGACCAGGACTCCACTGCAGTCTGCAGGCAGGGCGCTTACTTCTTGACCTGCATCTTGATGGTTTTCTCGGTCGCCGGCCCATAGGGGGGCAGCATTCCGCCGAGTTTTGCCACGTTGAACTTTGACTGGCGATACACGGACTTGGCGTGACTGAAGGTCTTGAATCCATCGTAGCCGTGGTAGGCGCCCATACCACTGGGGCCCACGCCGCCAAAGGGCAGGTCTTCCTGGGTGATATGCATGATCACATCGTTGATACAGGCGCCGCCCGAGGTCGTGCGCTTGAGCACAGCTTCTTCCTCATCCCTGGAGTTCCCGAAGTAGTAAGCCGCCAGCGGGCGCGGATGCGCGTTCACGTAGCGGATCGTCTCCGAAAAATCCTTGTAGGTCCGGATCGGCAGAAGCGGCCCGAAGATCTCCTCTTCGAGTACCTTGCTGTCTTCCGGTGGGTTCACGATCAGCGTTGGCGGAATCTTGTAGCTGCCCTGCTGGGAGCCAAAGTCCTCATTGGCAGGATTGATCGCTGTGGCAGTAACACCGCGCTCGGCGAGGTCAGCCAGATAGCCGTTCAGGCGCTGGTAGTGTCGCTCGTTTACGACCGAAGTGTACTGCGGATTGTCCAGAAGTCTGGGATACATTTCGGCAGTCACCGACTTCAGCGCTTCAACCACGTCGCTGAGGCGCTCTTCCGGCACCATCAGGTAATCCGGCGCCAGACAGATCTGTCCCGCGTTCATCGTTTTGCCGAGCATGATCCGCTGTGCGGCCATGTGCAGATCCACATCCCGGGAAATGATGACCGGCGACTTGCCACCCAGTTCCAGTGTGACCGGGACCAGATTGCGAGCGGCGGCAGCCATGATATGGCGGGCGATGCTCGTGGCGCCGGTGAAGATCAGGTGATCAAAGGCGAGGCCGGAGAAAGCCTGGCCGACTTCCGGGCCGCCGGCAAAAATCGCCACTTCCTTCTCGTCCCAGGCCTCGGCGACCATTTCGGTCATGACCTCAGAGGTGGCCGGCGTGAATTCCGAGGGCTTGATCATCGCGCGGTTACCGGCGGCGAGGACACCCGCGAGGGGGCCGAAGGTCAGGTTCACAGGGAAGTTCCAGGGCGAGATGATCCCGACGACGCCGAGGGGCTGGTATTCGATCGTCGAGCGGCCGCCGAGCAGGTTCAGCGGGAACATGGTGGAGCGTTTTTCCCGGCGCATCCATTTCTCGAGATGCTTGATGGCATGCTTCATGGGCGTGATCGACGCCGCTACATCGGTCAGCATCGTGACTTCCCGGGGGCGGCAGGTGAAGTCGGTGTTCAGCGCATCGATCATTTTGTCCTGGTACTTGAGGATCACATCGACGCCACGACTGAGCCGGTCTTTGCGCACTGCGGCACTGACGCCACCCTCGGCGATGTAGTCATTGCGCTGGGCTTCGAGCACGCCCTGCATGAGCATTTCGGCGTCCGCTAGCGTGGCGGCAGTCTCTGGTGCGTTCATGGTGAATCTCCCAAACAGTTATGCTGATCAGCCCTCGCAGTATAGGGCCTGCCTGTGTGTTTTTTAACCACTTCGCGCTGTTTCGCCCCGGGCGGGGTCGCCGGGAATCACCGCCTGCGCGAGCTCTGCCTTGTCAGCGACGGCTGCGAGTGCTAGAAAGCGCCGATGCCTAACTCCACACAGAGCGACGATCGGACGCCGTCTCCGCCCTATGGCTATTCCCGGCCCTGCACGCTGAGCCGCGATGAGCAGATTTCTGTCGTTGCGCAGTTCCATGCAAACCATATCCGTCCCAATCGAATCGCCTACCGAATGGGTATTGATATCGCCCTGGTAGAGGGGCTGATCGCCGGGGAGGTCGAGCCTGAGCGCTTTATTGCGCTGGTTGAGCGTCACCGGCGACAGCGCTATCGCGACCGCATGCGTGACTCCGGTCAGCGCCGCGGGGCCGGCCGCTACGAGCTTGAGCAGCAGATCGAGAAGGACTTCCACAATGAACTGACGATTGCCGTTGCGCCGCCGGTACCGTCGCAATCCTGATCGCCTTGCCCGGGGCGACTACGCTCAGGCCAGCCGCCGGACCTGGCGCCGTGCTGACTCAGTGGTTCGTGCATCGATGTACTTCAACCGTTGCATGCACGACATTGAGATTTGATGGGAGCAAGGATTTATAGTGCGTAGGCGGTTGGGGGTTATCACTGACAATCGCTATCTCGGCGGCAAAAATTCCGTGGCCGATACTCCAGATGTGCAGGTCTGTAACGCGATCTGACGTGTCGCCTTCTAGAGCTGTCCGCACCGCTTTCAGGTGGCGCTCATCAGTTTGAATATCGAGCAAGGCTTTACCAGCTTCACGGATGAGGCCATAGGACCAACGGGTGACTAGCACCGCGCCCACAATACCCATCATCGGGTCCAGCCAGGAAGCACCCACATACTTCCCTGCCAGCAGGGCTACGATTGCGAGTATCGAGGTCAACGCGTCAGCGAGGACGTGTAAATAGGCACCGCGTAGATTGTGGTCATGGTGCTGATGTGTGTCCTTATGGTCGTGTCCGTGTCCGTGTCCGTGCTCGTGTGGTGTAGACATCAATACCCACGCGCTGATGCCGTTTACGACCAGTCCGATCACAGCGACGATAATCGCCTGGTCGAAGTCAATAGAAACCGGGTTAATCAGACGTCCGGTACTTTCGACTACCATAGTCAAGGCAAAGCTGAGCAATAAAATGGCACTGGCAAATCCAGCGAGGCTATTGATTTTTCCAACGCCAAAAGCAAAGCGCCGATCAGCCGCTAACCGTCGGGAAATCACATAAGCGACGACGGAAATTCCCAGCGCAACCGTGTGCGATGCCATATGAAGTCCGTCGGCCAACAGCGCCATTGACCCGGAAATCAATCCGGTCGCGATTTCGACAACCATCATGATTGCCGTGATTAGGACGACTAGTAGTGTGCGTTTTTCGCCCGGGCGCTGCTGATCTTGCTCAAATACGTGAGCATGAGTCCACTCTTCCATCTGGTGTGTGTGCACGGGGTAATCCTTAAACGTTCGCGATACTTCAATTCGCGAAAAGCAACTTAATCGGCGATAAATGGGCCGTCAATATTCGAGAACGCGGTGTGCGTCGCATGAAGCTGAGCGTTTGTCGAAGTTACCCTATCCGCGGGTCGATGCAACACAGGTTCCCGGGTAATCGCAACTGTCTCGCGCGTTGGCGACACAATGCGAGAGCGGTACGGTCTGGAGCTGGACGACGCGCTGGAGCTGGCAGAACAGGCGGCCCGGTGACGCTCAAAGCGGCCGCTGCGTCAGCTCCATTCGGCCGTCAGCTGTCAGGCATCGTCGAACACGCGGTCAATAAGTGCGGTATCCATGTACTCGCGGACACGGACTATCTTCCCCCCGCGCACCGTGAAAACCTGAGCATAGGTGTTGTTGTAGTCACGGCCGGATTTAGTGCGCGCTGTTCCGCGACTGAGAACAACCGCCTGCTCACCATCAGCAATCAATGCCTCGACCTCGGAGCGGATGCCTGCCTCCAAAGTGCCAAACAAGGGGCCGATCAGGTCCTGAACGATTGCCTTGAGACCGACGAAATCGCCGGAAAATCGTGTTGAGCCTATGTTGCTCCACACCGCTTCCTCGGCAAAAAGAGCCATAGCACCTTCCACGTCCCCGCTGCCGGCTAAGGAGAGCCACTGCTCGACAACTCGTCGCGTTTCCTCGGTTTGCATGCTGCCTCCCAACCGGTTCTTCGTCGTTCGTCTGTCAGCCTACTGCAATTGCAAGGCTTGGCAAGGGGTGACTTCTGCATCTCACACCCGATGCGCGTGGATGCGTGGATTTTTGACGCCGCTGCCCGCACTCGGCCGCTGAAAACGGTAGCTCATGGCATCTCGGGACCACGCGGAGATCGCTCAGTCGCTGGTGCAGAGCTTGCGAAAGCCTGCGGCGGTGAACGGGATCATATGGTCATAAGCCGCCTGGAAGTCCGCGCTCTTACACTTTCCCCGCGACAGCTTGTCGATACGGCCGGTGTTCGCCAGAGTCAGCGTAAG
>CAZGGN010000144.1:0-7801 GCA_964525195.1 uncultured Congregibacter sp.
GTAACCTTGTCTTCGCCACCCTGACTGCGCGCAAATTCCTCAGACAGGCGCGTCCTCACAACGCCGGGCGCAATGATGTACGCGTAGATAGCGTCTTTGGCGTAGTTCCGGGCTATGGTTTGCGTGGCGGCCTTGATCGCCGCCTTGGACGCCGCATAGGCGATCGTCGCCGGATTGCCCACCCCGCGCTGGGCAGCCCAGCTCGAAATGGTAATGATTGTACCGCCCCCCGATGCGCGAAAATCCCGCACGGCGCGCCTGAGCATCCGCGCCGGTGCCATGACATTGACCTGCATGCTTTCTTCCCAGGCCCTATCCCAGCTATCAAGCTCCTCGTCGATACTGCCCTCAGGCACCATGATCGCGGCGTTGTTCACCAGCACGTCAATTCCCCCGCGCCAGCTGGTTGCCGCCTCCCATAGCGCCTCAACCTCGTCAAGATTATTCAGGTCCGCCTTCAGCAGCAGCTTGCGCTCCTCGGGAATCTCCGCGGTGGCGGCCAGGGCACCGGCCTCGTCGCTTCCATAGTGCGCAATCAGTGACGCGCCAGCCTCACCGAGCAAGCGCGCTGTCGCCGCGCCAATACCTTTGGATGCACCGGTCAAAAGGATGCGCTTGCCCGTCAAATCGTCCATCTTCTTCGCCTTTTTTGAGGTTCTGATCGTCCGCAGTCCGGGACAATCAGGATTGAGGTTCATGCCATTTGCCATGGCGCTTCGCCGCCGCTTGTCGGGGCTGCATGCAAGGACCGCAGGCGCCCGACAGGAGCGCGCAGTCCTTGACAGCACGAGAGCGCCGCACGGACTATTGCCGCCCTGCCACTCCTCGGGAGCGAGACTGTATGCCGACAGGTCACGACGACACAAGCGCCGCAATGCCATCCAGGGCCACGATCGTGGGCGCGGGCAGCATCGGTGCCGGCTTTGCCGTGGTATTCGCGAGCGCCGGGCGCGAAGTGTCCGTTTTCGATACCCAGAGTAGCTCCAGAGACACGGCCAGAACCTACATACAACGCAGTCTGGAAGCATTGAAAGCGCAGGGTCTGTTGGCCTCCAGCGTTGACAGCGTCCTGCAGCGCATTGAGTTTTGCGATGAACTGGGCGCAGCGCTCAAAGACTCGGGCTGGATCCACGAGTGCGCACCGGAGCGGCTTGAAATTAAAACGGAGATCTTCCGCGAGTTGGACGCCCTGGCCCCGGCCGACGCGATTCTGGCGAGTGCGTCGTCTGCCATTCCCGCATCGGCGTTTGCCAGCGAATTGCAGGGCAGGGCCCGCTGCCTCGTCGCCCATCCGGGCAACCCGCCCTTTCTGCTGCGGATTCTGGAGCTCGTTCCAGCGTCGTTTACCTCCCGAGAAACCATAGAGCGGGCCCGGGCTTTCACCCGAGGTGTGGGGCTCGAGCCGATTCTTGTCAGCAACGAGCCCGAGGGCTTCGTATTCAATCGCCTGCAGGGGGCGCTGCTCCGGGAGGCCTATTGCCTGGTGCGCGATGGCGTGGCCTCCGTGGAGGACATCGATACGCTCGTGCGCAAGGGCCTGGGTCTGCGATGGTCCGTGATCGGCCCCTTTGAGACTGCCGATCTCAATACGCGGGGCGGCATCGCGTCGCACGCCGAGAAACTGGGTCCCGCCTACGCACGCATGGGCCGCGAACGGGGACAGGATGATCCCTGGACCCCGGATCTGGTCGAGGCGGTTAGCGCCCAGCGGCGCGCGCTGCTACCACTGGATGACTGGGCAGAGCGAGTCGCGTGGCGCGATCGCATGTTGATGCGCAGACTCGTGGATTCAGAGACCCGCGAACTCTGAGCGCAGCGCGGCGCCTCCGTCTTCCCGATAATTTGTTCGCATCGCGCCGAACTGTTCTCTATTCGACCAAATTGATTGACTCTGATCTGTTGCTGGGCCAAGGTTAGGGAGCAAACCCGAGGGCGCACAGCCTGTAAAGCGCCTGTTCATCACCATCTCGAGGTGCCACATGACACGCAAACCGCTGTTCGCCCAAAACTCCGTTTTATCAAAGCCCACAGCCAAACTGGTAACAGCCGTCGGGACCGTACTCCTGACCCTCTCACAGCTCACGCTGGCCGCTTCGCCACCTACAGGCAGCGGCGACTATCAAAGCCTGATCGCCCTCACCGAGGCGTTCTTCAGCTGGAAAAAAGAGGGTAGCAACCCGCTGGACCGCTCGGCCGAGCAAGCGGCTGCGCGACTGACTCAGCTACAGGATCTTCAGGCCCGTCTTGCGGATATGGCGGTAGCCGGATGGGATCGCTCAAAGCAGGCCGATTATCTGGCTCTGCGCGCGGCTATGGACCAACATGATTTCATGCTCCAGGTTTCAAAGCCCTGGGAGCGGGACCCGGGTTTCTACGTCGACCGCATGCAGAGACTCACCTTTGTGGACCTGCCGGTGACCGGCGAGGCACGTGATCAGCTCCAGGGCGGCTTGCAGTCTACGGTAGCGCTGGTTGAGACCGCCAAACGCAACTTGCGAAACGTGCCCACAGATTTTGCTGCGCTGGCGATTCACAATCTGACGCAGCCCGATGGGGTGGGCCACGGACATCCGTACCGCACCGTGCCTCCTCAGGGCGTTATTGGCTGGTACGGCGATCTGTTGCAACGCGCCCGTCAGACACAGCCGGAGCTGGTGCCAGAGATCGAAGCCGCCCGCGATGCCGTCAAGAGCCTGCATAGCTGGCTGCTCGAAAACCAGCCGAGCATGACCGGTGCCGCCGGAGTGGGCGAGGAGCTCCTCGACTGGTACCTGATGCAGGTCAAGTTCATGCCCTACAGCTCCGACAATATCGAGGCCCTGGCGGAACGCGAGCTTGAACGGACCTGGGCTTTTTATGCCCTGGAACAACACCGCAACCGGGCACTTCCCGAACTCACCCTGCCCAAGTCCCGGGAGGAGTATGAAGCCCGAATCGCCGCGGTAGACCGCGATGTCCGTGCGTTTATGAAGCAGGAGCGCTTTATCACCATCCCCGACTACATACCTGACGACTTTCGGGAAGTCGGCTTCAACGTGCCCTGGATCGAAAGAGACGGGGGCCCGAACTACTGGGAACAAATCCAGTATCGAGACCCGTCGCCAGATCACTGGCACGCGGTGATTCCCGGCCACAAAGTCGATGCGCGGATGCTGGCAACGATTGATCACCCGATTCGACGGCACTTTCGCGATGGCGGGCGAATGGAAGGCTGGGCACTGTACCTGGAAGAGACTCCCCTGCAGCTCGGGTTCTACGAGAACCGACCGCGAACCCGGGAACTGATTTACAACTTCGGCATTTTCCGCTCCGCGCGAACGCTGGGCGACGTGCGACTCCAGCGCAACGAAATCAGTATTCCGGAGGCGGTAAAATTCTGGCGCGCCAAAACGCCCTGGCTGGATGGCAACGTGGCCCGGGTTGATGCGGAAATTTATCTGCGCCGGCCGCCGGGTTACGGCCTGGGATACACCATCGGGAGTTTCCAGATGTACAAACTTCTGGCCGATCGCAAACAGCAACTGCGGGACGAATTTGTTCTCGGGGAATTTCACGATCAGGTGATGGCCGCGGGCGCCATCCCGATCGCTTTGATCCGCTATGAGATGACGGGGCTTGATGACGAAGTCCAGCGCTTCTGGGAGTACCAGCCACTCAGCGACAAACTTGCAGAACTATCCCCTTGATAAGCAGCCTGCCCGGGATGAACGCTGCGTCCCGGGCAGGCCGCAAAGGCGCCAGTTAGTTTTTAAGCAATAGGGCTTCGGGATGTACTAGCTGATCTTCCCGGCGGAGGGCCTCCACTTCATCGATCTCAATGGGGATGAAGCGCGTCAGCCACTCGGAACCCTCTTCGGTAACCAGCACATCATCCTCAAAAGCCACCCGCGTGCCGTCTACAATAACGCCCTGCTCAATAGCCAGAACCATCCCCGGCTGCAGGGGCGCCACGTAATCACCGTGCTCGTGCACCTCCATGCCGATGAAATGACCGATGCCATAGGTGTAACTCTCATCCCAGCCACCGGCATCGCGGAGCATCTGCATGGTCATCTCCTGGAGCTCGTTCCAGGTGACTCCCGGACGAACCGCAGCGATCACGGCCTTCTGCACATCCAGCACGACCTGATAGATACGCCGCTGTTCTGGCGTAAAGCGACCATCGGCAGGAACCGTGCGCTGAATATCGGCTGAATAGTGGTTCATGGTGGCACCGGTATCAAAATGCACCAGGGACCCCTGGGTAATCCGCGCATCGCCCTTGCGCGCGGCCTCTTCTTCCGCCGTAGTCTCCCACTTCAGCACTTCGTTCAGGTTGCTCGCCGGGGAAACTCCTGTAAGAAAGCCCAGTCCGGCGCCGTGTAAACGGTATACATAATCGACCGTCTGCATGACCTGAAGCGTGGTCAGTCCCGGTTTTGCGGCCTTCATTCCCTCCATCAGGCCGCGACCGGTTATCTCAATCGCCCGACGGAGATTCCGCATGGCAAAGTCATCAAGAATCATACGCAGGGGATCCAGCAGATCGCCGGCGTCACGCAGCTCCAGTTCGCTGGTCGCCGCGCGCATGCGGTCAATAAACTCCAGGCGCGGGTTGGCGGGCTCGCTGAGGTTGGAAAAGCGCGGATAATTCACATATAGCAGCTTTTTACCGTCGCCCCAGCCCAGAGCGTAATCCGACGCGACTTCCTTGAAGCGCAGCTGCGTAATGCGCAGATTCCGATAATCCGTGAGTGCGCTGCTCATGTGCTCGAGAAAGCGTTCCCGGGGAAACACCTGTGCGATGCCCGACAGGCGACTCGCCTCGGCCGTATCCATGTCCGTGTACAGAACCTCACGATAATCCCTGCCCTTGGGATTCAAAACCAGAACATGCCCGGGGGGATCTGCGTCGTAGATGCCGGTCAGGAACACAAAATCCTTGTTCTCCGTATCCGGCGTGTAACCCTCGTAGAGGTTCGGCTGGGAACGATCGGCGCTGGTGATCACCGCCAGGCCCCCGTCCATATGCGCCATGAATTCGGCGCGGCGTTCAATCGCTGCCTCCCGGTGCCCATCGCGATAGGTCAGAGCGGCGAAAGAGGTATGACCACCCCCGTCGGCCGCAGCGGGGAGCGCGCCAGTGACAAGCAGAGGAACCAGGGCGATGGCCGGCGCAAAGAGCAGCCGGCGGACGACGGTTCCCAGCGGGTGGTTAAGTACGTTCATCTTGGTACACCTTTAATCGCGATAAGGGGGAATGAGGTTTTCCGGAAGTGGCCCGGGCAGCGCATCCGCCGGCCAGGTCACTCCCGCTTGCGTTGCGCTCGCGCGCAAGGCCGGGAGAACATCATCAAGCAGCGGCTGCAGCTCTGTCAGGAGCTGGCTCAAGTCACGATGTACCGACTGCGTGAGCCTGCGTTGCTCCGGGCTGGGCGCACTGCTCCAGGACTCCGTGGACCGGTACAGTCGCAAGCTGAGGTCTGCCAGGGGCAGACTGGTTTCCTGCTGCGCCGTGCCCAGCTCCTCGCCACGCAGGGCGATATGCAGACGCTGAATGTCATCGGCGGCCTCCTGAGCCCGGGCCAGGAGAGCGGGGCCACCGGAACCGGCTTTAAGCTCCTCGCGTAAGGCCTGAATCTGTTCAGCTCCCGCATCCACGGCTTTTCCGACGTGATAGGCGGCAGTCAGCAGCTGCGCCTGAAGCGCGAGGGTGCGCTCACGATCCCGGAGCTCTCGCGTCGATACGCTCAGCGCGGGATCCTTACGCACGCGAAGAGATTGGGTATGGGTCTGATCGCCCACAGTCAGGCGAACCTTGTAGTCACCGGGCAGCACAAAACGACCGAGAGGCTTGCGCCAGGAAGACGCACTGTCGCTCGGCGGGGCCTCGTAGCGCAAATCCCAGACAACCCGGTGCGCTCCGCGCTCGGCAACCGATTCGGCAATTCGATGCAGGACCTCGCCCCGACGATCCAGAACCTCCACGGTCACCGGCTGCTCCACGGCGCTGTCACCGATCCAATAATCCAGAATCGCTCCCCGAGGCGGGTTGGGCGCCGTCCAATAACTGTGGCCAAAACTTTTGCGACCGCGATTCAGGTCACGAATCTGCGTCGCCGGACGCGGCGGCGCGAGATAGCTGTGTCCTGCAATGATCTCCGGGGTCAGCGTTTCCAGCAGGCTGAGCTCATCCAGTACCCAGAATCCCCGACCATGGGTGCCAATCACAAGATCGTTCTCCCGCGGGTGGACGACAACGCCCTGAACCGAATTGGTGGGCAAACCCGAGCCCAGGGACATCCAGTGACCACCGCCGTCCCGGGAGGCGTACACACCAAAGTCCGTGCCGACAAAAATCAGTTCGCCATTGCGAGGATGTACCGTAACGCTGCGGGTAGAACCCGTCTCCGGCAGGTTAGCGGTAATATTTTTCCAGCTGACGCCGTAGTCATCACTGCGCACCACATAGGGCTTGAAGTCGTTGTCTTTATGTCCGTCAAAGACCGCAAAAAGCGTCCCCTCGGCGCTGGGAGACCAGGTCACCATGGCGACTTTCATCATGTCCGGGACACCCGGAAAACTGTCTGAACGCTGCCAGCTCCGCCCATCGTTACGGCTGACCTGAATCAGCCCGTCGTCGGTGCCCGCGGCGATCAGTCCCCGCTTCCGCGGCGACACGGCAAGGGAGTGCGTGTTGCCGTACATCGCCGTGCTGGCATGCAGGTCTATGGCATCGGCCGGCTGAACCTTGCCCTGCAGCGGCAGTTCGTCACGGCTGATCTGGCGGGTCAGGTCAGGGCTGATGCGCTCCCAGCTGGTACCCCGATCTTGACTGCGAAACACGACGTTAGCGCCAAAGTAGAGTGTCTGGGAATCATGGGGCGAGATAACGAACGGAGCGCTCCAGTTCCATCGATAGGGGGGAAACTCTCCATCCTGGGGCTGCCAGGGCTGAATCAGGCGCTGCTCGCCACTCTTGCGATCCGTCCGGTAGAGAACACCATACTGCGACTGGGAATAGATAATGCTGGAATCCGTGGGATCGGCTACCGCATAGAAGCCGTCGCCGCCGGAAAGAAACTGCCAGTCCGCATTGCTGATGCCATCGGAGAAGCGGGTGCCGACGGGGCCACCCCATGACCCGTTATCCTGCGCACCACCGTAGACATGATAGAACGGCTCCTGCATGTCCACGGCGACTGTGTACAACTGCATCAGCGGCAGATTGGACGTCCACTGCCAGGCCTTGCCGCGATCCCGGGAGGTGTAAACCCCACCGTCGCCACCGACCATCAGATGCTGTGTATCGTTCGGATTTATCCAGAGCGTGTGGTGGTCACCATGGACCATGCTCTGGGCAATGTTGCTGAAGGTTTCGCCCCCGTCCTCGGACATGAGCAGCGGCGTCATGGGGGCGTACACCCGCTCCGGGTTTAGCGGGTCACACACAATCTCACCGTAGTACCAATGACTCTGGACATCGGCGTTACGTCGCTCCCAGGAGCTGCCCCCATCGCTGGAGCGGAACGTGCCTCCATCGGGACCTACGGCGGTGGCATAGAGAATATCGGGGTTGCTGGGGCAAAAGGTCACGCCGACGCGTCCGACGGGGCCCGTGGGAAAGCCATTACCCACAGGCTTCCAGGTGTCACCACCATCATCGCTGCGAAACAGGCCGCCCTCGTCGCCACCGCCGACCATGCTCCACATACGGCGCTCGCGCTGAAACGTGGCCGCAAACAGTATGTCGGGATTCTCCGGGTGCATCTGAACCTCAACGACCCCGGTGTATTCGCTGGGCTGCAGCAACCGGGACCAG
>CAZGGN010000145.1:0-7779 GCA_964525195.1 uncultured Congregibacter sp.
ATTTACCGGATGTGCTGGCCATGGCAGTCAGGGACGGACATTGCGTAGCCGCGCTGCGCGCGTCCCAGTCCAGCGAAGTGATGGGGATAAACGACCGGGTTCAACTCGCCCAGGCCGAGGCAGTATTTCGCCAGCGGGCTACGGAAGCGCTGATGCTTTCCGGTGTATCGCTAGCGGATCCCACCCGCACCGACATCCGGGGTAAGCTGCGCTGCGGTCAGGACGTCCATATCGATATCAACTGTATCTTTGAAGGCGATGTCAGCCTTGGTGAGGGTGTTCAGATTGGCGCTCACTGCGTGCTTCGCAATTGCCATATTGGCGCGGGAACCGTGATTCACGCGATGAGCCATATCGATGATGCGCAGATCGGTGCAGCCTGTAGCGTGGGCCCCTACGCACGCCTGCGGCCGGGGACGGTTCTGGCGGATGCGGCCCGCATTGGCAACTTTGTGGAAACCAAAAAAGCCCGTATTGGTGCCGGCAGCAAGGTTAACCATCTCAGCTACATTGGGGATACGCAGATGGGTGCCGGTGTGAATGTCGGCGCCGGCACGATCACCTGTAATTACGACGGTGTTAACAAACATCAAAGCACCTTTGGCGATGGTGTTTTTGTGGGTTCCAACAGCACCCTGGTCGCACCGCTGGAACTGGGCGATGGCGCTTTCGTGGCCGCCGGTTCGACGGTGACACGGGATGTGCCCGATGCCGCTCTCGCGGTAGCCCGCGGGAAACAACGCAACATCGACGGTTGGCAAACGCCAAAACAGCGTGCGGCCGATGATGACAAAACAAATCAGGGAGACTGATCGATGTGCGGAATAGTGGCTGCGACGGCGCGGCGCGAAGTATCGGAAATTCTCCTGGAGGGCCTGCGACGACTGGAATACCGGGGGTACGATTCCGCCGGCATGGCGCTGATCGACAATGAGCAGCGCCTGCAATTGCACAAGTATCAGGGCAAGGTGGCTGCGCTTGAGGCGGCTCAGGCGCTGAACCCGATCCTCGGTTGCACTGGTATTGCACATACTCGCTGGGCGACGCACGGACAGCCTTCGGCGGCCAATGCACACCCGCATATCTCCGGCCAGCGTATCGCCGTCGTGCACAACGGTATTATCGAAAACCATCAGGAGTTGCGCGAGGAACTTCGTGCGGCAGGTTATGATTTTGTTTCTGCTACCGACACCGAAGTGGTTGTTCACTTACTCCACCAGTCAGTAAAAGCGGGGGCTACCCTTTTTGAGGCGATGCGTAGCTGCGTGTCGAGACTCGACGGTGCCTACGCGCTGGCGGCGATTGATGCCGATCATCCTGAGGAGGTTGTGGCCGCGCGTTCCGGTAGTCCACTGGTTGTGGGCGTGGGTATCGGCGAACATTTTCTCGCTTCGGACACCATGGCGCTGCGCCAGGTTACCGACCGTTTTATCTATCTCGACGAGGGCGATCTGGTGGTCTGTTCGGCTGCCGGTCTGGCGATTTATGACGCCAGCGGCGAGCCGGTTCAGCGCGAAATGAAGCGTATCTCCGGCGATGTGGAAGACACGGAACTCGGTGATTTTGAGCATTACATGCTCAAGGAGATTTACGAGCAACCCCACGCGCTGGCGGCAACATTTGCCAAAGCCGCGGCAGGCGAAGTGGATGACCATGTTTTTGGTGAGGCCGCCGCAGAGGTGTTCGCCAAAACCAAAGCGGTGCAGATAGTTGCCTGTGGCACGAGTTATCACGCAGGCCTGGTGGCACGCTACTGGCTGGAAGATATCGCCGGCATCCCTTGTCAGGTCGAGGTCGCGTCGGAATTTCGTTATCGCAAGCGCGTGTCCCATGAGGGAACGCTGCTGGTCACAGTTTCTCAAAGCGGTGAAACAGCGGACACGCTCGCGGCTTTGCGTTTTGCTGAACCCGATGAATTTGTCGCCAGTCTGGTGATTGCCAATGTCGACAATAGTTCTCTGGTGCGCGAAAGTGACCTGGCATTCCTTACCCGCGCTGGTGCCGAAATCGGGGTGGCCTCGACCAAGGCATTCACCACGCAGCTGGTGGCGTTTCTGATGTTGTCTCTGGTGCTGGGTCGCCATCGCGGGCTCAGCGCCGAGCGCGAGAAGCAGCTAATGGAAGGCCTCGAGCAGTTACCGGACCTGGTGAAGCAAACGCTCAAAATCGATCCGCAGATCGAAGTCATGTCCAGCGCATTTATTCAGAAGCATCACGCCCTGTTTCTGGGACGCGGAGTGCAGTATCCGATTGCCATGGAGGGTGCGCTGAAGCTGAAGGAGATTTCCTACATTCACGCAGAGGCCTACCCTGCCGGTGAGTTAAAGCACGGTCCGCTGGCGCTGGTTGATGCTGACATGCCGGTGGTAGCCGTGGCCCCCAACGACGAATTGCTGGATAAGCTCAAATCGAATCTCGAAGAGGTTCGCTCTCGGGGAGGGGAGCTTTACGTATTTGCGGATGCGAATGCGGGTTTTAAGGATGAGCCCGGCGTACACGTACTGTCGATGCCACACACGCCGGAGATTCTGCAGCCGATAATTTACACGGTAGCGCTACAGTTATTGGCCTATCACGTCGCGCTACAGAAGGGTACAGATGTGGATAAGCCCAGGAATCTCGCCAAGTCCGTTACCGTCGAATAAGCGTAGCGCGTTTAGGGGCTCACACAATGTTTAGCGATTCGAGTTTTTCGATTCACCCGTCTGCATTGCGATTTGATAGCGCTTGAGATCATGCCACTGCCCCAAGCAACGATTGCAGAATTATGGCTCCGTCAGGGGTTAGCGCCCAGGCGAATGCCCCGCAATTAATCAGTACGGTCAACCAGAACACCGTCCTGAAAGATTGTTTTTTCGATTTATGGCGCAGCTTCTGCTGCGCCACAATAGCACCCGGCCAACCACCGAAAAGCGCAAGAGTGTGCAGGGTGTTTTCGCTGATTCTCCAGGTTCCCTTTCTCGCTGCAGTCTTGTCCAACGCGTACACAACAAAAGTCAGCAGGCTTGCAGCCAGGTAGAGCGTAAATATCAACGGCGGCACTTTTGATGAAATGACAGTAGCGGCAACCAATGTCAGAAAAACAATCGAGCTGATTATGGGCAGTGTTCCATTCGGTTTCTTTGCCTTTTGGGGCAGGCGATCGCCTGCCAGAGTCGCTTTAACGGCGCGTGGCCTTCCCTGCTTGTCAGTGGATAGAGCATAGGTCACGACCTGATTTACTTCGGGCCTGCGGTTGTTGTTAACGAAGGCCTTGATATGGATAAAAACGCGCTCACCCCCACCAATGGGACTGATGAAGCCATAACCTTTCTCGTCATTCCAAGACGATATTTTTCCCTTGGTCCGCATTTCGACTTCTTTAAACTCGCCCTTTTGTGGTTAGTTTTTCAGCGCACCGCGCCTGTGGCAGGCCTGAGAGTGCCGGCAGTTCAAACGTTAGCAGAATGCCTGATTAAATCTATGCAGGACGCGCTTCGAATCGCAGGAGCTCTGGCTTTTCTGCTTCACGCAATTAAAAGTCATTTCTAGCGCGATCGATAGCGCTGCTCTGCCGCGTGGACTTTTTCCAGGTAGCGACGGGTTTCAGCAAACGGATGGTCGGCCACGATATGCGCGTAGACTTGCGCTGAGCTCATCCGGTTAATGCGCGACACAGCGCGATCGCGGTTCCTATCAAAGGCGCGCAGTGTGCTACCCGCACCGCCGTTGTAGGAGGCAATGGCCGCATACTGGCGGCTCGTGCTGTCGTTGATCCGGTTCAGGTACACGTCATCCAGCAGATGCAGGTAGGCACTGCCGATATCGACATTGAAATCCGGCCGGAAGAGCTGCTGTTTGCTCGGTTCACCGCTGCGTTTTTTTATTCGCTCAAATACGTCGCGGCCCGCAGTAGACGGAACCACCTGCATCAATCCGTAGGCCTTGGCGGGACTGATCGCGTAGGGATTGAAGGCGCTTTCAGTTTCGATTACCGCATAGATTAGCGAGGGTGATACCCCGTAGCGCCCGGCTGCGGCGAGCACGTACTGCGAGTACTCCAGCTCGCGCAGATGCAGGTGGTCATCGACCAAGGCCGTCCTTACGCTGCGTACTACGCGCCCGTTTTCCCGGCGGCTAACCAGGGCATTCTCCAGCAGATAGCTCGCGAAGCGCTCGGCCCGCCATTGCCAGCGAATGGGTTTTCCATCTGCATCCAGCACCTGGCCGAGGAGAAATGGCTCCCCCCCGGCGGCGGGTTCCGCATCGGTAAAGATGTCCTCGATACCCATATCCCGTGTGGTCAGGAGCGTGCTGATTACCGCCTGGCGGAGCTTGCCAAGGGGGTCCTCGGTTGCAACGGTTTCAACCTGCAAAAAGCCGTCGTCAAAATCCACAATTGCCCGCGCTTCAAAGTTCCCGGTGTATTTCACATAGCGATGCTCGGAGGCAATTTCGGGATCGCGCTCCCCCCAGACCTTCTGCAACAGCCGGGTCAGTGCGTCTATGAGTTCGGGAACTCCCTCAAGGTCCGTCGGTATGCCCTGCCGTTGCAGCTCCTCTTCGATCACCGTGCGGGCGATGCGCTCCGGATCACCGCTGATAGCTGCGTTAATCACGCGTTGTGACGGAGTCCCGGAGCAGCTGGCGAGCGCAATGGCGATCACCAGCACCAGCCCTGAGCTGAATGCCCTCATCGATGCATTCCGATATCAGCGCTTAGCTGTTTCAAACCTTAAAGCTTGCGCCCCAGTTTCCGCTCCGCGAGTCGACGTTCCCAGCCCGGGGTCATAAAGCTTACAACTTCAAAAGCGATCAGGCCCTGGACAATCAGTCCGACTCCCACACCCGCGAACACCAGATATACGACCGGCTCGTCAAAGCCGGCGAAGAGAAATGCGGCTGCCAGCACTACATAGCTGATCAGATATTCGTAGAACTCTTTCATGCGTTTGGCGTAAAGCAGTGCCCGTTGTTCGTCTTGCTTCATGGCGCTTTCAGTTTCCATTGACTCATCCTCTGGTTGAAAAAGAGATAGATCTACCTCAAACACAGAAGCAAGGGCTTTGGAGGTTTCCAGACTCGGCCGATGACCTTGTTCGACACGTTGAATAGTTCGGGTGGTCACCCCGGCCATTTCGGCCAACTGGCTTTGCGACCAACCGTTTTTCAAACGCAGCTTTCTGACGATCATGGCTATACCCTTGCCGCTTGAGGTGAGCCAAGTGTTATCGACGCGGGTCGGCTGGAAAACGACAGCGATACGAAATTCACACGAAATCCCTATGACAGTTCAATAAAATCAACCAGTTAAAATCACACCGGGCCGTTACCTTCCCGGCAAGTGCGCTGCTATCGGGGGGTGGAGCCGACCTCTGGCCCCGATAGTTATCCCCTATCGGCGCTGGTGAACGATGACTATATCAGGGCCACGGATAGTGTTCTGCGGGCATAAAGGGCAGATCGGTATCTGTCGGCCTGGCCCCCGCCGCCGTCAGCATCCCGTGGACCTGCCCGCGATGATGCGTGCCGTGATTGAAAAAGTGCACGATCAGGGCCCATCGCGGGCGCCGGATTTCCGTCTGCATTGCAGCTGAATACCAGCTTAATTCGCCCGCCAACATCTCTGTGTCAGCGCTCGCAGCCCAGGCCGAAACATCGCTGTCGGTTGCACTGCGCGCGGCGCTCAGGTCCGTCCAATCCTCGTACTGGGTCGTAGAGCTGGCAATATTACCCGCTCGAGGTTCGCCGGTACCGGCGAAGCGGTGCAGCCACAGTTGATCGCCCCACAGAAGGTGATTGAGTGTCTCGTGTATGGAACCGAAAAAAGCACCACGGTCCTCTTTTCGCTCCTCATCACTCAAAGTGGCAGCTGCGTTGTAGATACTGCTGTTCTGCCACAGGGTATAGGCGGCCATCAGGCGTAGGTAGTCTGGCGTGATCATTCTTCTTCCTTGGGTTATCTTTTTTGGAGCATTGGCGCCGGCACTGCGGATCTCTCATGCAAGTTATATTCATCCCGAAGGCTGAGCTGATACGATGCGCCGGGCCGAGGCCAGGGCCGGAATAGCTTCGATTATCGTTGCCTGTGGATGAGGCGCTTACCGAAGCGTCATCCGACGTATCCGTTCCGAGTATCGGTCCCGAGTATAGGGCCGATAACGCGGCGGTGCCCAGGTGACTTATAACCCCCATACATTTGGAGCGGGAATGCTGAAGTTTTTTTATAGTGCCGCGCCCAACCCGATGAAGGTTGCGCTTTTTCTTGAGGAATCCGGACTGAATTATGAAGCGGTTCCGATCGATGGAAAGCGGGGCGACCAGCACACGCCTACCTTTAAGGCCATAAACCCCAACTCGAAGGTGCCCGCTATTCTTGACGACGGGCAGCCGGTTTTTGACAGCAATGCGATTCTTTTGTACCTGGCGGATAAAACCGGTCAGTTTCTTCCGCCGGACACGCCGGGTGCCAGAGGGCAGCTTCTGTCCTGGCTGATGTTTATCGCTTCGGGTGTCGGACCGTTCTCCGGTCAGGCGGTCCACTTCCGCAACTTTGCCCCGGAGCCGGTCCCTTACGGCATCAAGCGCTACGACTTCGAGGCGCGGCGCCACTGGCAAATCGTAGATGACCGTCTCGCCCGGGGACGCTACATGTTGGGAGACACTTATACCATCGTGGACATGGCCGTCTGGGGCTGGGGCAATCGCCTCACCTATATGCTGGCAGACGACGACATCATGGAAAAGTATCCGAATCTCGACCGATTGATGAAGGAGATCGATGCTCGTCCGGCAGCGCAGCGGGCCAAAGACCTACCCGGTCGACACGAATTCAAAACCGAGATGGACGAAGCGGCCATGCGCTTCATGTATCCCCAGTTGTTCGCGGCTGACCCCATTCTATGACCGACCTGAAGGGGAAAACGGTGCTTGTGACCGGCGCAGGATCGGGTATCGGGCGCGCCATTGCAGAGCGCTTTGCATCCGATGGCGCGACAGTCGCATGCGCGGACATCAATCCGGAAACGGCCAATGCCACCGCCAAAAGTCTCTCCAGCGAGGGTGGCAACGCTTTAGCGATTGAGGTCGACATCGCCGAAGAGGCTTCTGTCGCCGACATGGTGAAAACCCTTATCGATGCCACGGGCCGTATCGATACGGTGGCGGCCAATGCCGGGGTAATGGTCGAGGGCGATATCCTTTCGCTGTCTTTACAGGACTGGAACCGGGCGATGACCCTGAATGCGACCGGCGCCTTCCTCACCGCCCGGGCAACATTGCCCTACCTGATTCAAAGCGATATTGGCGCCCTGGTCTTTACGACGTCTACCGTAGCCCTGTCCGGGATGCGTGGCGTAGCCGCATACTCCGCGGCCAAGGGAGCGATAGCCGCCTTGACCCGACAGATAGCTGCGGATTTCGCCCAACGCGGCGTCCGTGCGAATGCGGTGGCTCCGGGAGCCGTAAGAACAGCACTGTCAGAGTCGCAGTTTCGCGCCCGTGCTCGAGACGATGCGCATTTCGATGAATTACTCGATGGCGTTATCGCGCGTTATCCCATCAGCCGCTGGGGTGAGAGCGCAGAGATTGCTGAAGTCGTGCATTTTCTCGGGACACCCCGGTCAGCGTGGATGACGGGCCAGATTCTTCCGGTGGATGGGGGGCTTCTGGAGCTCCGGTGACCAGGGCGATGGCAAGGTGTATTTGCAATGACTGACTATGCGGCGAACGGCGGGTGGCGCCATTACTGGCATGACAACCGTCTGGCCGCCTGTGTGCCGGAGAATCCCGATTCCGCCG
>CAZGGN010000146.1:0-768 GCA_964525195.1 uncultured Congregibacter sp.
ACTGCGTGAGTATTGCGTCAAAGATTAATTTGTTAATCGCGGCATTGGCGGTGCTCGCCGGCCTGATGCTCACTCTTTTTGTAGGACAGCGTGACTACGGCTATCAGCAGGATGCAATTGTCCTGCAAGCCTCCAGTCTCATTGGCAGCCAGCCACACCTCCAGCTCACCTTTTATTACCGCGACCCGGCTGAAGTCCAGGACACCCTCAGGGATCTTCTTGCGCTGTCACCTGCGGTAAAAAGCGTGGTGATGTTTGACACCGAGGGCAAAATCATCGGGGAGCGTCACCAGGACTGGGCAGCAGAAAGCCCCGTGCCCCGCCTGAAAGATTTGCGTGATGGTCTGTCCCCACTCGAAACCGGGATGCTTACGCGCCCGGGGGATCAGGCCCCTCCTGACCTGTCGCTGCTTAGCAGGATCACGCTGGGAGAAAAAAACTCCACGCTGACCCTGCCAGTCATATCGGTCGTAAACCCCTCAGAACAAGGTTTGGACCGAGGGGACTTCGCGGCCGCCCTCGCCTATCCGGAGTTGGTAAGCAGTCTGTACGTCACCGGGTATATCGGGGTGACGCTCAGCAGTACCGTCCTGTGGAGCCAGACCCTGCCTACCATTGCATTATCGGCGGGCGGGGGCCTGGGCATCGTATTCCTGTTCTGGCTGATCGCGCGGATTACGACCCGCCGGATTACCGCGCCGCTGGGTCAGCTCGCCCGGGTAGCCGACGACATCGCGGCGGGAAAGCAGACAGAAACCCTGCGCATCA
>CAZGGN010000146.1:789-1151 GCA_964525195.1 uncultured Congregibacter sp.
GCGGTGAAATTCGCGACATTGCCAATGTATTCAACGGCATCATCACCGGACTGCACCAGTACACCCGACAGATGGATGCGGACCGCAAAATCCTCAATCTGAAAGTATCCGAGCGCACTGAGCAGCTCACCCAGCATAAACAGGAACTGGATCAGGCGGTGCAAAAAGTCGGGGAGACCCGCGACAAGCTTCGACACATGTCCTATTTCGACAGCCTGACATCCCTTCCCAACCGCAAACTGTTTACCGAGCAGCTGACCTTGCTTCTGCGTCTGGCCGCGCGCGGAAAGCAAAACGTTGGCCTGCTACTGGTCGACATCGACAACTTCAAGCGCATCAACGATTCACTCGGTGCAAACGCG
>CAZGGN010000146.1:1161-5851 GCA_964525195.1 uncultured Congregibacter sp.
TGCTGCTGCGCGAGATCTCCGAGCGACTGGCCAAGGGCGTCAGGGAGAGCGATGTCCTGCACCGGCGTGCGGACGGTGAGAGTTCGGTGATGGATCTCTCACGAATGGGCGGCGATGAGTTCACGGTCGTACTCAACCAGATTGAAAGCCTTGAGATGGCACAGCGGGTTGCCGAGCGTCTGGCAAAAGCCATCATCGAGCCATTCCATATCGGGCGCCAGGAAGTGATTGTGACTTCCAGCATCGGTATCGCTCTGGCGCCACTGCATGCGAATGATGTGGAGAGCCTCCTGCGTGCAGCGGACACCGCAATGATTAACGCGAAGAAACGCGGGCGCAATCGGGTGCTGATTTACGAGGAATCCATGGAGGGCACCAACCGCGAGCGCCTTCAGCTCGAGAATGACCTGCGCAAGTCTATCGAGCGCGGACAGCTGCTGCTGCATTATCAGCCGCAGGTGAACGCGCGCAGCGGCGAGGTCAGTGGAGTGGAATCACTAGTGCGCTGGAATCATCCCGAGCACGGTCTCATCCCTCCCTTCAAATGGATTCCCATGGCCGAAGAGCTCGGACTGATCGAAGAAGTCGGTGATTGGGTGCTGCACAAAGCCTGTGCGGATCTGGTGCAGTTGCAATCCGAGGGTTACCCTTTGCCTAAGGTCTCAGTCAATGTATCAGCGCTGCAGTTCCGTGAAGAGTTCGTTGCTACGGTAAAACAGGCTCTCGATGACACGGGCCTGAAACCCGAAATGCTCGAACTGGAACTGACCGAAGGCATCATGATCAATGATCAGGATGCAACGGTTGATATCGTCCAGCATCTGAAGGATCTCAAGCTGCGCCTTTCCATTGACGATTTTGGCACCGGTTACTCTTCCCTCAGTTATCTCGCTCGCTTCCCCCTCGATGAGCTCAAGATAGATCGGAGCTTTGTGCTGGGCCTGAATAAGGGCAAGCAAAGTGTTGAGCTCGTCCGCGCGATCATCGCCATGGGCAAGAGTCTCGGTCTCGAGCTTGTTGTTGAAGGGGTCGAGCGGATCGAAGAGCTGAACTTTTTCCTCGACCAGGATGTGGAGATCATTCAGGGCTTTTTGTTCAGTGCCCCGGTAGCATTGGAAAAACTGAGAGAGCTGCTAAAGCCCGATTACTTCCGCGCCCAGTTACGCGTGCTGAATACTGATCTGCAGGGCAATAGCGGAAATGGCCGAGATGACGACACGGCCACGGGCGGTCAGAACGGCACAGATGAAAACAGCAAGAACAACGGCGGCAACATGCATTTTGAGCAGGCCTAAACTGCCCAGGCCGCTGGAATTGTCAGCTCTGCGCTCTCCGGCGATCCTCCTCAGCTTTCTTCAGAGCCTGAATATTGCTGAGATTTTTTTTATAGGCATCAGCAACTTTGTCCACACCCGAAGGGTTCAGTCCACCGCTGTTACCCGTTACCGAATAGGTCGCATAAATCCCCGACGCGGTCATCAGGGCCCAGGACACCACGTTGACCGCAACGCCTTCATCTTTCATCGCGTTAGCCAGATCAATGAAACGCTGCATGCAATCGTCGTGTTGCTGAGTTTGATCGGTGCTCACGGGAGATCCTTTTCTACAGTAATTGGCAAGTCGCCAAGTTTAGCACCGGATCACAAGCACAGACAGGACCTCAATACCTACTTGAGCCTGCCACCGGCTTTGTTTAGTCTGCGCAGCTCCCGATCCCGTTGAGCTAAATCGTGCCCGCAGCAGCGCCCCGACGACTCCGCATGCCGCTGGCATTCTTTTGTGTTGCCGCTGCGCAGCTCCTTTTTGCACAGGACTCCCCGGCACCCGGCAGCAAGACCAGCTGGCGCGCTGAAGTCGGCGTTGGCGGCGAATACGATACAAACGTAACCGTCGACGAAGTTGATTTATCCAGTGGCCAAAGCGACTATGCCTGGATCTTTGATTTCGAGTTAAACCTGAAACACGAGTTCAACGAATCCACCGAAGCCTCTCTCAACTACGATATCAGCCAGAGCAGTTACCAGGAGTTTTCCCAGGTTGACCGCCTCACGCAAATCATCGGGGCCGACATCAACACAGACCTTGGACGCAGCAATGCGGGCATTTCAGCTTATTACATCGACTCCCAGCTCGATGGAGAGTCCTTCCTGCAATTTATGCGCGTCTCTCCCTCACTGTCCGGTTTCCTCGCCCGGCGATGGTTTGCCCGGGGCGCTTACGTGTACTCAGAACGTAAAATTGTCGACCGTCCGCGACGCGATGCGCAGACCCAGAACGGTGAGATCGACATCTACTTTTTTAAGCGCGGACTACGGAGCTATTTTAATCTGGGCTATCGCTATCGGGATGAGGATGCCATCGCCGATGAACTGGATTTTGCGGCCCATTCACTGAAACTGCGCTATATCCGTCGTTTTGAGCTCTGGGAGCGCCAGGCCAAAGCCGAGTTCGCTGTACGCTATGAGATTCGTGATTATCTATCCGAAGAACCGACGATCGGCGAGGCGCGAAACGACGACCGCCTGCGCTTAAAATTTGATCTGGAGCTTCCCTTAAGCAAGCAGTTCACGTGGCAGTGGTATTACAGTTACGGGGATTATGTATCGAACCTCCCCCGAGCAGATTTTACCCAGACCATCGTGGGTACCCGGCTGCAATTCGCCTGGTAAGCAGGATCCGGAATCAGAGACTTCCCAGAGTCAGTAAGCCATAACCATAAATGCTGTCCCGTCCGGGCGGCCCGAGATCCATGGCGCTCTCAAGCAACATGCTGATGATGTCGCTTCCCGCCGGCTGCAGCCGGCGAAGACGTGCGGCGGCCGTGACGGCAAAGGGAACAGCAAAAGAGGTTCCGGATGATGCTGCGTAGCCGCCACCCGACTGCGCATGACGCAAATCCACCCCCGGGGCGGCCAGCGCCAGATAATCACCCCGATTTGCCAGACGGAAGACCTGCTTGCCCGCATCAACGGCGGTGATCGCCACCACACTATCGTAGGCGGCCGGGTACATCGGCCGGGCAACAGGACCGCCATTGCCCGCCGCAGCCATTACCACCATGTTCTGTGACGCCGCTCGGGCAAGGGCCTTTTCGAGCAGTCTGTTTGGCGGACCTGCGAGACTGATATTGACCACATCGACCTCAGATGAAATCAGCCAATCCAGCGCTCGGATAAGGCTCACGGTGCTGGCGATCTCACCACGGCTGCCATCCAGTTCAAAGACTGACGCGGCGAAGACGCGCGCATGCGGCGCCAGCCCCTGGTACTCCGGAGAATTCGCGGCGATGATAGAGGCGATCGCGGTACCGTGAAATTCCGGGGCCTCAGCACCGGGCCGCGCAAATGAGCGCGTCTCGATAGTGGATCGGCTGAGGGCCGGGTGCGTGGTGTCCACACGACTATCAATCATCCCGACCCGCACTTCCATCTCATCGAGATCGCTGGGAAAGCGCATAGCCACCCGGGGCATCACGCCGACACCGGTCGCCGCCTCAGGAACACCCGCGGTGTAAATATGGTTAAGGTCAACCTCCGCGCGATCCTTACCCACCACGTCGAGAACCCCGTCCCGCACCTGGGTGATATCAAATGTTGAGGGCGCGGCAACTTCCGCAAGACGCAAGCCAAGACCCGGTAACTCCGTCACCGTATCGAAAAGGTACCCCTCCGAAGAGAGTTCATCGAAGACTGCAGGTTCCGCCATCACCAGCCACTGCTCCTTGAGAATACGTCCCTCATCATCTTCAAGGTCACTCTCAAGATCATCGAGAATTTCGTCGATTTCGGTCTCGAGCCTGCTCTCTATTGCCAGCACTACCCGCTGCTCAACGTCGTCTTCCACTGAAGACTCGACTACTGACTCCACCGAATCCTCAACCGCAGACTCGACTGACTGTTCAACATTCTCCTCGACCGTCTGGGCCACGGCTTCCTCGACACTGGACTCCAGCGACTCTTCGACGGAATCCGCAACAGACTCCTCTACCGAGGCTTCAACAGACTCCTCGACTGCGTTCTCGACAGCACCCTCAACAGTGTCTTCCACTGACGCTTCAACACTGCTTTCGACGCTGGCGACCACTTCTTCCTCGACACTCTCTTCGACGCTGGACTCCACTGCCTCGCTCACCGAGTCCTCGACCGTATCCGCTACCGCCTCCTCGACACTTTCTTCAACGCCTTGCTCAACCGACGTCTCTATGGCCTCCGCCAATTCGAGTTCGACGGATGATTCCACCGAGTCTTCAATCTGCTGCTCCACGCTCTGGGCCACAACGTCATCGACGGTTTCTTCAACCGTGGCATCAACCGTCTGCTCGATAGTCTCTTCGATATTCTCTTCGATGTTTTCCTGAATGTTCTGCTCCGTCACCTGCTCTACGGCGTCCTCGACCGCGCCCTCAAGAGCATCCTCAACCTGCTCTTCGACCTGCTCCTCGACCTCCTCTTCAAAGGGATCCGGGCCGAGATACCCACCGACCGGCAGCTGAGCCTGTCCGCTGGAGGGCGCAAGGAGGAGCGCTACCGCTATCAGGCTGGCCGCGATAACCGCTCGACCGGACACAAAAAAATAATGGTAAACCGACCCGGCGCCGCCGGCGAATGTCGTGACAGGGATGTCCTCAACGCCTTGCAGCACCCTTTTTGGTTTCATTTTTTCTATATATTTCATGGTGTTACCAGCCGCC
>CAZGGN010000146.1:5881-7554 GCA_964525195.1 uncultured Congregibacter sp.
ATACTGACGTTCTCAAGCAAGGTTGATTCCCGGGCACCTTCCCGGACACCTATTGAGGGAATAAAACCGACTCGAAAGCGTCTTAAATTTTAGCAGGGAAAACATGTCGTCGCTCAGTCATCGTCCACTTGCCCAGAAGCAGCGCCAGGAGCTGATGGCGGAGCTGAAAGGCCTCAAGCGCTTCTGCCTGTCCCTGACAGGCAGCAATGCTGATGCCGATGATCTGCTACAGGGCACCGTCGAACGATTGCTGGAGCGGGGGATACCTGATGACGCACACACGGCGCGCTGGGCTTACCGGGTGTGTAAGAACCTGTGGATCGATGAGCTGCGATCCCGTGAGGTCCGGACGCGTCACGCGAACACGCTGGGGCAGGCTGGGGAGGCACTCGAATTATCCTCCCCCTCGGCCGAAACCCAGTCGTCCGCGGAGCGCAGTCTGGCAGCGGTTAACGAAGCTCTCAGGCAACTGCCCGAGGAGCAGCGGATGGCACTGACACTGGTTGCCATAGAGGGTAAGAGTTACGCCGAGGCGGCAGACATTCTGGAGGTGCCGATTGGTACCATCATGAGCCGGATCGCCAGAGCCAGAAAACAACTGCTACCGATAGTCGAGTAGCGGTCGACAGAAAGACGAGAGTGAGTACATAGTATGGAACGCGATGGCATGGCTCGAGAACTGAGCGAACAGGATTTGCAGCTTCTATCCCAGTATCTGGATGGAGAGTTGTCGCCAATTCGCTCGCAGGCGCTTGAGACGCGGTTACAGTCGGAGTCCTCGCTTCAGGCCGTGTTGCAGAACATGCGCAGGCTTGATGAGCAACTGCGCGAGGTTTTTGCAGAAAACCCATCGATCCCATCCAGCGTAGCCGCCTTGCTGAGCACGTCCGGGCTCAGCAACTCGAGCGCCGTCATCGAGTCTTCCTCCGACGACGCAGCGGCTGATCCAATGGGCAATGCGACAGACAAGGGGGCGACGATCCTGCAGTTCCCGCGGCGCGCTCAGGAGAGCGCAGACAGTGACAAACCCCGCTGGGCCTATGCGCTTGCGGCGTCATTTGTCGGTGCAATCGCCCTCGCCTTCCTGACGAATCTGGACAGAACCCCGGAAAATGGGCTGCCAGGCAGCGACAGCCGGGTCGCCTCCGCACTGGATCAATTGCCCTCGGGCAACGACTGGGCATCCCTTGGCGATGGCCGCGAGATCCAGCCGGTTCTCACCTTTCCGCATCAGGACGGGCGCTGGTGCCGCGAGTACCTGCTGCGCGGCGGAGCCTCAGACTGGCGCGCCGTCTCCTGTCGTGAGGATGGTCAATGGGTAACGCAGGCTGCCGGCCTGGAATCCTACCTTGAACCTGCCGATGCCTACCGCCCTGCGGGAGCCGCCGATTCGGCACCCGTCGCCGTGTTCATCAGTCAACATGCCGCTGACATCGCATTGGGAGGCGAGGCGGAGGCTGCGCTTATCAACGGCGGCTGGCAGCGGAATTAGCAGAAACGTTTCCTGCACGGCGCCGGCGCCTGTTAGCTGCGCCGGGGCGACATCTCGACGTCTGCCTTAGCCTTCAACAAAGCGCCTGACCTCCCCGTGCCCGGGGGCCACACCACGCCACGGCAGCTGCATAGCCGCCGAGGCCCGGCTCCGGACGCGGATGCATTGTGATGGATGGGCG
>CAZGGN010000147.1:0-2764 GCA_964525195.1 uncultured Congregibacter sp.
GCCGTTTTGAGTTTTATTTAGAATGATTTTTATCATTTCTTGATTGTTGCCGTTATAAAGAATGTAAGATCTAAAATCTTCATTGTTTTTAAGTTTTAGTAAGTGGTCGTGTTTATTTTTCATTTGCTTCCGCATTGCCGGCCACATCGGCGGCGGCGGTAAAGATAATCGGCTGATCGACGGTGCCGTCCGCACTGATCTGAGCACCCTGCTCGATCACAAGAAATTCGAACTGCGAGCTGCCACTGAGCACGGAGCCCGGGGCCATCTCAAGGACACCGGAGCCGACACGGAGCGCGCCGCCGCTGATCTCGAGAATGATGTCGTTACCTACCAGCAGGCCCGCGGGGTCAAGAACACCGCCCGGGAGCGCCGATACGTCCAGCACAAAAATAGGTCGATTGCCAAACTCATCGCCGGCAGTTCTGCCTGAGTCTGTAATGACACCGGAAAGCGAACCCGGAATAACGCTGGCAACCTGGTCACCATCACCGGGATCCGTAGGGCCACCCGGATCCAGCTGCGACTCGGAACAACCATCCATGTTCACAAATTCGCCAGCAGGCGTGTTTGCACACTGGTCGTTTACGTCCGGAACACCGTCGCCGTCGCTGTCAGTGAGGTCACCGCCTGGGCCAGGCACTTCAACCACGATGGTTCCCGGTGAAACGTTATCTGATGAACCACCACAGGCGGTGAGTGCCGCTGTGAAAGCCACGTAAAAAAGGGTGCGCTGCCAGTTTCTTTCGCTAATCATCGGAGACCTCATGGGTGTCAGGTATTCGCTTACGAGCGCAGGCGCAGGGTGCCCGCTGATCGATTGGCGCATCCTAAGAGGCCGATATGACGGATTTGTTATTGAAATGTGACGTATTTGTGACAAATCCGCCCGGTTGCGAGGTCACAAAAATTTCAAGGAACGGTCTCTTTTCTGCAATGAAGGCCAGCGAAACGGCTCTGAACGACTCGCAAGTGCACCCGGGAAGTGTGCCTCGTCACTACCTTTCGGGGCGGATATTGTGTGCTCAGGGAAGGGCCACGCTCCCACTGGCAATGCGATACAGCAGGATCGCCGCGCGCTCGGTCTGCTGCGGCAAGGTTCGCAGGTCCGCCACCTCATCAACCGTGTGACCGCCCTCGCCCATAAGTCCCAGACCATCCATCGCGGCGTCCACGCGATCAGCGACAAAGGAAATGTCAGCCGCGCCGGCGCGACGGGGATCCACCGCCCTCACGGGCCCGTAGCCCAGTTCCTCACTGATCGCGCTGAAGGCCTCGAGCAGCCGATCATTGGCCGGCCTCGGGGCCATCGGTGGATAGCCGTGCTTGAAGCTCAGCTCCGCGCTCGTCTGCGCCAGATTGTCAGCGGCGATTTCACGCATCAGCGCTTCGGCCTGCTCGATCTGCTCGGGACTGATTGCCCGCATGCCGCCCGTGGCCACGGCGGTCTGAGCGATCACATTGCCCTTCCCAAATACCGTGCCCCGCGTATTCTCCGCGTCATGGTCGATATCCGTTCCCGCCATCAGCAGTCCCGGATTAAAGGTCAGATTGGGTATCGCCGACAGCGCCTCGCGCCAGCCATTGAGGATTCTCGCGGCCTCCAGGGTGGCCCCAAAACCAATGTCATCCCGGAAGATCTGCGAGGAATGAGCAGGCTTGCCGGTCACCCTGAGCTGCCAGCTGCTTGAGCTGCGCCGCGCGGTTACGGCGGTGCCCGGATCGCCGTCGCCATCTTCAAACCCCAGTGCAATATCCGCCCAGTCACCCGCCTCAAGCAATGCCGCGTTGGCCAGCTCCAGCGGGCGTCCGCGCGATTCCTCGTCCCCGGTAAGAACGACCCGCAGTTGCAGGGAATCGAGAACGCCGGCCGCAGCCAGTGCCTTGGCCGCCTGGAGAATAATGACGTTGCCGCCCTTCATGTCCGTAATGCCGGGCCCGGCCGCATGCTGCTCGTCAAGGCGCTCAAAGCGCTGGAACGGGCTGTTTTTGGCAAACACCGTATCGAGATGCCCGATCAGCAGGACCTTGGGCCCGCGAGTCCCATAATCCGCCACGAGGTGACCGCCGCGCCCGAAGGCGGCCCCGGGCACCCAGCGGGTACTAAAGCCCGCTTCGCGAAAAGCCTGGTCAAACAGCTGACCGACGGCAGTGACTCCCTCGACATTCATGGTGCCACTGTTGATATTGACCGCTTGTTCGAGCAGTGCGAGCGCCTGGGTGTTCCCCTCGACCACCGCCTGGCGAATGCTGCGCTCGGTGTCATCGAGAGCGGCGCCGGCGGGAACCATGCCAAGAGAGAGAAGCAGGCTGATCAGCCATCGATAAAGCATTACACTTTGATCCTTATGCAGCAGTAATTTACCGAGCGGGACATGTTGCCTGCGGCGAGCGACGATGACAAACCTGGCGAGTCAAGCAGATTCAAGTAACGATCAGCGCCCCAAACCTTCGGCCGAACTGCTCGCTGCGCTGGGGGACATTCTTCCGGCGGCGCGGATCATTGTCGATGAGCTGTCCCTGAAGACCTACGAATGTGATGGCCTTACGCTGTACAAGGAGATGCCGCTGGTCGCCGTGCTGCCCGACACCGTGGCACAGGTACAGGCGATCATGCGCCTCAGCAAGGCCATGGATATCCCGGTGGTTCCACGAGGCGCAGGCACCGGGCTCTGCGCCGGCGCCATGCCACACCCGGAGGGCATTCTGCTGAATCTCGCAGCCCTGGATCAGATCCTTGAGATTGATCCGGACAATCAGCTCG
>CAZGGN010000147.1:2868-7450 GCA_964525195.1 uncultured Congregibacter sp.
ATGGTCTGACGGTGCACAACCTGCTCGGACTTGCCATCGTGACCAGTGACGGTGAGCTGATCCGCATTGGGGGCCGCGGACTCGAATCCCCGGGAGCAGACCTCATGGCACTGCTGACCGGCTCTGAAGGACTCCTTGGCGTCGTGGTCGAGGTCATTGTGAGACTGCTGCCCCTCCCGGAGAGCACCGCAGTGATTGTTGCCGGTTTTGACAGTGTTCGCGATGCGGGCAACGCGGTCAGCGCCGTCATTGCCGCGGGGGTCGTTCCCGCCGGACTGGAAATGATGGATGCGCTGGCCATTCAGGCCGCCGAAGACTTCGCCGGCGCGGGCTATCCAAGAGACGCCGCGGCCCTCCTCCTGTGCGAACTCGATGGCCTGGAGGCCGAAATAGACGAGTTGCTCTCGCATACGGAACAGCTGTTTCGCGCCCGGGGCGCCAGCTCACTGAGCATCGCCCGCGATCCGGCAGACCGCGAGCGGCTGTGGCTGGGACGCAAGTCCGCATTCCCTGCGGTGGGCCGTATCGCCCGAGACTACTACTGCATGGATGGGACGATCCCGCGCAGCCGAGTGGCCGACGTCCTCGAGGAGATCAGCCGTCTCTCCCAGGCGCACGGACTGGCGGTCGCCAACGTGTTTCATGCGGGTGACGGCAACCTGCATCCCCTGATACTTTTTGACGGCAGTAAGCCTGAGGAAGTCCGGCGCGCCGAGGCCTTTGGCGCGGCGATCCTGGAACACTCGGTTGCGGTGGGAGGATGCATCACCGGCGAGCACGGTGTCGGTCTGGAAAAACTCCGACAGATGCCGGCCCAGTTCAGCGAGGCTGAACTGCTGACCTTTGAGGAACTCAAGGTGGCCTTTGACCCGGGGCTGCGACTGAATCCCGGGAAAGGCATACCCATACTGCGCCGCTGCCAGGAGTATCGGGCGCTCCCGGATCGACATGACCACAGTTGAAGAAAGTACATACAGGGCGGACGGTCCAAGCTGGGTCTTCTCGGGCGGACCTGCGAGGCGCCACCGTTGGATGTCAGTGCCCATCGGGGGATCGTGAGTTATCGCCCGGAGGAAATGGTCCTGACCGCCCGCGCCGGGACGCCTATCAGCAGCCTGGTCGCAGCAACAGCGGAGTATGGCCAGTGCCTGCCCTTCGAGCCCGCTGAGTTTGCCGGCCGGGCTACGATCGGCGGCACGCTGGCCGCGGGGCTCTCGGGCCCGGCCAGGCCCTGGCGCGGCAGCGTTCGCGACGCCGTGCTGGGTGTTCGCCTGATCAATGGCAAAGGCGAGTCCCTGCGCTTTGGCGGCGAGGTCATGAAAAATGTCGCGGGCTATGATGTGTCGCGGCTGCAGGCCGGCGCGCTGGGCACCCTGGGACTGATCACCGAGGTCAGTCTGCGCCTGTCACCAGTGAGCCAGGAGACGCTGTATCTGTCGCGCCCCTGCGCGGACAGCGAGGCACTTACCCGCATGCGGGAGCTGGCCCGACGCCCGCTCCCCCTCAGCGGTGCCTGCTGGTATGCCGACACCCTGCAGCTTCGCTTCGCGGGTACCGGCGCAGCCATCGACGCGATACGCCGGGAACTGGATGGTTTTGAGGAGACGCAGGAGACCCTCTGGGAGGCTATCCGCGAGTGGTCATTGGCGGGCCTGTCGCCGGAACGGGCGTTCTGGGGACTGGATCTCGCCCCGGCCACACCGCTTTATCCCGATCTGCCGGTGCAGCTGATCGACTGGGCCGGCGCGCGGCGCTTCGGCACCGCAGCAATCGCTGAGTCCCGCGCCTCGTCCCTCCGTGCCGCAGGCGGGCATGTCACTTCCTATGGTGCAGGCTCGCATAGCAGCAGCGGAGAATCGCCCGCCCTGACATCGAGGCAGATCGACCTGCAACGCCGCATAAAGCGGGCCCTGGATCCCCGCGGCGTATTCAATCCGGGCCGCCTGTACCACTGGCTGTGAGCTAAGAGAGCGCCATGGACGTCAAACTGCACCCGGATCTGGCAGACTCGATCCTCGCCCGAGAGGCCGCTACCGCGATCGAGGCCTGCGTGCACTGCGGATTTTGCCTCGCTACCTGCCCCACCTACCTCGATAGCCGCGACGAACGGGACAGCCCCCGGGGACGCATCTATCTCATCAAGGAGTTGCTGGAAACCGGCGATAGCACCCGCACGGCCCAGCATCACCTGGATCGCTGCCTCACCTGCCGCAGCTGCGAGACCACCTGCCCGAGCGCCGTTCGCTACGGCGACATCGCCGATGCGGGTCGCGCGCTCCTCGAAGAGACCGTCGCGCGCAGCGCGCGAGAGCGGCTCGCACGCTGGCTGTTGCGGGCGATTGTGCCTCATCGCCGACGCTTTGCTTTCCTGCTCGCTGTCGGACAAACACTGCGTCCGCTGCTGCCGCGACAACTCGGCGATTCCGTACCGCCCCGGCAAAAACCGCTGGCGACCGCGCCCACTCACGGCAAGCACGAACGCCGCGTTATTTTGCTGGAGGGCTGTGTACAGGGGGCGGCAACACCGCTCAGCAACCAGTGCGTGCGGGCCATCCTCGATGATCTAGGCATCGGCGTAGCCGCTACACCTGCCCAGGGCTGCTGCGGCGCACTCAACACGCATCTTGCCGCCGTGGAGGACGGGAAAGACGATATGCGGCGCAACATTGATGCCTGGTGGCCGGCGATCGAAGCCGGCGCCGAAGCGATAATCTCGGCCGCTAGCGGCTGCAGCAGCCAGCTCAAAGACTATGCCAAGGCCCTGGCACGGGACCCGGCGTATGCAGAGCGCGCGGCGCGGGTCAGCGTCCTTGCCCAGGATTTTGCGCCCTACCTTCAGCGTCTGACGGCGGCGACTCCCCCGGTGCGCCAGGACCGACTCGCGGGGATACGTGTCGCCGTGCACGTACCCTGCTCGCAGAGCCACGCGCTGGGCGAGCCGGATACGGTGCGCCAACTTCTGCAAGCGCGCGGCTACCGGATCGTCAGGACCCGGGACGATCACCTGTGCTGCGGCTCCGCAGGCAGTTATTCTCTCCTGCAGCCCGCCATGAGTCAGCGGCTGCGCGCTGCGAAGCTGAACGCACTGGACGCGGATGCGCCCGATGTCATTGTCAGCGCCAACATCGGCTGCCAGCTCCATCTGGCCCAGGGCAGCGACATCCCCGTAAAGCACTGGGTAGAACTGTATCTCGACAGCATCAGCGAGAAACGGGACGACCGCGGCGTGAGGCAGAAAATGTGATTTTTTTAGATCATTAGGTAATAGACGCGCTTGTATCGGTAACCAAAGAGTAGTAGCCCAAAGGCCATCCATCTGCTTAGATGGATAAACGTGTTCCCACAAGAGCGAGAGTAAAGCCAATGCGCCGACAAAAACGCGATATGAATGTTCGGGCCTACGAGCGTGGATATCAGGCTGGAGTTTCCGGTCGCAGCAGCGAGAGTTGCCCGCACAGTGTCGAGGAACAGCGGATTAACTGGATCACCGGCTGGCGCGAAGGCCACGCCGATCAGCTCGACGGATTAATTGGCATATCCGGGGTGCATCGCCTGCGCATGCAGTAGTATTCTGGCCCGGTGTTGAATTGACATCACCGGGCGGTACAGGTGCCACAGGCTCTCACAACAGAGGCGTCTTCTTCCTTTTCCCTATTTGAAGAGTTGTTCCAGCAACTTGGCTCTGCGGTAGCCATTTACGCGCCGACAGAGGCCGTCAACGACTTCCGTTTCGTTGCCATGAACCGCATGGCGCAAACATTGGGCGGCGTGTCCATCGAAGATATCCGTGGCCAACGGCTGACCGATGTCTTCCCTGGCGCCGGCGCCGCGGCCTTGCGGGACTGCCTGATCCGAGTGCACAACAGTGGCATGGCGGAGTCACTGGCCCCTTTCCGATACAGCGACGAACATCTGGAAGAAGGCTGGTATCGCAACGATGTGTTTCGCCTCGACAGTGGTCATCTCGTCGCGATTTACACCGACGTCACCGCAGATATTCGCGAGCAGGCCGCCCTCCACGAGAGCGAAACGCGCTACCAGCTCCTCACCGAGTCCCTGGCCGAGGGTATCTACGATTGGGACACCCAAGGCGACGCAATCTACCTCTCGCCCTCATTGAAAGCGCAGCTCGGCTACCGCGATGAGGAATTCCCCAATCGGCTGAGCCGCCTGGTGCAGACAATACATCCGAATCAACAGGAACAGATCAGCGCATCCATTCGGGCGTTCCTCCAGAGTTCTAACAGGCTCTGGGATATGGAATATCAACTGCAGCACAAGGCCGGCCACTACGTCTGGATACGCTCCCGCGGTACGGCCTTGCGTGACACAAAAACGGGCAAGACCCTGCGCGTCCTGGGCGTACACGTCGATATCGACCGCGAGAAACGCGCACGCGAAGAGTCAGAGCACCGTCGGAAAACCCTGAATGCGCTTTTTCAGGCACTGCCTGATCTGTTTTTCCTCATCGATCGGAACGGGCTGATTCTTGACTACCAGGCGGCTGATAAGAGCCACCTCTATCGACCACCGGCGGCCTTTCTCGGCAAGCGGATGAACGATGTACTCCCCGCTGACATCG
>CAZGGN010000148.1:0-1147 GCA_964525195.1 uncultured Congregibacter sp.
GGAATCGAGTCCGTCGCCATCTTGCCATGGAAGTTGTCTTCGTCGGCACTCGACAGCCCCGTGTGCGCGTCCGTCGATCCGATCATACCCAGGCGATAGGGATTGGTGCCAAGACGCGCTTCGAGTTCCAGCCCCCGGCGTAGCGCTGAGCGCAGGTAATCCCCACGCCGCGCCTGATAACGCTCCAGATCTCGCTGAATATAGTAGGGATAGGTCTCAAAATCCGCGAACTCGTCATCCGGAGACAGGATTGGGTGTGTTTCCGAATCGCCTTTAATCTGTGTGACCTCGGCGACGGGCTCCCAGCGTTGGCGGGCCTTTGCGTAGTCGCCGCTAAACACCTCGCCCCGGAGCGTAATCTCATCGAACATAACCCCCTTGGACAGGTTGGAGTTATGCGGAATCGCCACAAAATTAGCGCCCGTAGCCGCTTCCGTGCGCGCCAGAAAAGCCCAGAGGTCCTCCGGATAGGGACTGTCATCCATACCAAAAGGTTCAAAATCCCGGGCCGTCTCGGCGTCGCCATCGCTCAGAACAACACGATGCAGGTTCGCCCCGCCCGGGCTGGTGCTCCATTCCCAGGCCAGCAGGGTAGTAAACTCCCCGGGGCGGTAATACGCATCCGCCGTCTCGGCGATGCTGCGCCAGGTACTCAGCTCGACACCATCCATCCGGGGAATCATGTTCGATACGCGGCTCTGGGGAATACCGCCGGTTGCCGCCAGGACCTCAGCGGCGGCCCTCGGATCCTGCGCCGCGGGAAGCGCCGGGGCAAAGAGATCCCTGCCGCGACGCTGATCGATCTTTTGACGCAGAACCGACGTCGCAATCCGGCCCTTGAGCTTCGCCCAGGGACTCAACCCATCAAGCACCGGCCCCTCATAATAAGTGTGGCGGATAACCCCCAGGTATTCAGCGTGATCGGACACGGCGAGAAAATCCAGCGGTCGGTCGAGCTGCACCCGCGCTCCGTGATACGGATGTTCAACAGGTTGCCCCATCGCAAAGCGGTAGGCCGTTGCCGGATCCGCACGCAGGTTGTCATTCATGAACGCATCGAAGGAATAGGCGCTATGCAGATGCGTATCTCCCCAGAGCAAACGCTTGTCGGCGGCGAGGGTCGGAGCCGATGCGACCAGGACCAGTA
>CAZGGN010000148.1:1157-1537 GCA_964525195.1 uncultured Congregibacter sp.
AGCGCGAGCGATGACAGGTAGCGCTGTCGCGAGTAGCTCACGCGAAACATCCTGGGAATCCCGGGGTACATAGCAGGCCCCTGCTTATTATTCTGAGCGTGTCTTGCAATGATACAGAGCGTTGATCAGCTGATCACGGGTATCGGCCGGATCAATCACCGCATCGATTTCAAGATGTGCCGCAGCCTCCAGCGCCTTGCCTTTGTCGTAGAGCTCCCCGAGCAGCCGATCAAACAGCGCCTGCCGACGATCCGGGTCGGGCTCGGCCTCCAACTCCTTGCGATACCCCAGACGAACGGCCCCCTCCAGACCCATGCCGCCAAATTCACCCGTGGGCCAGGCCACAGCGAAATCCGGTACGGCAAAACTGCCGCCGACCA
>CAZGGN010000148.1:1547-7401 GCA_964525195.1 uncultured Congregibacter sp.
GGTGTTCGCAGGGAGGCCGCGCGCTCAAACAACGCCGACATACGATGCACCGCGCCCGCCGCCTCGCTATCGGGCCCGACCATAAAGCCCGGGGTGTCGACCAGCGAGATCAGCGGCAGCCCCGTGCGATCGCAAAGGCTGATAAAACGTGCGGCCTTGTCGGAAGCGTCGCTATCCACGGCGCCACCAAGCTGCTGACAGTCGCTGGCGAGCACGCCCACTGCCCGGCCGTTAAGCCGAGCAAGGCCGGTCACCACGCTGCGCCCGAAGACCCGGCGCAACTCGGTAAAACTACCCGTGTCGAAGAGGCGCTCGATAATGTCCCGGACCGGATAGCTCCAGCGACGATCCTCGGGCATCGCGTCGCGTAGCGGCTCCTGGGCACTCGCAGCTCCGGGAGGCACATCGCCCTGAAAATACCAGAGCAGGCGTTTGGCCATCGCCGTCGCCGCAGCCTCGTCTTCTACCAGTACATCAATGACACCGTTGCGCCACTGGGACTCAGCGGGACCAATCTGTTCCGGGCGAAAGCTTCCGAGACCACCACCTTCAATCATCGCCGGTCCCGCCATCCCGATGCACGAGGCCCGCGTCGCAATGCGTATGTCTCCCGCACCGAACAACGCGGCATTCCCGGCAAAACAATAGCCATTGTTGACGACGATACGCGGCATACCGCTATTCATCGCCGCCCAGGCCGCAAAGGTCGATACATTGAGACCGGCGATCTGGGTCGTCACATCCGTATCTCCGGGTCGACCGCCGCCGCCTTCCGTATACATGATGACAGGCAGGCGCTGCCGGGCTGCGATACTCAGCAGTCGATCAATCTTGGCGTGATGAAAATAACCCTGCGTGCCCGCAAGTACGCTGTAATCGTAGACCACCAGCGCGGTACGCGAGGCTTCCTTGGAAAAGTAGCTGCCGTTGACCCGACCCAGGCCGGTGATCACTCCGTCCGCCGGCGTTTCCCGCTGCAGTTCCTGATAGTCACGACGCTGCCGCTGGGCCGCAACCGCCATCGCCCCGTACTCGACAAAACTTCCCGGATCGATCAGATCATTGAGGTTTTCCCGTGCCGTGCGAAAACCCTTGCTCCGGCGACGAGCAACCGCGTCGGCACGACCGCTGTCACTGCCACGCGCCAGGCGCTCCTGCAGTTCGCGAAGCTCCCGCCGAACGCCCGATTCCTCCCCCGCTGTGCTCAATGCCGCTACTCTCTCCGCGTCACGTTCAGCGCCCTTTGAACACCGCTTCGCGTTTCTCGAAGAACGCCATGACGCCTTCCCGGGAATCCTCACTGGAAATACAGATATTCTGCATCGCCGCTTCCTGGGAAATCATCTCACCGAAATTAAGGTCCGCCGCCATCGCCAGGGCTTTCTTACTGAACTGCACAGCGAGGGGCGCTTTCCTGGCCAGTTGCCCCGCCCACTCCAGAGCCGCCGCAGTCTCCTCCCCCTCTTCGACCACACGGTTGCATAGCCCGAGTTCGAGACAACGCTCCGCCTGAATACGCTCGCCGCCAAGAATAATCTCGATCGCGCGCTTGCGGCCCACGGCCCGCAGCAGTTGCCAGGTAGCGCCACCATCAGGAATCAGTCCGATCGCCGCGAAAGCCTGATAGAGGTAACTGCCCCGTGCCATGACCACCAGGTCACAGGCGAGCATGTAGGCACTGCCAATCCCCGCGGCAGCACCACTGACTTCCGCAATCCACAGTTTGCTCGATTCGGTAATCCCCAGGATGCTGGGTTTGTACTCGCTCTTGAGCATATGCTCGGTAAGCTCCCCCTGATGCTCGGGATCTGCAGCGACATCATCCGCAAGGTCAGCTCCGGCGCAAAATGCGCGCCCCGCCCCCGCTAGCACAATCACGCGCAGCGCGGGATCCGCATTGAGCTGATTGACCGCAGCGACCATTTCATGACGCATGGCGGTTGAGAATGTATTGAGCTTCTCCGGTCGGTTCATCAGCAGTCTCGCGACCGGCCCATGGCGCTCGATAACCAGGGTTTCGTAACTCGCGTCCGTCATCGGGATTCCTTATTCCTTATCGTTGAGCATTTACTGGATAGCACCGGCTTCGCACAGCGCGGCAATTTCATGCTCTGCGATACCCATTTCAGCCAACACTGATTGCGTGTCCTGACCATTCGCATGGGCTCCATGCTGCACCTGCGCCGCGGTGCGCGAAAAGCGCGGCGCCGGCGCCGGCTGTACCACGCCATCGAGTTCAATATAGCTGTGACGCGCTCGCGCTGCGGCGTGCTCGGGCGCTTCGGTAAAGCGCAGCACCGGCGCAAAGCACACGTCGGTGCCCTCCATGAGGGCACACCACTCATCCCGGGTTTTCTGGCGCATGATCTCTGCAAGCTGTTCTTTCTGCTCGGACCAGCGTTCGGGATTATTCTGCTCGGCAAAGAGCTCTTCGGGGAGGCCGGCTTTGTCTATCAGCAAGGCATAAAACTGCGGTTCGATTGACCCGATCGATACATATTCTCCGTCCGCACACTCGTAGGTATTGTAGAAATGCGTGCCCCCATCAAGCATGTTGGCCTCACGCTGCTCAGCGTTCCAGAGCCCGGCGGCATGGAAGGTGTGAAACATCCACATCAGCTGCGCAGCGCCATCGACCATCGCCACATCGATCACCTGCCCCTGACCGGAGCTGGCGGTCTCGAGTAAGGCTGCGAGAATACCGTTGACCAGCAGCATGCCACCGCCTCCCATATCACCAACCAGATTCAGCGGCGGCATAGGCCGACCATCGCGCTCCCCGTTGGCGAACAGCGCGCCGGTCAGCGCGATGTAGTTCAGGTCATGACCCGCCGCGCTCGCAAGCGGGCCCTCCTGTCCCCAGCCGGTCATCCGCGCGAAAATCAGCCGCGGATTGCGCGCCAGACAAACCTCTGGACCGATGCCGAGCTTTTCGCAGACGCCGGGCCGGAAGGGATCGATAATCACGTCGGCGTTTTCGACCATGCGCAGCAACGTCTCAACGCCTTTCGGGTCTTTGAGGTTGAGCACTACCGATTTTTTCCCGCGACCACTCACGCTCTCCAGCGGCGACGGAGCATCGCTCGCAGCGCGATCAATGCGAATAACTTCGGCGCCCAGATCGGCAAGCATCATGCCGCCCATGGGCGCTGGGCCGATCCCCGCCAGTTCCAGTATCGTATAGCCGTTTAACGGTCCCACCTTCATCCTCCTCTTCGCTGACTATCAGGAATACAAATTACGGGTCGGGAGCTAAAAGTTACGGGTATTGAACGGCTGGTACTTGTCGCCCAGGCAGTCGCGGCTGACGATGATTTTCATGACCTCAGAACTACCCGCATAGATCGTGGCAATCTTCGCGTCGGTGAACTGGCGGCTGATGGGGTATTCGTCCATGTATCCGGCTCCACCGTGTAGCTGCACGCCGATATCGGCAACCTTGACCTGTAACTCACTGGTGACCAGCTTGGCCTTTGCCGCGTCTACCGCGGTCAGCTGTCCCGCATTGAACGCGACAACGCACTGGTCAACATAGTTTTGCGCAATATCCAGATCCGTGCGCAATTCAGCAAGCTTGAACTGGGTGTTCTGGAATGCGGCGCCAATCAGGCGCTCTTCGGCGAGCCCTTCCATAAGATAAATAAAGCCTTTATGCGGCTCACCCAGCACGTTCGCTTTGGGCACGCGCACATTGTTGAAAAACAGCTCGGCCGTATCCTGGGCTTTCATACCCATCTTTTCCAGGTTCCGACCACGTTCAAACCCCTCCATACCGCGCTCGACAACAAACAGGGTCATGGCATGGGGGTTGTTTTCCGGATCGGTCTTCGCCGCCACGATCACCACGTCAGCGTTGATCCCATTGGAAATATAGGTTTTCGACCCGTTCAAAACCCAGTGGTCACCCTCCTCGACGGCGGTGCTGCGCATCCCGGCGAGATCACTGCCGGCGTCCGGCTCGGTCATGGCGATGGCAAGTATCAATTCGCCGCTGGCGCAGCGTGGCAGAAATCGCTGACACTGCTCTTCGTTACCAAAACGAGTGAAATAGGGACCCACCAGCCGGCTGTGCAGCGTGCTGTACCAGTCGCCAACGCGCGCGTAGGCTGTCTCTTCAATAATCACCTGCTCGAAACGAAAGTCCGGGTCGCCCATGCCCCCGTACTTCTCCTCGGGCCAGACCATCAGAAAACCCCGCTCTCCGGCCTTGCGAAATGCCTCCCGATCCACGATGCCCGCCTCTCGCCACGTCTCCATATGTGGCACAATCTCAGTACTGAGAAATTTGCGGTACGCATCGCGAAACATGACCTGCTCTTCCGTAAAATCGCGTGGCAGCATGAGAATCTCCTTCACCTAAGCCCGATACAGCGGCGCAGTATGGTTTTCGAACCCGGGGGCAACAATGACTGTCATTAACAGGGAAATTGACAGCAAATGACAGAGCAGCTGGCAAAGCGGTTGAGCGCCCGGCAATGAACTATCCCCGCGCCGGCAGCAACAAGATTTCGGTCTCGGTGCATTTTGTGAGCGCTGTGCTGAGGCATTGCGTCGCCGCCGGTGTGGACCCTCAGGGACTGCTGCGAAGGCAGCGAATTCCCCCACGGCTCCTCCGCGAGCCCCAGGCCAGAATCAGCGCCCGACAGTTTGCGGATCTGCAGACCAGCACCATGCAGGCCTTGCGTGATGAAAGTCTGGGCTATGCTCAGCGACCACTGCCGCTGGGCACCTGGGACATGATGTGTCACGCGGTCATTACCAGCGAAACCCTGGGCCAGGCCCTGCACCGCTACTGCCGGTTTTTCCAGTTGATGGACGGTGGCCTGCCGATCGAGCTGTTGACCCAGGACGACAGTATCCGAATCCGTCTGGGCAGCGACGCGAGCAGTCGCAGTGCCTACTACTCCGAGCTCGCACTGCTCAACAGCTACCGCTTTGCCTGCTGGCTCGTGGAGGAAGAGCTGCCCCTGCGCGAGGTACGCTTCACCCATGCGCAGAGCGCCGGTGCCAGTGACTACCGTCTCATGTTCGTGGGCAATCCGGTCAGCTTCGAGCGTATGGAGACCAGCATGAGCATGGCGAGATCGCTCATGGACAAAGCTGTGACACAAACGCCCGAGTCTTTGCGCCGCTACCTCCGGCATCCTATGCTGGTGATGCTGACCACGAGCTATGATTTCAGCTGGACCGCGAGAGTTCGTGAGCAACTTCGCCGGGATCTCCTGCACATGCCCGAGCTGACCGATGTGGCCGCGGCGCTTGAGCTACATCCCCAGACCCTGAGACGCCGCCTTGCTGCAGAAGGAAGCACCTTCAAGCAAATCAAAAGCGATATCCGCCGCGACACGGCACTACACTTTCTCAGCAAGCGCTCGCTCAGCGTTGAGGAAGTGGCGCATCGCGCGGGGTTCTCGGAAGCCAGTGCTTTCATCCGGGCCTTCAAGACCTGGACCGGCCTGACCCCCTACGGCTATCGCAAAGGCTTGTGACGGGGCAGGAACGAGACAACACACGGGAGAAGCAGTATTCAATGATGACTTCAGGACGCCCTTTACCCCGATGGATCGCATGGCCACTGCGCGTTTATGCGGCCTACCTGCTGCTGTGTCTCCTGGTGCTGCTGCCGGCGCTGAACCTACTCGCGCCGAAAGCCGTTAGGGAACAGCTGAATCGAGAGCTGCGTAGCGAGTTGATTCTTTTCAATCCATTCTCTCTGGCCCTGGAGGTGCGCGGCGCAAAGCTGGTGGAGAACGACGGGCACCAACCCCTGGGTTTTTCCCGACTTCAGGCCAACCTGTCTCTCGCGAGTCTTTGGGAGCCGGGGCTCGTCCTTGACAGCTTTCTCATTGATGAG
>CAZGGN010000149.1:0-5146 GCA_964525195.1 uncultured Congregibacter sp.
GATGGCCTCTGCGCCTTGCGGTGCTGGGTTTTCTTGGCGCCTGCTGGTTATCTGCCGGCATATACCTTTATCTCAGTCCGAATCTTCCGGACGTAGAAACCCTGCGCGACGTACGCCTGCAAACCCCCATGCGAGTGTACACCGCAGAGGGCGAGCTGATAGGTCAGTTCGGCGAACAAAAGCGTAATCCCCTTCGCTACGATGAAATCCCCGAGCAATTCGTCTACGCCCTCCTCGCCGCCGAGGACGACGGATTCTTCCGCCACAGGGGCATCGACTTTGGGGGGCTGTTGCGCGCGGTATCGGAACTCGTGCTCACCGGCGAAAAAGTCTCCGGCGGCAGCACGCTGACCATGCAGGTGGCGCGCAATTACTTCCTCTCGCTGGAACGCACTTTTATGCGCAAGTTCAACGAGATCCTGCTGGCCCTCGAAATTGAGCGCCGATTGAGCAAAGAGGAAATCTTTGAGCTTTATGTCAACAGGGTCTTCCTGGGGCATCGCTCCTACGGCTTTGAGGCCGCGTCACAGGTCTATTACGGGCGTAGCATCGGCGAGTTAACCCTCGCGCAACACGCGATGCTCGCCGGGATTCCCAAAGCGCCTTCGCGCAACAACCCGATCAGCGGTCCCGAGGCGGGCAAAGACCGTCGCAACTGGATCCTGGGCCGCATGCAAACGCTGGGATACATCGATGCGAACGCTTACGCCGCGGCGATTCAAGCGCCGGTAACCGCCTCCCAGCACGGCGCCAGAATCACCCTGAACGCGCAGTACGCGGCAGAAATGGCGCGGCGGCAGATGGTCCAGCGTTATGGCATGTCAACCTATAACGAGGGCTACAGCGTCTACACCACGCTGAACGCAGAGCTTCAGGAGGTGGCCGACCGAGCGGTGGTCGACGGCCTGATGACCTACGACCGACGCCATGGCTATCGCGGCCCCGAGGCCAGACTGCTGAAAACCCCATTGGCCGAGGGCGAGGCCCTGCCACTGGAAGACTGGCAGGCCGTTCTGGATGACACCCCGAGCATCGCTGACCTTGATCCGGCCATCGTTACCTCCGTTGATGCACAGGGAGTGGATCTACTGCTGCGAGACAAGCAAAGTGGCCGCATTGCCTGGGAGGATGGCCTTCAGCAGGCCCGTCCCTACCTCAGCGAGAACCGTATGGGCGCCGCCCCGATAGCACCCGCGGACGTGCTCGCTGTGGGGGACCTGATCCGCGTCAGTCGCGGGGAAAACGAGCAATGGACACTCGCTCAGGTTCCCGCAGCTCAGGCCGCTCTGGTGTCACTCAATCCCGACAACGGGGCCATCGTCAGTCTGGTGGGAGGCGTGGGCTTTGAGAAGAGCAAATTCAACCGCGCCACCCAGGCCCAGCGTCAGCCCGGCTCAAATCTCAAACCGTTTCTCTACAGCGCCGCGCTCGATGCGGGATTTACCGCGGCAAGCATCATTAATGATGCCCCCATCATGATGGAGGACAGCTCACTGGAAGGTGTCTGGAGACCCGAGAACGACGGCGGGCGCTTCTACGGACCTACGCGACTGCGCTGGGCACTGACCAAGTCGCGTAACCTGGTATCTATCCGCCTGCTGCAACAACTGGGGGTCCGGCGCTTTATCGATTACGCCGCTCAACTTGGCTTTGATACGCAAGATTTCGCACCGGACCTGTCGCTCGCGCTGGGAACACACGCCATGACCCCGCTGGAAATCGCCGGCGCCTACGCGACCCTGGCCAACGGCGGCTACCGGGTAGAGCCGTACCTGATTCAGCGCATCGAAGACCTCAGCGGCAAAACGGTGTTTGAAGCACAGCCGGCAACCGTGTGCCGGGACTGCGCCGCTGACGCAGAGACAAGGCAGCCCGGGGATGAGCTCTCTATGGAAGAAATTCTGCGCAGGGAACAGCTGGCCTCACTTCCGAAAGCACCTCGGGTCATGGACGAGCGCGTCAACTTCATCATCGACAATATTCTTCAGGACGTCATCAAACTGGGCACCGGACGGCGAGCGCTGGTCCTCAAGCGGGATGATATCGCCGGCAAGACGGGCACGACCAACGGCCCGATGGACGCCTGGTTCTCCGGTTATAACCCGGACGTCGTCACCACGACCTGGGTAGGCTTTGACAATTACACTCCCCTGGGCCGACGAGAATTTGGCGGGACTGCCGCGCTGCCCATCTGGATCAACTATATGCGCGAAGCGCTCGCCGGGCGGCCAGAACGCCCGCGCACGCTGCCGCCCGGCGTCAGCTACGTGCGTATTGATCCCGACAGCGGACTGCTGGCCCCGGCCGATCAGCGCAACGCAATTTTCGAGTACTTCCGCAACGAAAACCTGCCCGAGGGCAGTGAAGACGCCGAGGGTCAGGGGCTCAAGGGTACGGATGAACTGATACGAGAGATCTTCTAGGCCCGGCGCCGTCCAGCCAGTCCATCAAGGAATATATCAGACAAGGCGCGAGAGCACTCTGGGCAGCGCATCCACGTACATCTGCACATGTTCAAGCCGCCCCATACTGACGCGGGACCAGTGCGTGTAATCACGGTAGATGCCGCGGATGAGTACGTTCTCCTTTTCCATCGCCACCCTGAAGTCTTCAGCGTTAATCGTGCCCAGATCGGCAAATATGAAGTTGGTCTGCGACGGCAGCGAAGCAATGCCATTCTCCTTTAGCGCAGAGGCAATCATTTCCCGGCCCTCGCGGATCTTGGCTCTGGAAGCGTCCATGAAAACCGGATCCTCATAGCAGGCAATAGCCGCCGCGAGGCCCGCCTGATTCAGGCCATACCAGCCCAGACCATAGCGCTCCATCTGCTCGATTTTCTCCGGCGCAGCGATGAGGTAGCCCACGCGGAGACCCGCCAGACCGTATATCTTGGAGAAGGTTCTCGCGATAATCACGTCGTGTCCCTCCTTGACCAGCGAGACCATCGTATTCTCGTCGGGCATTTCGGTCAGTTCGTTGTACGCTTCATCCACCAGCACCGTGGCTTTTTTCGACGCCTTGATACAGAAAGCGCGCAGCGCCACCGGATCCGAGAGCAGGCCCGTGGGGTTGTTGGGATTCACCACCTGCACCATGGAGATGGAATCGTCGATGGCGCCATACATCGCGTCGAGATCAATCTCCAGTCCCGGCGTTTTCGGCAGGCGCTTGATTTGCGCGATGCCCTGCTGCTCCACGCTCTTGGAGGTCGTATCCCAGAACAGATCCGGCCCGAGGATATTCCCGCTCTGGCCGGCGGCGATCGCCGCAGCTACCAGCGCGCCGCTGGATCCGGAACTGAGCGTGACATACTCAGGGGCAAGGCCGTGGCGCTCGGCAATCATCGCGCGCAGGGCAATGGCAGACTCCTCCACGTAATAGGCACCACTGGCACTGGCCTCCTGAATCGCCGCAAGCGCCGCCTTACTCGGACCATAGGGGTTCTCGTTGGCGTTGAGCTTGGCGACACCGGGGGCCGGGCCATACATCGGCTTTAAGCGCGTCATGGCGGCGCCGCTGTCGGCAAAGCTGGCACCGGTCCTCAGCACGCTCGTCACGGCCAGGGCGCCGGCCGCACCAAAAAGAAACTTCCTTCGGTTGAAATCTGCAGTCATTTTTTTCTCCGTCTTTTAATCGCCTGTGAAAGAAATATAGCTCCTGAGGTTCGCATTGAAAGAACCCCGGGGGCGGCGCTAGGCTTTGCTGAACATCGACACAGCCACCAGCACAAGATAGAAACCAAACACCCGTTTTAGCTGGTCACTGTTGAGCCTGTGAGCCCATCGCGCACCCAGAGGTGCCGTCATGATTGAAAACACAGCCACCGCGCACAGTGCGGGCAGATTGATATAGCCGACAGAGCCCGCCGGAAGATTCTCCGCACCCAGTCCCATCACCAGAAACCCGATCATTCCGGGCAAACCGATCAGAAACCCGACGCCGGAGGCCGTCGCCACGGCCTGATGTATCGGACGATTGCACAGCACCATCGTCAGCACCGTTATGCTTCCCCCGCCAATACCCAGCAGGGCAGAAAAGCCCCCCAGACTCGTCGCGAGTAGGGCTTTGCCGCCACCGGTCGGCATGGACCACTGACCCTTATAGCGGTCAAGGGCCGACGGGAACAGAAAATACAGGGCGTACACCAGTACCCCGATCGCAAACACCAGAATCAGTCTCTGCGAATCGGCGATTGACGCAATCCAGATACCGAGACCCACCCCGAGAACCACCCAGACGGCCCAGTCTTTAAGAAGAGCAAAATCCACGGCCCCATGCTTGCTGTGCGCATGTACCGATCGCGCCGAGGACACCACAATCGTGGCGAGGGAAGTTCCCACAGCAACCATCATCAGATCGTCGGTTTTGTCAGTAAGGAAGGGGAATACTCCGAGCAATGCGGGTACCACAACAAAGCCGCCGCCAACGCCGAACAAGCCGGCTGTGAGTCCTGCGATAACGCCAGCGCCGCTCAACAGTGCGATGAACAGCAACATCTCTTGTTCCAGCACGAACTGGCAAACCCCTGTGGATGAAAGGCACAGCGCCGAAGGGTCATCATGAACCCGCAGCGACGCCAGAACTCCATCGCAATAAGTGGGCCAGAAAGACCCGGGGGGGATAAACAGACTGGAAAGTCTGAACCGAAAGGCCGGCTCGCGGCCCTCAGAGGCTGTCCCTCATTCGATAATGCGGGCGCCTGATCAAAAAGACCCGGGCGCCCTTAACGGCCTCGCACACATCTGGTGCAAACAGGCGTGTTTTCCTCACTAAGGCGCATCATTTTGGGGACTCGACTGCCGGCTGCCGGGCAGCGAGCACACGCATTTCCCGCGCGATGGCCTCCGGCGAGCCGGTCCCTCTCGCGATGATGCTGTAAATCGCCGGCACCAGATAAAGCGTAAAGAGGGTGGCGACGCTCACTCCGAACAGAACGACAATACCGAGCACATTGCGACTCGTTGAACCCGGGCCTTCCATCAGCACCAGGGGCAGCGCACCCACAATCGTCGATACCGCCGTCATCATCACGGGACGCAGGCGCAGTACGGAACCTTTGATGATTACACAACTGTAAACTGTCAGGTTGAACCAATTGCTACAGTGAAATATTTTTAATTTTAAAGTATAAATTTATCCAAAATAA
>CAZGGN010000149.1:5156-7178 GCA_964525195.1 uncultured Congregibacter sp.
TACGGAACCTTTGATAATCGCCTCACCGAATGCGAGGCCTTCATCGCGCACCTGGTTGATGAACTCCACCAGCAGAATGCCGTTTTTGGTTGCTATTCCAATCAGCATCAAAAGGCCGATCTGGCTGAACAGATTAAAGGACTGGCCGGTCAGCATCAGTCCCAGCAGGCCTCCGACCAGCGCCAGCGGCACTGTGACCATGATGACTGTGGGATGGATAAAGCTCTCGAACTGCGCCGCCATCACCAGAAACAGCACCAGCAGGGCAAGGCCAAAAGCAAAATAAATGTCGCCGGTGGATTCCTTGTAATCCAGAGACTGTCCCTTGTAATCCACTTTCGCGTTGGACGGCAGGTTCCTGTCTACGCTGTCTTCGAGAAATTGCAACGCTTCGCCAAGGCTGACGCCGGAAGCCGGCGTTGCGCTGATGGTCACGGCGCGAAGACGGTTGTAGCGCTCCAGCGTCGCAATACCCGCGACACTTTCGGAGGCCAGGAGATTGGATAGCTGAATCAGCTGACCATCGGCACCGCGAACCCGCACATTGCCGATATCGTCGGGAGTCGCACGCTGGTTATCCTGTAACTGTACGATGACCGGATACTCCTCCTGATCTACCGAATAGGTGGTGACCTCCTGCTCAGTCATCAGCGCCTGCAGTGTCTCGGCCACATCCCGGGCGCTCACTCCCAGCGCCGCGGCCCGGGCGACATCGATGCGCAGATGAACCTGCTGCTGTGTTTCCTTCAGGTCTGAAGTGAGCATGCCAAACATGCCGCTCTTGCGCGCATCATCCATCACCAGGTCGCGCCAGTCCGCCAGCGTCTGGTAATCCGGCCCCTGAAGCACAAACTGCACCGGCGTGTTGGGACCGCGCTGCCCCAGCCCTGCGGGCACGAAGGTGCTCACCCGAATGCCCGGCACGTCGCGCCACCAGTCGGCCATCTGGTCGCGAAGTTCGAAGGCGCTGTAATCCCGTTCATTCCAGGGCACCATCGACACCCGGCAGAATGCCGTCGAGGTCGATGTGGAGTTGCGAAACGGCGCCACAAACAGCACCCGCGTCAGCGACCCGGACTCCTGAAGCTCCAGCAGCGGCGGCTGCAGGCGCTCGATGATCTGACGCATGGAATCAATGTTGGTGCCCTCCTGGGCAGTGATGATAGCCATCACTGAATCCTGGTCCTCTACGGGCACATACTCGCGCTGCAATTGCTGGAACAACAGCGGCAGGACCATCAGCGCGAGTGCAGCGAGAACCAGGGACAGCCATGCGTGGCCGAGGAGGTAGCGCAAGCTGCGCTCGTACACCACGCGGAGCTTGAGCATGGCGCTGCTCACAATCCGATCAAGGGCGCTGTGAGAGCTGCTTTTACGCAGAATCTGGCTGCAGAGCATGGGGACCAGAGACAGCGCGAGAAGCGATGACACGCAGACCGCCACGGAAATCGTGACAGCCAGTTCCACAAACAGACGCGAGGACGCATCCTGCAGGAAGACCACGGGACTGAAAACGGCGAGAAGCACCGCCGTCGTCGCGATGACCGCAAAACCCACCTGCTGGGCACCCGAGGCCGCCGCCAGAAGCGGAGGCTCACCCTCTTCGATCCGCCGGTAAATGTTTTCCAGAACCACGATGGCGTCATCGACAACGAGTCCAACGGCGAGAACCATGGCCAGCAGGGTGATCAGATTAAGCGAGTAGTCCATGGCCTGCAGCGCAATCACCGCCCCGAGCAGCGACACGGGAATACACACCACGGGAATCAGCGTTGCCCGGATCGTTCCCAGGAACAACAGTATGACGATGGCGACCAGCGCGATCGTCAAGGCAATCGTGGCGTAGACACCGTTGATCGCCGCACGAATGAACGCTGAGGCGTCACCGGAAGACGCGATGCCCATGCCGTCGGGCAGATCTGCCTCAACCGCCAGCATCTCCTTGTGGACCGCATCAAGTACTTCGATAGTGTTTGCATCGGACTGCTTGACTACGCCAATCGATACACTGTTCTTGCCGTT
>CAZGGN010000150.1:0-7168 GCA_964525195.1 uncultured Congregibacter sp.
GCTGGTGGTGGGCGGACAACTCGTTGCCGCCGCCAAGCGCGTCCCCGCCCACGTGGTGGGTGATGGGCGCTCCAGCATCGAGCAGCTGGTGGAGAAGGTGAACGAGGATCCGCGTCGCGGCGTAGGCCACGAAAAAGTGCTGACTCGCATCTCGCTGGACGCGGCGGCCGAGCGCATGCTGGGGCAGCGCCAGATGACCATCGACAGCGTGCCCGAGGAGGGCGATATCGTGTATCTGCAGCCGACCGCCAATCTCAGTACCGGCGGTACCTCCGTTGATGTGACCGACGTCATCCATCCGGACAACAAGAGCATGGCCGAGCGTGCAATTCTCGCCCTGGGCCTGGACGTCGGCGGCGTGGATTTTCTGACCACGGACATTACCCGCTCCTACCGGGAAGTGGGTGGTGGTATCTGTGAGTGCAATGCGGCGCCAGGGTTTCGGATGCATGTGGCGCCCTCCGAGGGACAGGCGCGCAATGTCGCCGGCCCGGTGATCGACATGCTCTTTCCGAAGGGTAGCCCCTCATCGATTCCGATTGCAGCGATTACCGGTACGAACGGCAAGACCACCACCTCCAGGATGCTTGCGCATATTCTGAAGATGTCGGGCCTGACCGTGGGGCAAACGAGTACTGACGGTGTGTATATCGATGGGCGTTTGACCGTAGCCGGTGATATGACCGGCCCAACCGCCGCGCAGATTGTGCTGCGTGATCCTTCGGTGAACGCCGCGGTGATGGAGACCGCCCGGGGCGGCATTTTACGCAGCGGCCTGGGTTACCAGCGATCCAATGTTTCCGCCTGCCTGAACATCGCGGCGGACCATCTCGGTCTGAAAGGTGTCGATACCCTGGAGGATCTCGCCGAGGTCAAGCGCGTTGTGGTGGAGGTCGCCCAGGATGCGGCGGTGCTCAATGCCGACGATGTGCACTGCCTGCAGATGGCGGACCACTGCAACGCGGAAAAGCTCTGTTACGTGACCATGAATCGTTCCCACCCCCTGGTGCGCGAGCACATCAAGGCGGGGGGGACGGCGCTGGTGCTGGAGCAGGGGATCAATGGCAACATGATCACGCTCTACGACGACCACGGGCACAACATTCCGCTGCTCTGGACCCACCTGATACCGGCAACGCTGGAAGGGCGGGCATTGCACAATGTACAGAACGCCATGTTCGCCGCGGCGCTGGCTTACCACATGCATATTGACCTCGAGGATATCCGTCACGGCCTGCGGACCTTTGACAGCACCTTCTTCCAGTCACCCGGTCGCTTAAACGTTTACGACAAACATCCGTTCAAGGTGATTCTCGACTACGCGCACAACCCGGCAGCGGTGAAAATGGTCTGTGATGTCGTTGACCGCTATGAAATCGGCGGGCGCAAGATTGTGGTACTGACCATGCCCGGTGATCGGCGCGACGAGGACATTCTCGAGGTCGCCGGTGTCGCGGCCGGACACTTTGATCATTACATCTGTCGTCGCGACGACAATTTGCGCGGCCGCAGTCCCCGGGAGGTACCGGAGCTGCTGCGTCAGGGTCTGCTGGCGGCCGGTGTGCCCGACGAGCAAATCGAAATTATTGAAAGCGAAGAACAAGCCAATCAAAAGGCTCTGGATATGGCGCTCGGTGGCGACTTGCTGCTGATTCTCGCCGATCAGGTCACCCGCTCCTGGAAACAGATTATCTATTTTCAGCCGGGCGAGGACGTGGTCAGTGAGCACCCGGAGCGTCCGGCCATTGAGATACCCGAGGAGTTCCTCGGGGGCTTTTCCTTCGATGAGGACATTGAGCTGATCCGTGACGAGCGCGGTGTTCGCATCGCCCGGGAGAGCGACGACTAAACTCTCATGCGTCTGCTTGATTCCCGGCGTCTTACCGGCGCAAACCTGTTTCTGTCCCGCGCCGGGGCCGTCCTTGATGTTGCCCTGGACGATGACGAACGGGAGCTGCTCTGCGCCGCCTGGACACGCCATGCGCGGCGGCTGCTGGCGGAGCTTGGCTGGGAGGAAGAAGAGCTCTGCGTGCGCGCCTTTGCCGGTGGTGTAAGCCTGGCCCTCTCCGCGCCGGTCGACGGTCTGTACACCGCGACCGAGTTGAATGAGGCGGCCTGGGAGGCGGCGAGGGACTGGATCGAAGGCGGGCAGAGACACCTGCTCCTGCGCGCGGCGCGGCAACTGCGCAGTGAATACCGAGACGAGGAACGACCCCGGCTGCAGCGCCTGCTGGCAACAGCCCGGGAGCGCGGTACGCCGGTACTTCTGGATGAGGATCAGCTGACGTTAGGGACCGGGCGCTACAGCCAGAGCTGGGATCTGTTTGAGCTTCCCCCCCCCGATGACATCAACTGGCGGTCGCTAAAGGCTGTCCCCACGGCATTGATTACCGGCACCAACGGCAAGACCACCACGGTCCGCCTGCTGGCGTCGATTGCCCGGGTCGCCGGACATGTGGCGGGGGTCAGTTCCACGGACTGGCTGGCCATGGGTGACGAATTATTGGACCGGGACGATTACGCGGGTCCCGGCGGTGCGCGTATCGTGCTGCGCGACAAGCGCTGCGAGCTGGCGCTGCTGGAGACCGCCCGCGGTGGCTTGCTGCGCCGGGGTCTGGCTGTGGACCGCGCGGACGTGGCGCTGATTACCAATATCGCTGCGGATCATCTCGGCGATTTCGGGATAGAAACCGTCGAAGATCTCGCGGATGTGAAGTGGTCGATTACCCGTGCCCTGAATGCGCGCTCAAGCCTGGTGCTCAATGCCGAGGATCCGCTGCTGATGGCGCGAGCGGCTGGCGCGCCAGGGCGTCTCCTGTTGTTTTCTCTCGACCCGAAGGTACCGGCTTTTGTAGAACATATCGCTGCCGGGGGGCGCGGCTTCTGCCTGCGTCGGGGACGCCTTGAGCGCGTCAGTCGAGGCGAGGCCGAGGGCTTCCTGTCCGTGAAGAAGCTCCCGATCAGTTACGCCGGCGCCGCGCGGCACAATATCGCCAACGCGCTTGCAGCTGCCGCTGTGGCCGATGCGCTGGGCATCCCTCTGGAGACTATTGCCAGCGGGCTAGCTGCGCTTGAAAATGCGGACAATCCGGGTCGTGCGAATCTCTATGAGATTAACGGCGCGACGTTTCTTGTGGATTTTGCGCATAATCCGGCGGGACTTGAGGCGTTGATGCCGGTGATAGAAACGCTGCCCGCCAAACGCCGGGCGCTGATCACCGGCCAGGCCGGTGATCGCGGTGACGATGACATCCGCGCCTTTGCCAACGCGTCGGCTCCCCTACTGTTTGATCGGATCTGGATCAAGCGCATGGATGGTCATGCCCGTGGTCGGGCTGAGGGCGAGGTGGCGCAACTGATGCGTGCTGCGTTTCTCGAGCAGGGGCACGCGGCAAAAGTCCTGAGTTTTTCCAAAACCGAACTGGATGCCACCCGGGCAGCGCTGCGTTGGGCGAGTCCGGGCGATCTGATTGTGCTGCTCTCCCACGAGCAGCGAGACAAGACCCGGGCGCTCCTCGAAGCCCGGCTCTCAGGAGATAAAAGTGATGTATCTGATTAGTGGCGCGCAGTGCTTTGATCCGAACCCCCGCGGTGTGGTGGATGTGCTGGTGGCCGGAGGCGAGGTTCTGGCTATCGGCGAGGTCGGCAGTATCGAGGCTAACGCCGAGCGCATTGACGGCGCCGGCAAGCTCCTGCTCCCGGGTCTGGTCGATGCGCTGACACACCCCTGCGGCGGCGGGGGGGAAGGCGGTTTTTCCAATCGCACCGCAGAAATCGATATGGAAACTTTCGTGCGCGCGGGCGTGACTACCCCCGTTGGTGCCCTGGGCACCGATTCCCTGGGGCGCAGTCTTGAGGTCTTGTTTGGCAATATCATGGGTTTGCGCGCGCGGGGTCTCAATGCGCGCATGTTGACAGGGGCCTATCGTGTACCGGCGCCGACCCTTAGCGGCGATGTTGCCCGGGATATTTTTCTGGTGCAGCCGGTAGTGGGTGTCGGAGAAGTTGCCATTGCCGATCATCGCGGAACCCAACCCTCGGCCTTCGAACTGCGTCGCCTTGCTGCGGAGACCCAGCTCGGGGGGATTCTCGCCGGAGAGGGGGGCACGGTGCTGATCCATACCGGCGCCGGCGATTCCCGCCTGGCGCTCCTGCGCGAGGCGATTAGCGACAGCGATCTGCATCCCTCGGTCTTTTATCCCACGCACGTGAATCGCTCGACGGCGCTTCTGGATGAAGCCGCCGACTGGGCGCTGCGCGGTGGCTTTGTGGATATCACGGTGTCGACTACCGCCGAGCTGATTGCCGCCGGTGATATCACCGCGGCGCAGGCCCTCCGACGTTTGCTGGAGGCCGGGGCGCCGGCGGGGCAGATAACGATGTCCTCCGATGCCGGCGGGTCTCTGCCTGTTTACAAGGAGGGCAAATTGATCGGGCTGACGGCTGCGGCTCCCGCATCGCTTCCCGATCTGCTGGGTGAACTGCTGACCGATGGATCTCAGGATTTGTTCCCCCTTGCCCTTGCGGCGATGACTCGCAACCCGGCAGCGGCCCTGCGTCTGGCCGGACCCGGTAGCCTGGGCGTGGGAGCGCGCGCAGATCTATTGTTGTTTGATCCCGCCGGCGCGCTGGTCGATTCCGTGATGAGCGGCGGAAAATGGCTGCTGCGTGAGGGCGAGTTCCTCGGCTGACGCCGATAGCCTCCGCCCGGCGGCCCCGCTGCCGTCCGCCCCTGATTTCCGCCTCCGGCTGAGTTATACTTCCGGCACGCGCCGGCTGACAGCGCGTTAATAACGTCAGCATCGGTATTGTAGCGCCGCCGCCAAAAGGCGTTGCGATCCCAAAGGCACTGTTGCTGACGGAAAACGACTATGAGTTTTGATGACCTGGGCCTGACGTCCGATCTGGCCCGCGCCGTGGCCGACCGCGGCTATAGCGATCCCACCCCTGTACAGTACAAAGCCATTCCGCTGGTCCTTGATGGTCGCGATCTGCTGGCAGCGGCGCAAACGGGCACCGGCAAGACCGCGGCCTTTGTGCTGCCGGTTCTTCAGCGTCTGGCCTTTGTCGGTCAGGCGCGGCGCCAGCAGGTTCGCGCTCTGGTACTGACGCCCACCCGGGAGCTCGCATCGCAGGTGCATGATTCGGTGGTCGCCTACGGCGTGCACCTTGATCTGCGTAGTGCCGTGATTTTTGGCGGTGTGAAAGCCGATCCCCAGATAAGTGCCCTTGCTGCAGGAGTGGATACGCTGGTCGCCACACCGGGAAGGCTGCTCGACCTGATCGAGCAGGGGGCAGTGGATTTTTCGGCGCTCGAGGTCCTCGTGCTCGATGAAGCGGACCGTATGCTGGACATGGGGTTTATCCACGACATTCGCCGGATCATCGAGCAGCTCCCGAGCAATCGTCAGACCCTGATGTTTTCAGCGACGTTCTCTGCACAGATCCGCAGGCTGGCATCACAGTATCTTGTCGATCCTGCGAGCGTGGAAGCCGCACCGGCAAACAGCACGACAGACCTGGTTGAACAGATGGCCTATCCAGTGGATCAGGAGTGCAAGGCGGACTTACTGATTCACCTTCTGCGGGAAAATACCTGGTCGCGGGTGCTGGTGTTTACGCGCACCAAACACGGTGCAAACCGCCTCGCGAAAAAACTCCTGCATGCCGGTTTCAAGGCAGCGCCGATTCATGGCAACAAGAGCCAGAATGCGCGGCAGCGTGCTCTGGATGAATTCAAAAGGGGACAGCTTCAGGTGCTTGTCGCCACGGATATTGCCGCGCGCGGGCTGGATATTGATCAGCTCCCGGAAGTGGTGAATTTTGATCTGCCCGCCGTCCCGGAGGACTACGTGCATCGCATTGGTCGCACAGGGCGGGCCGGTGCGAGCGGGCGTTCTCATTCCCTGGTGTCAGCTGACGATGAACCCCTGTTGCGCGCCATTGAGCGGTTGATCAACAAGCGTATTCGTCGAGTCAGCGTAGCTGGCTTTGAAGCGGCCAGGCCGCCGTCGCCAGTACAAAAAAACGGTGGCGGCGGATCCTCCGGCGCCAAAGTCCCCGCGGCAACTGCGCCCGCAAAACACAGGCCGGGTCCCCGGCGCCGTCGGCCTGCCGGGGGAGGTGGGAATTCGGATCCTGTGCGCTCGTCGCAGCGTGCCCGTCCGAGTTCCGCTGCCTGAGTTTTACCGCTGTCCCATCTGTGTTTTACTCCGACACCGTTTTTTTGAATCCTGGAGTAGCCTCATGAAAACCCGCGCAGCAGTCGCTCTGGCTGCAGGTCAGCCCCTGGAAGTGATGGAAGTCGATCTTGAAGGGCCCCGGGCCGGCGAAGTTCTGGTCGAGATCAAGGCCACGGGTGTTTGTCACACGGATGCGTTCACCTTGTCGGGTGATGACCCCGAAGGCGCTTTTCCGGCGATCCTCGGTCACGAGGGCGCGGGAATCGTGCTGGAAACCGGGCCCGGGGTGACCAGTCTTGCTCCCGGCGATCACGTTATTCCGCTGTACACCCCGGAGTGTCGCGAGTGTGACTTCTGCCTGCATCCCAAGACCAACCTCTGTCAGGCCATTCGCGAGACCCAGGGCAAAGGGGTTATGCCGGATGGGAGTAGCCGATTTTCCCTGAACGGCAAGCCTCTGCTCCATTACATGGGCTGCTCGACCTTTTCCAATTACACGGTGCTCCCGGAGATCGCCCTGGCCAAAGTGCGCAAGGACGCGCCCTTCGAAAAAATTTGCTACATCGGCTGTGGCGTGACCACCGGCATCGGCGCGGTCGCCTTCACCATGAAGGTCGAGCCCGGCGCCACGGTTGCGGTTTTTGGCCTCGGCGGAATCGGTCTGAATGTGATTCAGGGCGCGCGTATGGTCGGTGCCTCGCGAATTATTGGTGTTGATCTGAATCCTGAGCGTGAAGCCCTCGGCCGCCAGTTCGGCATGACAGAGTTCGTCAATCCCGGCGAAGTGGATGACGTGGTGGGCCACCTGGTGGAGATTACCGGTGGGGGCGTGGATTACAGCTTCGAATGTATCGGCAATGTTAACGTGATGCGCCAGGCCCTGGAGTGCTGCCACAAGGGCTGGGGCCAGAGCTGCATCATCGGCGTTGCGGGAGCGGGCCAGGAGATCTCCACGCGGCCCTTCCAGCTCGTCACGGGCCGCAGCT
>CAZGGN010000151.1:0-7054 GCA_964525195.1 uncultured Congregibacter sp.
AGCAAAGACAATTACTGAACTGGCGGCATCGCTGCGCAGCAGGTTGACCAGAATCCGGAAGCGTTCCTCGCTGCTGGCCAGATAGATACGCTGATCGACCGTATCCGTCGCCACATGATCGGGTTCAATCTCGACGGTCACCGGATCGCTGGTCCACTGCTGTGAGAGATTAATGATGTCCTGGGTAAAAGTCGCCGAGAACAGCAGGGTCTGGCGGTAATCCTTGTGCGGGGTCTGGCGCACGATGCGCTTTACCTGCGGGATAAATCCCATATCGAGCATGCGATCGGCCTCATCTAGCACGAGGACTTCGACGTGATCGAGATAGAGATCCCGACGGCCGGTAAAGTCGATCAGACGGCCGGGGGTGGCCACCACCAGATCGACCACTTCGCGGCCCAGCTGATTGAGCTGCTTCTGATAATCCATACCGCCAATGAGCGTGCAGGTGTTGAGTCCTGTATAGCGGCCGAGCTCCTCCGCATCCGCGGCGATCTGCATCACCAGTTCGCGGGTCGGTGCTATCACCAGTGCCCGGGGCTCGCCCAGAAAACGTTCACCCTCGAGGGGGTTCGTCAGGAGATCATTAAAAATCGTAATCAGAAACGCGGCGGTTTTGCCGGTACCGGTCTGGGCCTTGCCGATAGCATCATGACCCTGGAGCGTGTGAGGCAGCACCTGCGCCTGAATCGGCGAGCAATACTCAAAGCCGATTTGGGCGATACCGTGCATCAGCGTGGGATGCAGATCGAGATCGTGGAACCGGGTTTTACCCTCCTCCGGCGCCACTTCGAACTGATCAACGCTCCAGCTCTGGTCTTCCTTCGTTGATTTTGCCCGGCCGTGTTTTGCGGCCTCTTTTGCGGCGTGAGCCTTGTTGGAACTAGTCAATGCGAAATCTGCCTTAAATTTAAGGCGCGAAGTCTAGCATTGTTGAGCGGAAATTGATCAACGATTGAGCAGGCGCCCGAGGTAGTAATCAACGCTCAGGTAGCGACCGCCGCCGGTAAAAAACAGGCTCAGCAGCATCAGCAGGTAAGTCACGGCAAACTCTACGCCGTTGTTGAGCACCACAAAGTTGCCGCGCTCCGTGAGCCAGGGGTAATTCCCGTGCTCCCGCAGAATCTCCCGCGCGACGCCCAGACGCTGCGCCACATCCGGAAGGCTGGAATCCGCAATCGCCGCCCAGCCGTTGTCCCAGTGCACCGCAAAAATAGCCACGAGCATCGTGATCATCAGCGGAACAGAGATCCAGCGGGTCGCCAGACCCAGCAACAGCAGCAAGGCGCCGATGGCCTCGCTATAGGCTGCCAGATAGGCCATCAGCGTCGGAAAAGGCAGGCCCAAGCCGTACTCCACATTGCCGAACCACTCGATAGTGTTTTCCATCCCGCTGATTTTCTGCGTGCCCGCCATCCAGAATACCGGCACCAGATAGAGTCGCAGGGCCAGGGGTGCCAGGCCATCGAGGTGGGCGAGCCACCCGAACAGCCGCTCCTGAAAACGAGCAAATGCCTGAACAAAGCCACTCACAGCTGGATGCTCACTGTATCAACTCCGCTTGCGAAAAAAGAAAGACCGGGCTGTTCCTTGTGACCACCGCAGCGCGGCCAAGGTTCCGCCACGGCCCCGAAAACTGCGTTGGTACTGATACAAAGCTAGCGTAGCGGCGCGCAATCGGGACAGTCGCGCCGCGGCGAAATCTGTAGCAGCTGCTGTTGGTAGCTGCGCAAATCCAGCAGCAACAGACGTCCGGCCAGAGCTTCGCCCCAACCGGTAATCTGCTTGATCACCTCCAGCGCCTGGAGACTGCCGAGCACCCCCACCACCGGCCCGAGCACGCCGTTGTCGCGGCAGGACAGGGCCGTCTGCAAGCCCTCTTCGGGATACAGGCAGCGATAACAGGGACCACCACCGGCTACATCAAAACTAGTGAGCTGTCCTTCGCTGCGCGCGGCCGCCGCGGACACGAGGGTTTTGCCGTGGGCAATACAGGCGCGGTTCAGGGCATAGCGCGTGGGATAGTTGTCACTGCCATCGGCGACCAGCGATGCGCTCGCTACGGCCTGCTCAAGCGCGTCGCCGGTCAAGCGCTCCGTGATCTGTGTAGGCCGGCAGTCCGGATAGTGCGCGCCAATCAGGGCGGCCGCCGATGCGGCTTTCGGGCGACCGATATCGTCTTCACCGTGGAGAATCTGCCGATGCAAATTGCTGCGCTCCACGCTATCACCATCCGCAAGCAGCAACTCCCCCACGCCGGCGGCAGCCAGATACAGCGCCAGGGAACTCCCGAGACCGCCGCAGCCCACCACCAGCACCCGCGCGGCGCGCAGACGTTCCTGCTGCGCGAGCTCAAAGTCCGGCAGCATGAGCTGACGACTGTATTGCTCAAGTTCGCGATCAGTCAGCATCGGAGGTTCCGGCCTCGCTACCGCTGCAACGGCAGTCGCCGGCCACACTACCCTCACCCCGCGCCCAGCGACCTGCGCTGACCCGCTCGTGTCCGGCGAGATCGCACTGGCTGCCTACCTGCTCAAATCCCCGCGCAGCGAGCAGCGCCCGAACCGCAGCGCCCTGCTGATAACCATGCTCGAGCAGGAGCCAGGCACCGTCTTCGAGATAGTCCGGCGCCGCGCCGATAATCCGGCGAATATCCTCAAGGCCATCGGCGCCGGAGGCGAGAGCACTGCGGGGCTCAAAACGTAAATCTCCGGCCTGCAGGTGGGGGTCATCCTCGGCAAGGTACGGTGGATTGCTGACAATCAGGGCAAAGCGGCGGCCGGCGAGCGGTTCGAACCAGCTGCCTGCCAGCCACTGGATATGACTCAGCCCGAGGCGCTCGCCGTTCGCCCGGGCCACCTCCAGCGCGGCGGCACTGCGCTCGACGGCGCTGATATCCCAGAGCTGACGCTCACTGGCCAGGGCCAGGGCGATCGCGCCGGAACCGGTACCCAGGTCGGCCACCGCCACAGTCTCAGGCAACTCCAAAGCCAGCGCCTGCTCGATGAGCAGTTCCGTATCCGGACGGGGAATCAGCGTGGCCTCGGTCACCGTCAGGGGCAGTGACCAGAATTCGCGCTGACCCAGCAGGTAAGCAATCGGCGCGCCGGCAGCGCGCCGGGCGAGCCAGTCCCGATAGCGCGATACAGCGCCGGAGGGTACATCGGCCTCGGGCCAGGCAAAAAGATAGCTGCGGGGTTTATCCAGCGCCGCGCAAAGCAGCACCTCGGCGTCGCGGCGGGCTTCGTCGCTGACGAGCTCGGCGCCCTCAGCCAGCAACTGGGCAACGCAGGGCATCACTGACCGGACATGGCCGCCAGTTGATCAGCCTGATGTTCCTGGCGCAGCGGACCGATAATCGGATCCATGTCGCCGGCAATCACCTCATCGAGTTTGTACAAGGTGAGATTGATCCGGTGATCCGTCACCCGGCCCTGGGGAAAATTATAGGTACGAATACGATCCGAGCGATCACCGGTGCCCACCAGATTGCGGCGCTGCTCGGCCTGCTCGCTGGCCTGAGCCGCTTCTGCCGTGCTCGTGAGCTTGGCCTGTAGCAGGGCCATGGCCCGGGCGCGGTTCTTGTGCTGCGACCGTTCGTCCTGGCACTCGACCACAATGCCCGTGGGCAGGTGCGTCAGGCGCACCGCCGAGTCGGTTTTGTTCACGTGCTGCCCGCCGGCGCCGGAGGCGCGGTAGGTATCCACCCGCAGGTCGCCTTTGTTGATCTCGATCGCCTCGAGCTCTGCGGGCTCGGCGAGAACCGCGACGGTGCAGGCCGAGGTGTGAATCCGTCCCTGGGACTCGGTCTCCGGTACCCGCTGCACGCGATGCGCACCGGACTCAAACTTCAGCTGCGCATACACGTCGTGCCCCTCAATCCGGGCGATTACCTCTTTATAGCCCCCGTGCTCGCCGGGGCGCTCGGACAGCAGCTCGACACGCCAGCCCTGACGCTCGGCGTAGCGGCTGTACATGCGGAAGAGGTCGCCGGAGAAAATCGCCGCCTCGTCACCGCCGGTGCCGGCGCGAATTTCCAGAAACACGTTGTGGCTGTCTTTGGGGTCCCGGGGCAACAGCAGGAGCTGGAGCTCGCTTTCCAGGGCCTCGCGGCGCTCGGCGCTCTCGTCGATCTCTGCCCGGGCCATCTCGCGCATGTCCGCATCGTCGTCGCTCAGCATGGCCTCGGCCGCCTCAATATCACCCAGCAGCTGGCGATACCGTGAATAGCATTTGATGACCGTCTCCAACTCGGAGAACTCGCGGGACAACTTGCGATATTGGTCCTGATCGGCAATCACGTCCGCCTCACCCAGCAGGGCGGAGACCTCCTCATGACGCTCAGCCAGCGTCTCGAGTTTGTGCAGCAGCGATGACTTCACTGCAGAGTGGGACCAGGCGTCCTGAGATTCGCGCTCTGAGTAGAGGAGTCGGAGACCGTGGCCGTCGCAGGCAGGGGCTGGTCTTCGGGGGTAGCGGCGGATTCGCCTGCGGACTGGACGGTGGAGTGACTGCCCGTGCGCATATCGGCCTCGATGCTATCGACCGGCAGACCGAGGAGGCGCACCGCATGCCCGAGCACGTCGTGGCGCCCTTCGGCGCTGGCTTTTTTGAGGCCGGTAGTCGGCGCATGAATCAATTTATTGGTAATCGCCCGCGCCAGCTGCGCCACCACCTGCTGGGGGTCTTCACCGCGGGTAATGGCGGCCAGTGCACGATCGAGCTCACGCTGGCGCAGTGCCTCGGCCGTCTGGCGGTACTGCTTGACCAGATCCACCGCGGCCAGGCTGCGCTGCTCCTCGCCCACATTGGCGATCCCCGCGGCAATAATTTCATCGGCTTTGCGCACTTCGCTCTGCCGCGCGCGCAGATTGCCGTCGACGATCTGGCGCAGGTCGTCCACGCTGTAGAGATACACATCACGCAAATCGGCGACCTGCGGCTCAATATCCCGCGGCACGGCAATGTCGACCATCAGCACCGGCCGATAGCGCCGGGCCTTCATCGCGGACTCCACCGTGCCCTTGCCGACAATCGGCAACTGGCTGGCCGTAGAGGTAATCACGATATCGGAGGTCGGCAGGTGATCGGGAATTTCCGAGAGCAGCACCGCTTCTGCGCCAAACTTCTGGGCGAGCTCGCGGGCACGCCCGAGGGTGCGGTTGGCGATCACGATATTGCTCACCCCGGCTTCGATGAGGTGCCGGGTAACCAGTTCGATGGTCTCCCCCGCGCCCACGAGTAGGGCGTTGCAGTTGCCCAGATCCGTGAAGATTCGCCGGGCGACGTCCACCGCCGCATAGGCAACGGATACGGGATTTTCGCCAATGGCGGTGTCCGTGCGGACTTTTTTGGCAATGCTGAATACCCGGGGAAACAGCCGCCCGAGCTCGCCACCGACGGTACCGGCTTCGCTCGCCACCGCGTAGGCGGACTTGAGCTGGCCGAAAATCTGCGGCTCGCCAAGCACCATCGAATCCAGGCCGGCGGCGACATGCACCATATGCCTGAGCGCTTCTTCGCCCTCGTGATGGTAAGCCGCGGCGCGCAGATCATCTGCCGGCAAATGGTGATAGCCCGCCATCCAGTCAATCAGCTCCCGGGCCTTGTCGGCGAGGGAAGCATCGCGCGGTGCGACCGCATAAATCTCCGTGCGATTGCAGGTCGACAACACGACCAGCTCGTCGATGTCAGCAGCACGACAGGCATCGTTCATGGCCTCGGACACCTGCTCCGGCGCAAACGCCACGCGCTCGCGGACGTCCACGTGCGCAGAGTTGTGATTAATACCGAGTGCAATGAGGTTCACAGTATTAAGTGTCCAGTTTGCCTGTCACTAGCCAGATGCCGAGATTCTAGCAGTCTGAGCGGGAAAACACAGGTCATTTATGGGGATAAGAATGAGTGTTATTTACCCCGGACAGGCACAACGCGAAGAAAGCGGCCGCTGTGCCGCGGGCCTCGCCTGCAGGACAGCGAACCCCACGTGGGTTTCGCGGTCTCAGTGTGTCATCATTCCCGCTTAGCGAATCGGTTGAATTCATGGTGTTTTGGGTGACCCATCCTCCTCTGGCCCGCGCGGCCCGACGTCACAGTTACGACTCCCGGACAGCCCCCGCTGCGGGGGCGAAGCAGGCGGTCGCACTGCTGCTGAGCCTGCTGCTGCTCGGCGGCTGCGCCTCGACAGGACAAATTGCAGACGGCGCGGACGCGGGACCTGCGGTAGCGGGCGATCGGTCCGCTGACGCACCGGAGGCACCCGCGCCGCCGATACCGGAGCGGCCGATCCCGGACGCTTCGGTATACCCCCTGCTCCTCGCCGAGTTCGCCCTGCGTCGCCGGGATTTTGATACCGCGCTCGATAGCTACCTTGAGCAGGCCGACGTCCTGCGCGACCCGGCGGTCAGCGCCCATGCCACGCATCTTGCGCAGTACATGCAGCGCGAGCGCGAAGCCTTTCGGGCCGTTCGCCTGTGGGTGGAACTGGAGCCGGATAACGTCGAAGCCAATGGCACCCTGGCCACGCTGCTCGCGCGCCAGGGACGCAACCGCGAAGCCTTGCCGTACCTCGCGGTCGTGGCCCGCGCCGGCGAGGAAGCCCGCTTCCCGATCCTGCTGAATCGCTTTAAAGCCCTGCCGCCGGCAGAACAGGCCCGACTCGATGCGGATGTGCAGGCGCTGCTGGACGATGACCTTGGCAGGGACGTGTCGCTGTTGCTGACGCATGCGCTCATGGCCGAGGAAGCGGGCAATCCGCGACTGGCGAAAGCCCGGCTGGCGCCGGTATTTGCCGAGCAGCGCTACCAGCAGCAGGCGCTGATTCTGGAAGCCAAGCTGCTGCTCTCAGAGGGCGCTGACGATCCTCTGGCGCATATGGAAGAAGCATTGAAAGCGGATCCCGCCCGCAGCGAGCTGCGCCTCCAGTACGCGCGGCTGCTCGCCCGCGACGACATGACCGCCGCGCGGCAGCAGTTCGAGATCCTCTCGGTGAATAACCCCCGGGATGGCGACATCCTGTTCTCGCTCGCCCTCATCAATGAAGAGCTCGGGGACC
>CAZGGN010000152.1:0-3538 GCA_964525195.1 uncultured Congregibacter sp.
GACACTGGGCTTGCGGGGTAGGCACAGCGATACATTGCGTCCCGAGATCTGGTCTCGCTGGGCCCACTGGCAGCCCTCGGCCGTGCTGCGGGAATTGCCCGGTGGACATCTCTTTCCCCTCGAGCACCCGGCAGAAACCGCAGAGGCTGTCAGGGATTACATTTTTCAAATTAATTCAGACGCTGCCCTTTAACGGTATGACACTATGCCTATAATCGAAGGCTGTCAGGAGGAGACGTGCTATGGCTAAGATACTTATTGTTGCTGATCAGGGGGCTTCCTGTGTGGCGACCTCCCGGGGTCTTGAGCTCGCTGCGAAGCTTGGACACAGTGCCGAGGTGGTGGCATTTGCCTTCGCCCCACTGCACAGCGTGGAAGGGGGTAAGGCCGCGAAAGAAGCGCTGCGGCAAAAAATTCTGGATAAGCGACGCCAGGAGATCGAAGCCCGCATTGAAAAATGCTCCAGTCCCGGGCAAAAGGTGGCTCTGAAAGTCGTCTGGCTAAAGGACATTTATCCCTGGATTATCAAGCGCGCGAGCAGTACCGATTTTGCTGCGGTGGTAAAAACCTGCAATAACAGCGGAAGCCTCGGCTATACCTCAACCGACTGGCATTTGCTTCGGGAGTGTCCGGCGCCGATTCTGCTGACCGCGGAAAACAAGTGGAGCGGCACCCGGCCGGTGCTCGCCGCACTTGATCTGGGGACCAAGAAGCGCAGCAAGCAGGCGCTGAACTCACGGGTCCTGGGAGCCGCCAAAACGCTGGCGGAGGCTCTGGGTGTGGAGCTGAAAATTGTTTCAGCGATTGAAGTACCGACGATGCTTGCCGATCTGGACCTCGTCGATCCGTTGACGTACAGCAAGGAGCAGCGCGAGGCGCTGTTGCCCCACCTCAAGGCGCTCGCGAAGGAGCACGATATCCCCGAGAAGGCTTTTGTGACCAAACGCGGCCCGGTGAGCAAGGTGATTACTTCCCAGGCAGCCAAGGCCCGGGCCCAGATTGTTGTCATGGGTACTGTCGGCCGCCAGGGTCTCAAGGCCAAATTGCTGGGCAATACCGCTGAGTCTGTCCTGCGGCTCCTGCGCACGGATGTGCTTGCCTTCAAGCCTGAAGCCTGAGTTCGCCACCGCCCCAGAGAGTCCTCGCGTCGCCATGGCGACGCGCACAGCAGGAGCCGACATCGTGATCAGTCCCATTAAGACTCGGCTTGCCGATCTGGATGAAAGTCTGTTCATTCCCCGGGAGTTGAGCTGGCTCTCCTTCAATGCCCGGGTACTTCAGGAAGCTGCAGATCCGTCTGTCCCGGATATTCAGCGCCTGCGCTATCTCGGTATTTTTTCCAATAACCTGGACGAGTTTTTTCGTGTTCGCGTCGCGGAGGTCCGCCGACTGATATCGGTATCCAGTGGGAATCCCCGGCAGGGTGCCAAGGAACTGCTGGCTTCGATTCAGGCGGAGGTGGTGTCGCTGCAGCACGATTTTGAGCAGGTTTATCACTCCGTGATGAAGTCGCTGCAGGCCAGGCGCATCTACATGATTAACGAGCGTCAGCTCGAGCCCAATCAGGCGGAGTTCGTGCAGCGATTTTTTACCACGACGGTGTTGCCGGAACTCGACCCGATTCTCTTCGCCGAGGGTTCGCCTATTCCGGTTCTCAACGACGAGTCCCTCTATCTGGCGGTGCAGCTGCAGTCAAAAAAGCAGCAGCGCGTGGCGGTCGTTGAGGTGCCGACCGATCGCCTCAATCGCTTCGTGGAAATTCCACGTCGTAAAGGCAAGAGCGGTCGGGTATTCATTGCCCTCGATAACGTGATTCGCGCCTGCCTGCCGCAGATGTTCCGCGGCGTGGTGCCGATTGATGCCGCCAGTGCCTATTGCTTCAAGTTTTCCCGCGATGCGGAGATAGAGCTCGATATTGGGATCATGGAAAGCCTGATCGAAAAAATGGAGAGCAGCCTGAAGCAGCGACAAAAAGCGGATGCTGTGCGTTTTGTCTACGATGCAGAAATGCCTTCGGCTCTCCTGGACTTCCTGGTATCGAAATTTTCACTCGGTAAGTACGATAGCCTGATTCCGGGCGGCCGTTACCACAACTCGAAGGACTTCATGTCCTTTCCCCATGTGGGCCCCAGGTACCTGGAACTACGGCCGCTGCCGAATGTGCCGATGGCGAGGATCGATGAAGCGGAGAACATCCTGACGGCTATCCGCTCGAAGGATATCCTGCTGTATTACCCCTACCATTCCTTCGATTACGTGATCGACCTCTTAAAGACGGCCGCCATGGACCCGGAGGTTGAAAATATCAAGATCTGCCTCTATCGCGTCGCTTCGGAATCCCGGGTTGTCGATGCGCTGCTGAACGCGGTGCACAATGGCAAGCGCGTACTGGCGGTGGTCGAGCTGGCAGCGCGCTTCGATGAGCAGGCGAATATTCACTGGGCTCAGCGGCTGACCGAAGGCGGTATCGAGGTGATTTTTGGTATCCCGGGGCTCAAGGTTCACAGCAAGCTGCTGCTCATACAGCGGCGGGAAGAGGGGCAGAAACGCTTTTACAGCCATATCGGCACGGGCAACTTTAACGAAAAGACCGCACGTCTTTACACGGATTTTTCCCTGCTGACCTATGATCAGGAACTCGGAGCTGAGGTGCACAGCGTGTTTGATTTCCTGCAGTACACCTACCGGCGGCACGACTATGCGCAGCTGATGGTATCGCCGCACAGCTCCCGGCCCGGGATTCTGCGCATGATAGAGCGTGAAATCAGCAATGCACGGAGAGGGCAGCGCGCAGCGATGACCCTCAAATGTAATAACCTCGTTGATCGCGAGCTGGTAATGAAGCTCTATGAGGCCAGCGATGCGGGTGTAGAGATCCGCCTGATCGTGCGGGGGATGTGTTCGCTGCAGCCGGGTGTGAAGGGGATTTCCGAAAATATTGAGGCGATCAGTATTGTCGATCGTTATCTGGAGCATCCCAGAGTCTATGTTTTTTATAACGCGGGCAGCCCTGACTACTATATCGGCTCTGCCGATTTGATGACCCGTAATCTTGATTATCGCGTGGAAGTGCTATGTCCGGTCCGCGACCCGGAGGCCCGCCAGATGATTCAGGATATTCTGGATATCCAGTGGCACGACAATGTAAAAGCGCGGGTGCTGGATCGGGAACAGGCGAACAGGCCGGTAGGGCGCAAAGCCAAGTCCGCCCTGATTCGTTCGCAAGAGGTTATTCACGGCTATCTGGCAGAGGGTAAGAAACCGCGATTGCCCCGCTCAAATATGTCGCTTCCGCCAAAGCAGCGGAAGAAAGGAGCAAGGGTCTAGATTCCATGGCCGGAGCCAGTTTACTCGCGCTGCTGGATGATATTGCTGCATTGCTTGACGATGTGTCGGTGATGACCAAGGTCGCCGCGCAAAAAACTGCGGGCGTGTTAGGCGACGACCTGGCGGTGAATGCGGAGAAGGCGACCGGGTTTCATGCCTCGCGCGAGCTGCCGGTGATCTGGGCCATCACCCGCGGCTCCTTCGTCAACAA
>CAZGGN010000152.1:3548-7029 GCA_964525195.1 uncultured Congregibacter sp.
GGAATTACCGGTGGTTTACGCAGTATTCAAAGGCTCTCTGCTGAACAAGGCCTTGCTGGTCCCGGCGGCTATTTTGATCGCTGCCTTTGCGGACTGGTTGATTACGCCGCTGCTCATTGCCGGGGGACTGTTTCTCTGCTTCGAGGGCTTTGAAAAAGTCTGGCACCAGCTTACCCATTCTCCGGCAGAGCGCGAAAGTGAGCGTGCGGCGCTTCGGGAAAAGCTTGAGGATCCCGCTACGAATCCGCTGGTGCTCGAAAAGCAGCGGATTCGCGGGGCTATTCGTACGGACTTTATCCTGTCAGCTGAAATCATCGTGATAACCCTGGGTATTGTCGGCGAAGAAACGCTGCTGGTCCGTGCCGCAGTGCTTTCGGGGATCGCCCTGCTGATGACCGTCGGCGTTTACGGCCTGGTGGGGGAGGGCGAGTCGCTGCTGGCACGCGCTTCCCGCGCGATTGGCCGTGGCCTGCTTGCGCTGGCCCCGCGCCTCATGCTGCTGCTCACGGTATTTGGAACCCTCGCCATGTTTCTGGTGGGCGGCGGCATCCTGGTGCACGGTATCGGCTATCTGCACCATGCCTCGGATCTGTTTATGCAGTTTCTGCGAGCTCAGACCGGGCTGGAGCTGCAGGCTGGCCTGCTCGCCGCGCTGCTTGCACAGCTTTTTTCTGCGTTCCTGGGGTTGATCGCCGGCGCCCTTACGCTTCTGGTGGTAGGGTCCCTGGCACGGCTTCGCGCTGCTGTGGATGACTAGCCTGGCGTGATCTTCGGCTTACTTCAGCAAGGAGCCGAGAATTCCTCTGAACAGCTTCTGCCCGAGGGAGCGGCCGGCCGACGAGCCGAGGCTTCGGGCCATGCTTTTGACAAAGGCGTCACTGCTGCTCTGCCGCGAGCGTCCGCTGCGGCGCCGGGCGCTGCTTTCCCGGCGTTTGAGTTCCTGCTCATCAAGCTCTGCCTGTTGCGTGGCAGCGCGGGCGAGTAACTGCTCGTGTGCGCTCTCACGGTCGATGCTGCTCGCGTAGCGACGACGATTGGGATCGTTTTGCAGCACTGCGTCACGCTCAGCCAGGGTGGCCTTGCCCATACGCGACGAGGGCGGTCGAATCAGTGTCCGCTGTACCATGGAGGGCACGCCCTTTTTTTGCAGTGTTGATACCAGCGCTTCGCCGACCCCCAGTTCGCTGATGACCGTCTCCGTATCGAGGGATGGATTTTCACGAAAGCTCTGTGCGGCAACGCGGACGGCCTTGCGCTCTTTCGGGGTATAGGCCCGAAGCGCATGCTGCACGCGGTTGCCCAACTGCCCCAGTACGCTGTCGGGAATATCGGCCGGGCTCTGCGTGACAAAATAAATGCCGACGCCTTTTGAGCGAATCAGCCTGACGACCTGCTCGATAGTTTGCAGCAGAACCTTGGGAGCGTCCTGAAACAGGAGGTGCGCTTCATCGAAGAAGAACACCAGTTCGGGTTTTTCCGGATCACCGATCTCCGGCAGTTGTTCGAACAGTTCCGACAAGAGCCAGAGCAGAAAGGTGCTGTAGACTCTGGGGCTGCGAATGAGGGTATCTGCCGCCAGCACATTGATGACGCCTTTACCGTCCCGGGTCCGCTGCATCAGGTCGGCAAGCTCCAGCGCAGGCTCGCCAAAGAAGTGCTTGCCTCCCTCGCGCTCGAGCATCAGAAGGCGGCGGAGAATCGCGTTGATTGACGCAGCGGATACGCGATAGCTGCTCCCGAGATTCTGTCGATTGTCTGCAAGATGCTCCAGGGTGGTTCGAAGGTCAGCCAGATCCAGCATCAGGAGCCCCTGATCGTCGGCAAACTGGAAGACCAGTGTCATTACGCCTTCCTGGGTTTCATTCAGGTCAAGCAGTCTCGAGAGAAGCTGGGGGCCCATCTCGCTGAGGGTGCTGCGGATCGGGGTGCCCTTGCTACCGAACAGATCCCAGAAGGCTACGGGGTAGGCCTGCTGTCGGTAGTCACTGATACCGATGCTGGTGACGCGTTCATCGATTTTTGGGTGGGGCTTGCCCGCCTGGCTCAGGCCTGAGATATCTCCTTTCACATCAGCCAGAAATACCGGAACCCCAATTTCCGAAAAGCCCTCTGCAAGACACTGGAGCGTCACAGTCTTTCCGGTGCCTGTGGCGCCTGCAATAAGGCCGTGGCGGTTGGCAAAGCGAGGATCGAGAAAGATTTGCCCAATGTCAGAACCGCCAATCAGGAGTGGCGGAACAGAAGCTTCAGTGCTCATGTAGGTCCCTTCAGTTTTTTGAGAGCTTGGGTTTTACGGCTGTCGATTTTGCCCGGGCCTTTACTGTCGACTTTGAGCCTGCCCTGGTCTTTGTTTTTGCCGTGGTTTTGGTCGCGGTCTGTGAGCTGGTCTTCGGTTGTGCTCTGCCTTTGGTCGTGGATTTTGCTCTGGCCTTGGTTTTTCCTTTGACCTTAGTGGCAGTAGCGCTTTTCGCTGTCGTCTTGGCGCGGGCTTTCGCTCGAGCTTTGGTTTTCTTGGCAGGCCTGGCGGAAGCGCGATGATCTCCTGCCCGCCGTCCCGGGCCGTGGATGCCTGCCACCGCTTCGAGTTCGAGAAGGGCGTCCTCCAGGTGATCGATGATGCGCTGGATCTGAGGCATTGAACGACGGCAGGCCACGATGCCGAAATCCAGCTGGTCGTGGTAGCTCACCAGGGTGATGTTCATGGCAAAGCCGTCAAAGACAATTGACGCTGGATAGATGCCGTCCAGCCTCGCGCCGCCCCAATACAGCGGTTTGCGTGGTCCCGGGACGTTGGAAACAACGGTGCTGAATGCCGGGAACTTGGAGCCCAGTCCCAGAATCGAGGTCAGCAGTGCGGGTAGCTGGGTCAGTTGCATAAACAATGCCGCTTCGGCCGGCGCCAGTTCCCGAAGCAGATCTTTGCCCGCGCGCATCGAGTCCTGAATGGTGCGCAGGCGTTTCTCCGGATCGTAGATATTGGTACCCATATCCGCCGTGATAAAGCCAACGGCATTGGTGGATTCGAGGTCGCCCTCTTCACGCAGAGACACCGGCGCCATCGCCTTGAGGGAATGCAGGGGTAGTTCATCCCGGGAAAGGAGGTAGCGGCGCAGGGCGCCGGCACACATCGCCAGGATGATGTCGTTTACCGTTGCGTCCAGGGCATTGCAGATCGCCTTGACCCGCGGGAACGCAAAGGTCTGGGCAACGAAGCGCCGGGCACCGGAGACCTGGGTGTTCAGTGAGGTCCGGGGTACGTTGTGCCAGGGCACCGCGAGGTTGCCGCTGCGGCCAATAAAGGCCAACCCGAAGCGGCGCATGGCCGTGGCCAGATTGATACTTGAATCGTACTGCTGCTTGAGCATTTCAAGCACATTACGCAGGTCCCGCTTATCGGCCTGCGGTGCGGGCTTTCGATTTCCATAGCGCTCGCGCTTGTAAACCTCGTAGGCTTCCATGGAGTAGGGGGCGTAACCGCGGC
>CAZGGN010000153.1:0-5689 GCA_964525195.1 uncultured Congregibacter sp.
GTCGCACTGGTGGGACGCTCCGGATCGGGTAAGACCACCCTCGCCAGCCTTCTGGCAGCCCAGTATCCGGCGCAGCCCGGCCAGCTGTTGCTCGATGGTGAGCCGATGGAAACGCTGCAGCTGGCCGCCCTGCGACGTCAGATCGCCTTTGTCAGTCAGGACACCACGCTGTTCGCGGCCAGCGTGCGCGAGAACATCGCCTATGGTGATCTGGCGGGTGCCAGCGACGAAGCGATTCTGGCAGCGCTGGGAGAGGCCAATGCGCTGGAGTTCGTGCAGCGCCTGACGGACGGGCTGGACACCGTACTGCGCGAAGAGGGCGACGATTTCTCCGGCGGTCAGCGGCAGCGACTCGCCCTCGCCCGGGCGTTTCTGAAAGATGCGCCGGTGCTGATTCTTGATGAGGCCACCTCTGCCCAGGACGCGGAGAGTGAGGCGCTGATTCAGCAGGCGCTGCAACGTATTCTCGCGGGCCGCACGGCCATCATCATCGCCCACCGACTGTCGACCGTAGAACAGGCAGACCGTATCGCCGTCATGGATCAGGGTGCGATTGTAGAGCTGGGCAACCACGTACAGTTGCTCGCACAGTCTGGCCTCTATGCGCAGTTGTATCAGCAGCAACTTGAGGGCTAGGCGATGCACAATGTGATGACAGCCTTAAGATGAAGGTACTTCAGGTTCTGCCGGCGCTGGATACGGGCGGGGTGGAGCGCGGCACCGTGGATATCGCCAGAGCGCTGGTTCAGGCCGGCCACGAGTCCCACGTTCTCTCTGCCGGCGGACGTATGGTCACGCGTCTGGAAAAACAGGGCTCAACACACCACAGCTGGTCTCTCGGAAAGAAGTCACCACTGACTCTGCGCCATGTGCGGCCGCTGCGCCGCTGGCTGGGCGAGCAGCGCTTTGACATTCTGCATCTGCGCTCCAGGATGCCCGGCTGGGTATGCTGGCTGGCCTGGCGCGGCATGGATGCAGCCACCCGCCCGCGACTGGTGACTACCGTTCACGGTATGCATTCAGTCAGCCGCTACAGCGAAATCGTAACCTGCGGTGAACGGGTCATCGTCGTGTCCGAATCGATCCGGCGCTACGTGCTGGATAATTATCCGCGCTGTGCCCCGGAAAAGTTACAACTGATTTACCGGGGTATTAACCCGCTGGAGTATCCCCGGGGCCACCAGCCCAGCGATCTGTGGCTGAGCAACTGGTACCAGGAGTTCCCGCAGCTGCTGGACCGGCGGTTGCTGACACTAGCCGGGCGCCTGACGCGACTCAAGGGACACCATGACTTTCTGGAACTGATCCAGACGCTGCTCAGAGCGAATCAGCCTGTCCACGGACTGATCGTTGGCGGCGAAGACCCGAAACGAATCGGCTATGCGCGCGAGCTGTACAGCGCAGTGACCGAACGCGGACTCGCCGAGCACATCACCTTTGCCGGCCACCGGGGCGACCTCAGAGACATCTATGCGGTCTCTGATGTGGTGCTCTCGCTGTCCACGCAACCAGAGTCTTTCGGCCGCACGGTGCTTGAGCCGCTCAGCGAGGGGCGGCCGGTGGTGGGCTACGATCACGGCGGCGTGGCGGAAATTCTTCAGGCACTGTACCCGCGCGGCGCAGTGCCGGTGCGCGACACCGACGCGGCGGCGAAGCAGGTCGAGGCCATACTCTCGGGCCAGGTAGCCCCGCCGCGAAAGAACGAACAGTTTCTTCTCGAGGTGATGGCGCGGGACACTCTGGCACTCTACACAGAGCTGCTATCCTCCGCGCGGGGTGCCTAGACGCGACGGGCAAGTTTCCCGGGTTTAGCCGGGAAGCCCTTGTCCAGCGCGGATTTTTGTGAATTTTTTTCGCTGATTTTTACAACCAAGGAGTCAAAAATGTTGCTGGCATTATCTACCTGGTGCGATATTGAGGCCTATCTGGAGCGGAGCCGAAGCCTTATTCTGCCCATAGGCTCCATGGAACAGCACGGCCCGACCGGCCTGATTGGCACCGACTCCATCTGTCCGCAGGTGATCGCGGAGGCCGCCGCCGCCGAGGATCCGGATATTCTCATCGGGCCGACTTTCAATGTCGGCTGCGCGCAGCACCACCTCGGGTTTCCGGGCACTATGACACTGCGCCCCAGCACGATGATCGCGGCGATTGCCGACTGGAGCACCTCGCTGCGACGCCATGGTTTTGAGCGGATCTACTGGCTGAACGGGCACGGGGGCAATATCGCAACCATTGCCGCCGCCTTCGCGGAAGTTTACGCCCAGCGAAGCCTGAGCGGCCCGGACTCCGGTATCCCGCCCCTGACCATGCTCCAGCGCAACTGGTGGGAACTACCGGCCGTGATGAGCACCTGTCAGCGGCTGCACCCGAAACACGAGGGCGCGCACGCTACCCCATCTGAAGTCGCGGTGACCTACGCCGCTTACCCCGCACAGCAACGGGATATGGCGCTGGATCCAAAGGTGGCTCCGAGCGGCAGCTTCACGGATGCCCAGAACTACCGGGAACGCTTTCCGGACGGACGTATCGGCTCGGACCCGACCCAGGCCACGATAGAGGCCGGCCAGGAAATCATCGCGGCCGCCGCAAAAGCCCTGCGCGAGGACTTCCTGCGCTTTAGCCAGGGCTAGAGCAAGTCAGGCCACCGTGTCCATGGCGGCAAATCCACGGGCGAGATCCGCAATAAGATCACCGGGATCCTCCAGACCGATATGCAGGCGGATCAGGCTCTCGTCGGCGGCGATATTGATGTTGGGCTGATCCCGGGCGGTATGCATCGGCAGGCACAGGCTCTCGAAGCCGCCCCAGGAAAATCCCACACCGAAAAGCTGCAGCGCATCAATAAATGCCGCCAGCTGAGTCTCGCTGTCGACCTGCAGCAACAAACCAAAGAGACCATTGGCACCGCTAAAATCACGGAGAAAATGGTCGTGCCCGGGACAGGAAGCCCAGGCCGGATGCAGCAGGCGCCGGATCCGTGGCTGCCCCAGAAGCCAGCTCGCCACGACGCGGGCGTTCCTGTCATGCGCCGCCAGACGCAGGGGTAAGGTCCGCAGGCCCCGCAGCGCAAGCATCGCATCGTCAGGCGCCAGATGTATTCCATGCGCCAACGTGTAGTGCTGCAGACGCGTGTAAAGCTCTTCGCGATAAGTGGTCGTCACCCCAAACAGACAATCCGCATGGCCGTTGAGGTACTTGGTACCCGATTGCATGGCCAGATCCACGGCATGATCCAGGGGATTGAACAGCAGGGGTGTGGCCCAGGTGTTATCAATCGCCGTGAGTATGTCTCGCTGCCGGGCCAGGCCAGTGATCGCGGGAACATCCTGAATCTCAAAGGTTGCGGAGCCCGGCGATTCCATAAAAATCATCCGCGTGTTTTCCTGAATCAGCGACTCTATACCCGCGCCGAGGAGCGGGTCGTAAAAGCTGGTGGAGATGCCTCGCTGTGCCAGCGTGCCCCGACAGTAATTGCGGGTGGGCCCATAGACACTGTCTACCATCAGCAAATGGTCACCGGGGACAAGAAAACAGCTGAGAATTGAGGCAATGGACGCGACACCGGAAGAACTCAGGACGGCCCCCACACTCCCGTCCAGTTCACAGATTGCATCCTCGAGCGCACGGGTAGTCGGCGTACCCATACGCCCGTAGTACATGTGGTCGCGATCCAGCGGCGCAGCCTCGCGGGCGGTAAACTCCTGATAATCGCGAAACAGTATGGTCGAGGCGTGAAAGACCGGCGTACTCACCACACGCGGATCGCTGCGCCCCGCGTGGACCAGTCGCGTGGTCCGTTTCAGGGGCGCGCCCGGCGTATTTGACTCGCTCACAATTCATTCTCCGCCAAGGACAAGGCAAATGAGGCTAGCACCCTCGCAGGCGCGTCACCAGCCCGACGACTGGACGACAGGAAAATCCTCTGCGACAGTGGCGCTTTTTCAGGAGGCCTGCCGTGAACGACCTGATTCTGCACCAGTACGCCGACTCGCCATTCTCCGAGAAAATCCGCGCGCTGCTGGGCTTTAAAAAACTCGCCTACGATAGCGTCGATATTCCCGCCATCATGCCAAAGCCGGATCTCACTGCGCTCACCGGCGGCTATCGACGCACACCGGTCATGCAGTCGGGAGCTGACATTTACTGTGACACGGCATTGATCGCGGAACTGATCGAAACCCGGCAGCCCGCGCCGGCGGTACTCAGCGGTCCCCGGCAGGCGCAAGCGATAGCCGCGGCACGCTGGACTGACAGCGAGCTGTTCCGGGTCTGTGTGGGACTGGTCTTTCAGCCTGCGGCCATCGCGGCGAATCCACGCTTTGCGGATCCGGCAGCGGCGGAGGCTTTCATCAAGGATCGCGCCGCCTTTACCCGGGGAAGTGCGGGCCTGGCAACGCCTCTGCCCCGCGCCGAAGCCGTATTTCGGCGGCATCTTGCCGCCCTTGAGCAATCACTGGAGTCAACGCCCTACCTGGGCGGCGAGCAACCGGACATTCTCGACTTCTCGACCTGGCACTGCTGCTGGTTTGTCGCTCGTCAGACAGTGCTTGCGCACTACTTTGAGAACTTCCCGCTGCTGCGGGCCTGGATGGAACGGATGCAGGGCTTCAGCGATGCATCCAGAGCAACAAGCATCAGCGCCGAGAGCGCTCTGGAGCTAGCACGACAGGCTGAGCCGGCGCCGCTTGCGGATGCCCGGATTGATTCGCTGACACAGCTGAAAGCCGATATGCAGGTACAGGTACTGCCCACCGATTATGGTTTCCAACCGGTCACCGGCCGGCTGCTGGCCGTCGATGACCGGCGCATCAGCATTGCCCGGGACGACCCGCGTGCCGGGCGTGTGCACGTGCACTTTCCGCGCTATGGTTTTGAAGTATCCGCAACAGGAGAATAGCAATGAATCATATCGACCCCACCCGCGAACAGTTTGAGGCATTCAAGGCTCTGCCCCGCGACACGCCGATCATGATGCTGAATCTGATTCGCCTGAAAGAAACCGCGACCTACCCCGATGGCGAGAGCTGCTCCGGCGCCGAAGCCTATCGCCGTTACGGCCAACACAGCGGGCCAATCTTCCGCGAGCTGGGAGGGGAAATCCTCTGGCGCGGTCATCAGGAATGCATGCTAACGGGACCCAGCGACAAACACTGGGATATCGCGTTTGTGGCGCGCTATCCGCACGCCGGCGCATTCCTGGCCATGGTCACCAATCCCGCCTACCAGGCGATTGTGATCCACCGCAGTGTCGCGGTGGAGGACAGCCGCCTGATCCGCTTCGCGCCGGACGACAGCGGCGAAGGATTCGCCGGCTGACTCAATGAGCCGGGCTGCCGATCGGCGAGCCCGGTGGCATCCGCGCAGGAATTGTTTCTACCGGCTGCATCCGCCCCTCGAGCGCGTGCTCTGTGAGCCCGTTCTGGTAACGATAGAAGTCCGCATAAGGCGCAGGGCTTCGATAACGGGCACGCATCAGGCGCTGGGCTTTTTCCAGCGCCGCCAGGGCCGCGGCGCGCACTTCGGGCTCGACCTCATCCTCAAGCAGGAGGTTTCGCCAGTGCTGCAGGAGCAAGCCTGAGCTGCGACGGTCAATCGCCCCCTCAAAACCCGCATACTCCCGAAGCAGCAACGCGTCATGAAGACGGGCAAAGAGCTGCGCCGGCGATAGCTGGGCCGGATCAAGGCT
>CAZGGN010000153.1:5699-7011 GCA_964525195.1 uncultured Congregibacter sp.
CAGACGCTCGGGATGCAGCAAGGCGGCGAGACTGTGCCCCGCGGCGGCCTCTGACAGCGTCAGGGGATCAAACAGCGCGCCGGTGCGCGCGGGCGCACTTTCACGATTGCGACGGTAGCCATAGGCCTTGGGCGGAATTTGCTCCAGCAGGGAAGCCGGGAGTGCAAGCGCGGCGGGATTCAGCGTCGCCAGCAGGGCATCGACGGCGGCCGCCTGCCGTTCCGGCGTCACCGCGGTGACCGCAGGCGCCACGGCATCACCCTTGAGCGCGTAGCGGTAGTCGGCACCGCCCACCAGTTTTGCCACAGCCTCCACCTGGTAACGGTGATAGAGATACACCGGGACGATGGCTTCCTGCAGATCGCTCAGCGGTGCTCCTGACGGCAGACTGTCGGCACCAAAGCGCTCGAGGGCGGCGGCGCGCAGTGCCATCAAACGCTCCAGCTCGGCAACAGGTTCTGCGCCCCCATCCCAGAGATGCGAGCGGGGATGGAAATCACTGATATCGCGGGAATCCGGATCTGAGATGAATTCGAAACCGGCAGCGCGGTTGTCGGCCAGCTGCGCCGCCAGCGCATCGGCTTCTGCTGCGGGATCGCCATACTCTGCATAGCCATAGGTAATTGCGCGCTTGTCCCAGTCCGCGATCCCTGTGGCGTAGGCATTCTGAAGGCTGATGGTGCCATCCTCTGCGAGGGTCATCTGCGGCTGCGGGTAGTCCATAACGGACGCCCGATCCCGTGCACTTGCCGCGAAGTTGTGTGCCAGTCCCAGCGTATGACCCACTTCGTGCGCGGACAGCTGGCGAATGCGCGCCAGCGCCATCTCCAGGACCTCACGGTCATCGCCATCGTCAGCAAAAGGTGCGCTCATGCCCCGGGCGATCAGGATATCCTGGCGTACGCGCAGGGAACCCAGGGTCACGTGACCTTTGATGATCTCACCGCTGCGCGGATCGACTACGCTGCTGCCATAGGACCAGCCCCGGGTAGAGCGATGAACCCACTGAATCACGTTGTAGCGTACATCCATCGGGTCGGCCTCATCCGGCAGCATTTCGACGCGAAACGCATTGCTGAAGCCGGCCGCTTCATAGGCATCGGCCCACCAGCTCGCACCCTCAATCAGCGCTGAACGCACCGGCTCCGGGGTACCCGGATCCAGGTAATAGACGATCGGCTCGACCGGATCGCTGACGTTCGCGCCGGGATTCTTTTTCACCAATCGATGCCGCCGAATGACGCGGCGCTCCAGGGAGGCGTTAATCGGCGCGGCGTAGTCCGCAAATGTCTGGGCAGAAAACCCGGATTCC
>CAZGGN010000154.1:0-6379 GCA_964525195.1 uncultured Congregibacter sp.
CTCTGATAATGTGAAGGCGTCTCTGGAGATGCGCGAGCAGCTCAAAGGACTGCCGGCTGCCTCGCCGACTTGAAGACCCAGGCTGTGGTAGTCCGGAAATGCCTTCCGGACCCATGATGGGGGTGCCGCGCAGCCTTGATCCCGTGAATCCGCGATGAACCTTTTTTTTGGCCGGAGCGTTTGTCCCGTGCGTGCACAGCGCGGTGCGTTACGCGATACAGGACTTCTCCCTGCTCCCGACCGGTTACTGCGTCAGATTGAGGAAGACTCCGTGCTCGTTATACCAACGCTCGTCGATCTCCCAGCGCAGCCGGTCCACATCGGGCTGGCTCGTGACCAATTCCGCCGCCCGCGACTGCTTCTTAACCAGTTCATCCTGTGCGGCCATCATGGCCGGATCATCGACCGAGGTCTTGGAAAGTTCTGGATAGGCCGTCCGCAAAAACTGCATGACCGGTACCTCAGCCGATCGCGGACTGCCCATGGTCGCGATACCGTTTTCCAGTGAGCGCAGTTGAAAGCGATACGGGTAGGAGGCGAGTTGGCTGTCTCTGGCAAGCATGGCATTGATTTCGGCCACGCGGCTGTCCCGCGACAGCCAGAACCAGCCGGCGGCAATAAGCACGACGGTGATCAGGCCGATGAGGTAGTTGCGGGCGAATCGATCCATGGAAGTGTTCCTGTACGGCTCCTGAGGAGAGCGCCAAGGTAGCGCGCAAGCGCAGGGGGACTCAAGTTATGATTTTTTTGTTGTTCTTTTGCTAGGCTGCGTCCCTGTTTTTTTTACAGCCATACAACGAGGGACTTTCTGTGACCCGACTCGCCGAACCACTTTTACTGCCCTGCGGAGCGACGATTCCCAATCGACTGGCAAAAGCGGCGATGACCGAGGGTCTGGCGACAACTGCGGGACTGCCCGGGCCCGCTCTGGAGCGGCTCTATCGACGCTGGGCCGAAGGAGGAGCGGGTCTTCTGATTACCGGGAATGTGGTCGTGGACCAGTATCATCTTGAGCGCCCCGGCAATGTCGTCATTGATTGTGAACCTGATGCGGCGATGCGCGAGGCGCTGGCGAGTTGGGCTTCGGCCGCAACCAGCGCTGGCAATCACGCCTGGGTACAGATCAGTCACGCAGGGCGTCAAACGCTCAAGGCGGTAAACCCCCGGCCCAAAGCGCCCTCCGCCGTGAGATTAAAGTTACCCGGAGGCCAGTTTGGCCAGCCTGTCGCACTGACCGTGGAAGAGATTGAGCAGATCGTGAGCCGCTTTGCGACCGCGGCTGCGGCCGTCAAGGAGGCTGGTTTTAGTGGGGTGCAGGTGCACGCTGCGCACGGTTATCTGATTTCGCAGTTTCTCAGCCCACTGAGCAATCTTCGCTCCGATGTCTACGGCGGAGCCCTGGCCAATCGCGCGCGCTTACTGCTGGATATCGTGGATGCTACCCGAGCCGCCGTCGGGCCGGATTTTCCCGTCTGCGTAAAGCTCAATAGCGCCGATTTCCAGAAGGGCGGGTTTGCCTTTGAGGAAAGCCTTCAGGTGGCCCGCTGGCTTGAGGCGCACTCTGTGGATCTGATTGAAATCTCCGGCGGTACCTACGAGCAGCCCAGGCTGCTGGGCGTTGAGGGTATTGAGCCCGCAGAGCAACCCCGGATAGCAGCGTCGACGCTGCGTCGCGAGGCGTACTTTGTGGACTTCGCGCTGGCGATGCAGAGGGAGGTTTCCATTCCACTGATGGTCACCGGCGGCTTTCGCAGTCGTGCGGCGATGGAGCAGGCGCTGAATGAGGGCGGCGCGGCGATGCTGGGACTGGGGCGACCGCTGTGCGTGCAGACGGACGGGCCCGCCAGACTCCTGGCCGGAGCTGAGTCGCTACCGCGCTACGAGAGTGAATTGGCCTTGCTGCCAGCCTGGCTGGGGTTTTTGAATCGCGTATCGTTGCTGCGAACCTTAAGCACCTTTGCCGTGCAGTACTGGTACTACGCACAGCTCGAGGCCATCGGCCTGCGGGGCGATGCAGAACCCGAGCTGCCGGTTTACAAAGCCGCCATGCGCGTCATGTCGCAGCAAAGCGCGTTTTTAAGGGCTCGATCCAAAGCACTGAGATAAGACGCCGTCGGACTCAGTTAACCAGTTCCAGATCCATCCAGACGAGTCGATGGTCTGAGGATGAATTGCGTTTTTTCACCAGCCGATACAGCGGGTCATCCGGCGTCGGCCAGAACACGCCCGCATCAATCACGCGCCAGCCCACCTTGCTGGGAATGACATAGTCGGCGCGCATGCCCCAGCTCGCCGTATGAGTCGGGCTCAGGGTGCTGTCTGCGCGGTTGGCGCGACCGCCGTCGCTGGTCGGAAGAAGCCCGCGGCGTACTTTTTTGTGGCCCAGCAGCGCGGCGATTCCCTCGCGCCGGGCATCGCCTTCTTCCATGGAGGCATTGAGGTCTCCCAGGATAACGAAGCGTTCACCCTGCAGGCCGCCGGTAGTCCCTTTGTCGTCGTAAATGTACGCGCCGGTCCCGTCGCCGCCGAGGTAATCAGCCCAGAAACGAATTTCGTCATGGTTGCGCCGACCGTTGCGATCCTCCGGGCCGTCGAACACCGGGGGCGTCGGGTGGCTGGCCAGGATATGCAGGGTCTCCCCGTTAATGGTGACCGGGACATCCCAGTGTGATTTTGAGGACAGGCGGAGTTTGTCCTGCACCTGCGGTGGGTACCACAGCTCTCCGGCCTCATCGCGCATGTCGGCCATGAGATTGTCCGGCATGTCTTTCCACAGAAAGAGCTGAAAGCTGCGAATCGCTGCCGTGTGAATCGGATAGCGGCTGAGCAGTAGCATCCCGTATTGTCCCGGATAAAGACCAAAGCCAAAGGCGTCGTTCCCGGTGCCCGATGCCGTGCCATCCCGGTCCAGATCCATACCGGAATCAACGCCGGTATTCACCGGGCCCTGATAGTAGTAGGGATAGTCGATGGGATCTGTGCCGGCCTGGGCCTGCCTCAGATAGCGCTCAAGAAACGGTAAAACCCCCTTTGTGGGGTCCGGATGGTAGTCAAATTCGTTGAGCAGGAGGACGTCCGGGCGGACGCGCTGAATGATTTCCGCGATATTGCTGATCTGCGGGTGCTCGCTGTTGCTCAGTGCCGCGGGAAGTTCGTGCCCGCTGGGCGTCGTCCCGCGGCTGACATAATTACCACCCTCCATGCTCACGTTGAAGGTCGCGACGCGGATGACCCGGCCTTTGCTTTGGGCGCTAACGGGCATCAGCAGGCTGATAGCCAGGCAGAGGGCGACAAGCGGGCGCATGGGTACTCCATAGGCTAACGGTGAATTCTCTGATGCAGATATGGCTTACACGTTAGCACGGAGCCCGCGAGTCGGGCATCGTTTTTGCGAACTTCCTATCACTATCGCGTACACTTTACCGTCAGAACGCATTCCCGTGCCGGGAACAAAGAGGAGTGACACAGGGTGAGTTTGGATTCTGACGCGCTGCGGGGGTTTCTATCCCGGGATTTGCTGGATTTTTTTATTCGTCTGGGGCTGATCGTGCTCGCGGTGATGGCCTGTGAAATGGTGTTTGCGCCCTTCTTGCCGATCATGCTTTGGGGACTGATATTGGCCATCTCCCTCTATCCGCTCATGCAGATTTTTTGTACCCGCAGCGGCTGGGAGTCGGGGCGGATGGCCACACTGATGGTCCTTGGAATGATTCTTCTGATCGGTGTTCCCAGCGTCATGTTGGGCAGCTCTTTTGCGACCCATATCTTTGATGTGATCGGCAGCTTTGATGCTAACAATGTGAGCATTCGGCCGCCCGAGGAATCGGTGAAAGACTGGCCGCTTGTCGGTGAGCGCGTGTTTGCACTCTGGACGCAGGCCTATAGTGATATGCCTGCGTTCATCGAATCGCTGCAGCCGCAGCTGGCGAACTTCAGCAAGGCGGCCCTGCGCAGCGCGGCGAGTACCGCCGGGACACTGTTTTTCTTTTTTGGCGCCTTGATTATCGCCGGCATCATGATGGCCTACGGTGAATCCGGGACAGCGGTGATGCGGCGCATTTTTTGTCGTATCGCGGGGCCTGACAGGGGCGCCTCATTGCACCGTCTGACCACCCTGACCGTGCGCTCGGTGGCTAGCGGTGTTGTGGGCGTGGCATTTATCCAGGCACTGTTGCTCGGTATTGGGTTTCTGCTTGCCGGTATTCCTGCAGCGGGCTTGCTGGCGCTCGTTGTGTTGGTCATTGGTATCCTCCAACTGCCCGCGCTCATCGTGTCGTTGCCGGCGATTGCCTATGTCTGGGGCGTGGGAGATTCAGGCTCCATCGTCAATATCCTGCTCACGGTGTATTTCATTGTCGCCGGCGCTGCGGACAATGTGCTCAAGCCGATGCTGCTGGGTCGAGGTGTCGATGTTCCGATGCCGGTAGTCCTGATCGGGGCGCTTGGGGGTATGGTCGGTGCAGGTATTGTGGGACTGTTTGTCGGTGCCGTCGTGCTCAGCGTGGGCTATGAGCTGTTTATGCAATGGGTCGATGAGGACGCGCTTGCCGTCGCCGCCAAAAGCGAAAATACCTCTACGGACTCGGCTCCCCCGCTTCAGTAGCGTCGGAGAATGTCAGAGACGCCGTTGATGTTCCGTTCCCTGATACTTTGCCTGTCCGGCTCGGTATTGCTGGGTTGCAGCACGCTCGGGCCGGACTACCAGGAGCCCGATAGCGCGTGGCTGGCTGAGTGGCAACCGGATCTCTACGGACAACTGGCGGCCACGGAGACGCAAAGTGAGCAGGATCTGGGGCAGTGGTGGCGGCGCTTTAAGGATCCTGCGCTGGACGAGTTGATCGTCAGCGTGCGGCGCAACAACCTGGATTTGCGAATCGCCGGCCTGCGGGTGCTGGAAGCCCGGGCGCGTCTGGGAGGGGCGGAAGCGTTGCGTCTGCCCCAGGTGCAGCAGCTCGGTGCCTCGGCGACCTATCTTCGTCAGCGCAGAAGCGATGGTCTCCTGCCAGCCAGTGACAATAACTTCGGAAGTTACAGTACTGGCTACACGATTGGCTGGGAGCTGGATTTCTGGGGGCGCTTTCAGCGCGCTATCGAATCTGCAGACTCGGCCTTTCTGGCATCCCTGGCGACCCAGCGGGACCTTCAGGTGCTGCTCGTGGCTCAGACCGCGGACACTTACTACGCCTATCGCACAACGCAGCTGCGCATCGAGATTGCGCAGCAAAACGCGAGCATTCAGAAGCGCAGTTTTGAGATAACCAGTCAGCTCTACAATAGCGGGCAGCAGTCCGAACTCGATTTACAGCAGGCGCGCACACAGTATCTCGCGACCCTGGCCACCATTCCTGATTTGGAACGTACGCTTACTCAATTGCGCAACGCCCTGGCTCTGCTTCTGGCTCGGCCACCGGGTCCCATTGCGGAGCTTGAGGGGGTGCCGTCGTCACTGCCGACCCTTGAGCCTGCGGCGCTGTCGCTGCTTCCGGCTCAACTTTTACTCCGGCGGCCGGATGTTCGCCGGAGCGCCTGGCAGGCTGCGGCATGATCATCCTGCAGCTCGAGATACCGCTGGAGACAGTCTACGCAGCCATCGACTTCGGCAATCGGCACAATATCCCTGTGCTGCTCAATCCGGCGCCGGCGAGCACCGAGCTCGATATCGACTATGCCTGCCGCTGCGATTTCTTCGTGCCCAACGAAACGGAGCTGGAAATCCTCACCGGCATGCCCGTCGGCAGCATCGACGAGATCACGGCGGCCGCTCACTCGCTGCTTGACCGGGGTCTCAGGAACCTGATCGTCACGCTCGGCGACAAGGGCGCCCTGTGGCTCCACGGCGATGAGCGCGAGCACATCAGCGCGCCGAGCGTGAACGCCGTGGACACGACGGGTGCCGGTGACGCCTTTATTGGCTGTTTTGCGGCGCGGGTGGCGGCGGGCGCCGAAGTGAGCGCGGCCATCGCCGAGGCCATTCAGTACGCCTCACACAGCGTGACCGGAAAGGGCACGCAGACGTCCTACGCTACGGCCGAAGAGTTCGCCGCCTGGAAGCCCTGAGCCGTCGGGCAAGGCCGCGCGTACAACCCCGCAAACACAACCGATCGGAGAGAGCCCATGACCGCTATCTTTAGCGCCGCCCTGCGCACCGCCCTGCTCGCTACCGCCTTCGCCGCCCCGGGCGCCTTCGCCGCGTGGACGCTCGATGGCGAGCGTTCAACGGTTCAGTTCATTTCGGTGAAGAACGCCAGCGTAGCTGAGGTACATCATTTCAAGGCGCTGCGCGGTGGCGTGTCACGACCATCTAAAAAGGCATGCAAATAAACATTTTTGATCTCGTTTTTCTTTGATATAGCTTTCCCAGAAGTAGGTTTTTCCTATT
>CAZGGN010000154.1:6389-6925 GCA_964525195.1 uncultured Congregibacter sp.
GCGTCGAGACGATGATACCGATCCGCAATCAGCGTATGCGCGAAATGCTGTTCGAGACCGTGCGCTTCCCCGCCGCTGAACTCAGCGCGAAGGTGCCCGGAGACCTCGAGGCGATGGCGGCCGGGGAAACGCGGCAGGTGGATCTCGAAGTGACTATCGACGTGCATGGTGCTTCGGCACCTTATATGGCAAAGACGATGGTGACTCGCCTTGCCGATGGCAGCCTCCAGGTGATGCTCGCCGAGCCGATCATGGTGAAAGCGGCGGACTTCGGCCTGGATGGAGGCATTGAGATGCTGCGCGAAGTGGCCGGTCTCAAGACCATCAGTACCGCGGTGCCCGTAGACGCAACGCTGGTGTTCACTCCCGAGTAGCCTTGCTCGGCTGCGCTGGAAATCGTCCAGGGACGCGACCGGGGCCGGCCGAGCGTGCACGCGGGACTGAAATCCCGCCGCGTGAACGGTTAGTATTTGCCTGCAAGCGGTAAGCAGCGGTATCAGAAGATGATGAAGCAATGAGTACGGACGACCGGCGCA
>CAZGGN010000155.1:0-6789 GCA_964525195.1 uncultured Congregibacter sp.
CAGCACCGTGAGCAGCAGACCGGTTCCCAGCACGAGCCCGACCATCGACACGCTGGCCATAAACACCGACAGATGACCGCGACCAAAAGCAAGGGTGTAACGCAGGGCGATGCGAATAACTTCGCCAGGGCTCACTGGGCGGGCACCAGATGACCGTCTGTCAGGCGCAGGACCCGCTGCATATGCGAGGCCACCTGCAAGTCGTGCGTCACCACCACAAACGCGCTGTTGGTTTCCCGCAGCTGATCCATCAGCGCCAGTACCTGGTCAGCGGCCTCCGGATCCAGATTCCCCGTGGGCTCATCCATCAGGACGCATCGCGGCCGGTTAATCAGGCTTCGGGCAATCGCGACGCGCTGGCGCTCGCCACCGGAGAGCTGCCCGGGACGGTGGCGACCGCGGTCACTGAGGCCGACCCAGTCGAGCATCTCCGCCGCCTTGGCCAGCGCCTCGCGGCGCCCGATGCCCCCGATAAGCTGAGGCATCGCCACGTTTTCGATCGCGCTGAACTCGGGCAGCAGATGGTGAAACTGATAAACGAAGCCAAGCTGCTTGTTGCGCCAGCCGGCGCGCTCCCGTTCAGACATGCGCGACATATCCCGTCCCGCCAGCTCCACCCGGCCCTCGCTGACCTGATCCAGCCCCCCGAGGAGATTCAACAGCGTCGACTTGCCGGATCCCGAGGAACCGATAATCGCCACCTTCTCCCCTGGCGACAGACTAAAGTCGACACCGCGCAAAACCTCCACCCGGGACGCGCCATCGTCATAGCTCTTGCGCACCCCCGCGCAGTACAGGGCCAGGGTCTCACTCATAGCGCAGTACCTCCGCTGGGGCTACGCGACTCGCCCGCCAGGCAGGATAGACCGCGGCGATGACGCTCAGTGCGGCGGCTACGAGTGCCACCATCACCACGTCGGTGAGCATCAGCTGCGACGGAAGCCGGGAAATAAAATAGACCGACGGGTCAAATATGCGCGCCCCAAACAGGCGCTCGAAAAAATCGACCAGATCCGCGACATAGAGCGATAACAGGACACCGAGCACCGTGCCGGCAATCACCCCGAGAAGCGCCAGCGCCAGGCCCTGGGTCAGAAAAATACGTGAAATATCCCCGGGGGTCGCCCCCATGGTGCGCAGTACCGCAATATCCCGGCGCTTCTCGGTCACCGCCATGACCAGGGTCGATACGATGTTAAAAGCGGCGACCAGGACTACGCCCAGAAGCAGAATACTGACGGTAATTTTCTCCATGCGAATCGCCCGAAACAGTGATCCCTGAGTCTCACTCCAGGGCTTGTAGATACCGCGACCGGCGATAACGCTCTCCAGTCGTGGCCCCAGCTCGGGCGCTTTCATCAGGTCCTGCGTGCGCAGCTGAAGCCCACGAGTCCCGCCGCGGCGAAGTAAGCGTGAAGCCGTATCAAGGGAACTGTAGGCGAGCAGACTGTCCTGCTGTGCGCCGACCTCAAAAATACCCACCACGCTGACCATTCGAGAGCGGGGAAACAGTCCCAGAGGGGTTGTGGTCACCTGCGGCAGGACGATACGCAGCCGATCCCCGGGAATGACCCCCAGCATCCGCGCCAGGGAGCTGCCGAGAATCACACTGAAGGGCGCCCCCAGATCCTCAAGGTGGCCGGCGAGCATATAATCATCCAGATCCGTGAGCGCTCCCTGGCGCGCCGGGTCGATACCATTGAGCACAGCCCCCTGCTGTCGGTAGGGGCCGGATAAAAGCACGGTTTCCCGGTGAAAAGGCGCCGCTGCCAAGACGTCGGGCTGCGCCAGCAGATCCCGCGCCAGTGCCTCGCTGTCCGCCTCGCCTATTTGCTCAACGTAACCATGCGGCACCAGAGCCAGAATCCGCCCGCGCAATTCGCCGGCAAATCCGTTCATAACCGAGAGCACGGTGATCAGACTCGCGACACCGAGCATCATTCCCAGCATGGAAGCGAGAGATACGAGTGCCGTGAAGCGGGAACGCTGACGCCCGAAACCGTAGCGCAGGCCCAGAAACCGCGTATAGGAGGCCACCTTGAGAGACCGGGGTCTACTTTGACGCGTCGTAAAACCCGGCGCCGCGCTGACCAGACAAATCCTGCGCCGCGTTGTTTTGTTCCTCACAGAGGCTGGGATCGTCACCGCAAATTTCGCAGCGACCTTCAATACCCACTGCCGAAAGCCCGCCGCAGGACCCTTTAAGCGGCCCACGACCGGCCATGGCGCCCACCGCCATGCCCGCCATAATAAGGCCCATAATCAGGAATGCGAAAATAAACTCCATACCGTCTCCAAGCCGCCGTTCGCAGGCGCAGCCTCAGGATTTAGCTCCGACGTCCGCAGCATAACGATACTGTTCGAACGCGGGCGTGTAGTGTACCTCAAGGCCGTCCCCGACCCGCGATACAAAATGTGCAGCGATACCCCGGGTTTGAGCAAGCTCCCAGGCCGCATCGAAGCCCAGGACAATGAGCGCGGTCGCCATGGCGTCGGCAAACATGCACTGCTCGTCGATCACCGTCACCGACACAAGCTCGTGCGCTACGGGGTAGCCCGTGCGCGGATCCACCAGGTGAGAATAGCGCTGCCCCTCATGCTCAAAGAAGTTCCGGTAATCGCCCGAGGTCGCCACGGAAGCATTGCTGATGCTCAAGGCTTCGACAAAGCGAGAGCGGGCCGGATCCGGCGACTCCACCGCAAGACGCCAGGGGCCTCCCTCGGGACGGCTGCCACGGGCCCTGAGTTCACCCCCGATCTCCACCAGGCTGTTGCTGACGCCCTGCTCGAAGAGAAGATCGCTGAGACGATCCACTGCATAGCCCTTGGCGATCGATGAGAGATCTACACGCATTCCCGCCGGCCGCTCAAGGACGCCCGTAGCGGGATCCCAGCGCAGCCTAGCTGCCCCCACACTGGCTTGCGCCGTTCTAATCGCCGCATCGGAGGGAAACACATCGCCGCTATCGCGGGCGCCAAACCCCCAGAGCTCGATCAATGGACCGATCGTCACATCGTAAGCCCCGCCACTCAGTGCACCGACCTGCAGTGCCGCATCAAGAACCGCTGCAAAGCGTGGCGACAGGGGGACAGCCTCCGCCCCTTCAGCGTTGTTCAGTCGGGAGATTTCGGAATCCGGGATATAAGTCGAGAGGGCCGCATTGATCGCCAGGAGTTCGGACTCCACAAGTGCCTGTATTGCCTCGGCAGACGCATCGCCGGGGTCGGCATAGATCACCGACCAGGTCGTACCCATCGTGCCGCCGCGCAGCACCACCCGTGAGGAGCGTTCCCCACAGGCACTGACAAACAGAAGTGCTACCAGCAGGAGGCCGAAGAGCTTACGCGACGGGCGCATAGGGTACATAGGCAATGCCGGCGGGGGCGCCGCCGGCGAACAGTTAGCCGCCGAAGTCGTCCAGCATGATGTTTTCGGGTTCAACACCCAGATCCGTCAGCATACGAATCACCGCCGCATTCATCATCGGGGGGCCGCACATGTAGTATTCGCAGTCCTCAGGCGCGGGATGGTCCTTGAGGTACTCCTCATACAACACGTTGTGGATGAACCCGGTCAGACCTTCCCAGTTGTCTTCGGGCTGTGGATCCGATAACGCCACATGCCAGTCAAAATTGTCGTTTTCCGCCGCGAGCTGGTCGTAGTCTTCAACGTAGAACATCTCCCGCAGTGAGCGGGCGCCGTACCAGAAAGAGATCTTGCGCTTGCTACCCAGACGCTTGAGCTGGTCAAAGATGTGTGAACGCATCGGAGCCATACCGGCGCCGCCGCCGATAAACACCATTTCGGCGTCCGTGTCCTTGGCAAAGAACTCACCAAAGGGCCCGTAGACGGTCACCTTGTCACCCGGCTTGAGACCAAATACCCAGGACGACATCTGGCCCGGGGGAATGCCTTCGCTGCCCGGGGGCGGCGTCGCAATCCGGATATTAAACTTCACGACGCCCTTCTCTTCCGGATAGTTCGCCATGGAGTAAGCGCGTATCACGGTTTCATCGACCTTCGACACCTGCTTGAAAAAGCCGAAACGCTCCCAGTCACCGCGGTATTCCGCATCGACATCAAAATCCGCGTACTTGACCACGTGCGGGGGACACTCCAGTTGCACATAGCCTCCGGCGCGGAAATCAACGCTCTCTCCTTCCGGGAGACGCAGCGTCAGCTCCTTGATAAAGGTCGCCACGTTGGGATTACTCTCGACGGTGCACTCCCATTGTTTGACCCCGAAGACTTCTTCGGGCACGCGGATTTTCATGTCCTGCTTGACGGCGGTCTGGCAGGACAGGCGCCAGCCCTCGGCCGCATCCCGGCGCGTAAAGTGCGATTCCTCGGTCGGCAGCATCGAGCCGCCCCCTTCGTTGACGATGCACTTGCACTGGGCGCAGGTTCCGCCACCGCCACAGGCCGAGGCCAGAAAAATATTGGCTTCAGAGAGGGTTTGCAGGAGCTTTCCGCCCGCGGGAACGGTGATCGTTTTTTCGCCGTTAATCTCGATGGTCACATCGCCGCTGTTGACCAGCAGGGTGCGTGCGTAAAGAATGATGCCGACCAGCGCAATCACAATTGCGGTGAACATGCCGACGCCATAGACGATTGTCATATCCATGTTCTTGCCTCAGAGATCGATGCCGCCCAGAGCCATAAAGCCCAGGGACATCAGTCCTACAGTGATAAAGGTTATGCCCAGCCCCTGCAAGCCATCGGGCACATCGCTGTACTTGAGCTTCTCCCGAATGCCCGCGAGCGCCACAATGGCCAGGGCCCAGCCCACGCCCGCACCGGCACCAAACACCACGCTTTCGCCGAAGGTGTAATCCCGCTCGACCATGAGCAGGGACGCACCGAGAATCGCGCAGTTCACCGTGATCAGCGGCAGAAATACCCCCAGGGCGTTATAAAGCGCCGGCACGTACTTATCCAGGAACATTTCCAGGATCTGGACCAGCGCGGCGATCACGCCGATATAGGACAACAGGCCCAGAAAGCTCAGGTCCACGTCCGGCAGACCCGCCCAGGCCAGCGCGCCATCGGCCAGCAGATAGTTATAGATCAGGTTATTCACCGGTACCGTGATCGTGAGTACCGCCACCACGGCAATACCCAGACCAATCGCGGCACTCACCTTTTTGGACACGGCGAGAAAGGTGCACATGCCGAGAAACACCGACAGCGCCATGTTTTCGATAAAGATGGCCCGCACAAACAGGCTGAGGTAGTACTCCATCAGGCGCTCTCCTCCGCTACGGTATGTTTGGCCATGCGGAAGTCAGGTTCTTCAACCTGCTTGGCATCAGCGGTTCTGAGGATCCAGATAAACAGCCCGATAATAAAAAATGCGCTCGGCGGCAGGAGCAGCAGGCCGTTGGGGTTATACCAGCCCCCTTCGGTCACCAGCGGCAGGATTTCAAAGCCGAGTAGTTTGCCGGCGCCGAACAGTTCACGGATGACCGCGACAAAAATCAATACCACCGAATAGCCCAGACCATTGCCAATACCATCGACAAAGCTCTCTACCGGTGGATTCTTCATGGCAAAGGCCTCAGCGCGGCCCATCACGATACAGTTGGTGATGATCAGACCGACAAAGACCGACAACTGCTTGCTGATGTCGTAGGCCACGGCTTTCAACACCTCGTCAACCAGAATCACCAGCGACGCAATAATCGTCATCTGCACAATGATACGAATGCTGCCAGGGATGAAATGACGTATTGCCGAGATAAACAAATTCGAAAAAGCCGTGACCAGCGTCAGCGCAATGCACATCACGAGGGTGACTTTCAGGGATGAGGTTACCGCGAGAGCGGAGCAGATACCGAGGATCTGCAGCGCAATCGGGTTGTTCTTGAAAATCGGACTTATCAGGGTGTCCTTGACGGTATCCATGATCAGGCCTCTCCTTTACGCAGGTTCTCGAGGAAGGGTGCAAAACCGCTGTCTCCCATCCAGAACGAAATCAGGTTAGTCACGCCGCGACTGGTCAGGGTTGCCCCCGAAAGCCCGTCGACCTTCCAGTCGGCGTTGGCGCTGTTGGGATCAACCGAGCCTTTGAGCAGCGACAGTTCGACGTCACCATCGCGGTAGACCTTTTTCCCGGGCCAGAGCGCCTTCCAGCGGGGGTTGTCGACTTCTCCGCCGAGTCCCGGCGTTTCCCCGTGGTCGTAAAAGCCCAGTCCCGCCACGGTGTTCCCATCCGACTCAAGCGCCAGAAACCCATAGAGCGTAGACCAGAGCCCGTAGCCGTGCACGGGCAGGATGATCTTTTCATAGTCGCCGCTGTCACCGCGAACCAGATACACCTGCGCGACGTTCGCCTGGCGACCGAGCTTGGCAATGTCCTGATCGGAGGGCACCGCATGCGACAGGCCCGGGTCCTTGGATGCCGATCGCTGGTCATAGCCGGCGGGAACCGCATCGGTGAACTGGCCGGTCTTGAGGTCGACAAAGCGCTCCTCCACCGAGGAGAACTGCTCTTCGACACTGCGCCCCTCCTCCAGCATGCCCGCCGCCTGAAGAATATTGCGCTTGCGATCCAGGCTTTTATTGGCTTCCTGCGCGGGCTTTAGCACCACCGCAGCGGTAGAGACAATGACCGAGCACACGATACACAGCGCAAAAGCGACGCCGAGTACGCGGCCAATGCTGTCATGACTGGACACGGGCTAGCCTCCTCTTGATATTGGCCTGCACCACAAAGTGATCAAACAAGGGAGCAAACAGGTTGGCGAACAGGATCGCCAGCATGATGCCCTCGGGGAAGGCCGGGTTGA
>CAZGGN010000156.1:0-6768 GCA_964525195.1 uncultured Congregibacter sp.
CGCTCGCTGCTGATGCATGGCGCTGTGGGCACCGCGCTCGGTGGTGTCTGTACCCTCGTGGGGGAACCGCAGAATCTGCTGATCGCCTCGGTCGCCGGCTGGGACTTTATCAAGTTCGTGACCATCATGGCGCCGGTCACCATGCCGGTACTGGTTTGCGGTTTAGCAACCTGCATGCTGCTGGAGGTGACCGGCAAGTTTGGCTACGGGGCAAAGCTCCCGGACAACGTGCGGCATGTGCTGGAGGACTTCCAGAAGTCAGCGGACGCCGAGCGCAACAGCCGTATGGTGATGCGTCTGACGGTGCAGGCGGTTGTTGCCGCGATTCTCGTGCTCGGTCTGGCGATGCACTGGGCGGCGGTAGGTTTGATCGGTCTGATGGTGATTGTCCTGCTCACCGCCTTTAACGGTATCGTCGAGGAGCACCAGATTGGTCATGCATTCGAGGAGGCCCTGCCCTTCACGGCGCTGTTGGTAGTGTTCTTTGCCATTGTGGCGGTGATCCACGACCAGCACCTGTTTACGCCGGTCATCGATACAGTGCTTGCAATGGATTCTGAGATCCGCCCGGCGATGTTCTTCCTGGCCAACGGCGTGCTCTCGATGATCAGTGACAACGTGTTCGTGGCGACGGTGTATATCAACGAAGTGAAAGCCGCTCTTGATGCGGGCACGATCAACCGTCAGGAATTCGATCATCTGGCCGTTGCGATCAACACGGGTACGAACCTGCCCAGCGTTGCGACGCCCAATGGACAGGCGGCCTTCCTGTTCCTGCTGACCTCGGCTCTGGCGCCGCTGATTCGCCTGTCCTACGGACGCATGGTGATCATGGCGTTGCCCTACACGGTGGTGCTTGGGGGCGTCGGCCTCGCCTGCGTTACCTTTCTGCTTTAAGCGGGCACTCTAGCTGACTGGCTGTTCGCCTCGCGAGTCTCGGAAGAGCGGCTCTACGCCGCTTGCTGCGATGGCGTCCAGAAGCGCCTCATGGGCAGCCAGTTCTGCTGCGCTCGCTTGAATGACCGGCAAGACCGGGCGGTTGGCGGCCATGCGACGCAGTGCCCTGGGACGGGAACGGCCCTGGCTGTCCCCGTCGTCATCCCCAAGCGCCAGGGCCGTCTGGCCACCGGTCATGGCCAGATAGACATCGGCCAGGATTTCCGCGTCCAGCAGCGCGCCGTGTAGCTCGCGGCTTGAATTGTCTACCGTATAGCGCTGGCAAAGTGCATCGAGGCTGTTGCGCTGGCCCGGGTGTCGGCTGCGCGCCATCACCAGCGTGTCAGTAATCTCACAGCGCTGGGCCAGGGGCGGCAGATTGGAATCAAAGCGCTCAAGCTCGCTGTCGAGAAACCCGATATCGAATGGTGCGTTGTGGATAATCAGTTCCGCGCCATCAACAAACTCCAGAAAGTCCTTCGCGACCGTGGCAAACACCGGTTTGTCGGCGAGAAAGGTCGCCGTTATTCCGTGAACTTCAATGGCCCCGGCGTCAATGTCCCGTTCGGGGTTGATGTAGCGATGAAAATGGCGGCCCGTGAGCTGCCGGTTTTGCAGTTCGACGCAGCCGATTTCGATGATGCGGTGTCCCTGGCTCACTTCCAGGCCAGTCGTTTCCGTGTCCAATACGATTTGTCGCATAGTACTCGCTCCCCCCTGCGCTCTTAAGCGAGGATCTCATCAATTCCCCGGTTGGCCAGCGCATCGGCGCGCTCGTTCCCCGGGTGGCCGCTGTGCCCTTTAACCCATTGCCAGTTTACCTCGTGGCGCTGCACCTCGGCCTCCAGCAACTGCCAGAGGTCGGCATTGGCAACGGGTTTCTTCGCCGCGGTTTTCCAGCCGCGACGCTTCCAGTTGGGCAACCACTCGGTGATGCCTTTCATGACATAGGTTGAATCAGTCACCAGAGTCACTTTGCAGCCCTCGGACAGCGCCGCCAGACCTTCAATAGCAGCCCGAAGCTCCATACGGTTGTTAGTGGTGTTCCGCTCGGCGCCGTAGAGCTCACGTTCGCGGCCTGCGAAAATCAGTAACGCCCCCCAACCGCCGGGACCGGGGTTCCCTCGACAGGCACCATCGGTGAAAAGTTCGATCTCTTTCATGAAAGTCTGCTTTGTTCGTGTTCGAAAAATGGGTGGTCGGACGCGGCGGTCCGGTTCTCAGGCAGCCAGGTCGCTACTCTCCTTACGCGGCTGTCTCGGCGTTGGGGCCGGCGCGCCGGCAACCGACAGTCCGGGCAAACGCCTGGGGGCTCGGGCGTCCACCGGCCGGGGGCGGCGCACCCCGGCAATCTGTTTGATCGCATGGGCGATGTACACGCTGCCGCCGGGCAAATTATGCCGCATGGCCCAGCGATCGACATCAGCTATCAATTGATGGACCCGCCCGGCGCCCATCAGGGGGATGGGAAAAAGCTGCTCAATACTCTCAAGCTCGCAGTCGAGGAGGCTCAGCCAGTCCGTCAGGCGGTGCGCACTCACCGGATGATGCTGGGCGTGGTGCCAGAGGCTGTTGCTGCGCATCCCGCGAAGATACTGGGACACGCCGAGAAGGCTGTAGGGGTTGAACCCGACGATCACCAGGTGCCCATAGGGACGAAGGACGCGGAGCATCTCACGCAGACTGCCGTGCGGGTGCTCGTCAAACTCCAGTGCGTGAAACGCGACCAGTGCGTCGACGCTGTCGCTTTCCAGGGGAAGCTCGTCCGGATGGCAGAGCAGCGACGTGGCGCTCGTGTCTGCTTCACTCGCATAGAATCGGTGGTTGATCGGGCTGGACGCGATCAGGCTGCGGGCCGGGAGCGGCCCGACCTGAAGAATATGGTATCCGAAGGCCATATCAAGAATCGGCTGGATTCGCTCACAGAGTTTGACACAGAGCTCCTCCCCGGATGGCCGTGAGTACCAGGATTCCAGCGCCCGGGAAATCTCGATAGACTGCATGTTCGCGATGCTCTTCACAGTGAAGCAGAGTAGCCAGTGCGCTGGCTCGGTGCAACGCCAGGAGCATATTTGCCGTCGCTGCCCGCTTGCCGGCGGCCTCCACGATAGCGAGATTGATCACTATGGCCAAGATCAGCGGAATTCCCGCCTTTGATGACAACTACATCTGGTTGCTCCCCAACGCGGACGGCAGCGCACTGGTTGTCGATCCCGGTGATGCGCAGCCCGTTCAGCGCACCCTCAGGGATCGCGGCTTGCGCCTCGCGGGTATTCTGCTGACGCACCATCACTTTGACCATGTCGGCGGTGTCGGAGCGCTCAAGGACGCGTGGGCCTGTCCTGTTTACGGGCCTGCCAACCCGCTCATTGATACCATCGATCACCATTTGAAGGGCGGAGACGAACTGGCTGTCGGTGATTATCACTTTGAGATCATCGAAGTCCCGGGTCACACGCTGGATCATATTGCCTATTACCAGCCCGGCCAGGACCCGCTGCTGTTCTGTGGTGATACCTTATTCGCCGGGGGCTGTGGCCGAATTTTTGAGGGCGACCCGGCCATGATGTATGCATCGCTGGCCAGGCTCGCCGCCCTGCCGGCGAACACGGCGGTTTACTGTGCTCACGAATACACCCTGGCGAATCTCGCCTTTGCCCGCGCCGCTGATCCTCAGAACACAGCGTTGGAACAACGTGAACAGAATGCGAAGGCCCGGCGCGCCAGCGGCCTGCCCACGGTCCCGTCCGATATCGCTCTGGAACGGGCGACCAATCCCTTTCTGCGTAGTACGGATCAGGGGATCCGTGCGGCTCTGACAGCCGCGGGCCGCGCGGCGACGGATGATCCGGTGCTTGCCTTTGCCGCGCTCCGGGCCTGGAAAGATCAGTTCTGAGCATGCCAAGACTCGGGCTTATGGCGCTGCTCCTTCTTTTCGGGCTGGGAGCCTGCAGCGTCGTTCCCCAGAGCGATGAGGTCGCAGCTCGCGTTTCACCGGCTGCCGAGCTGCTGCCCCCCGCTCGGCCGACCAGTAAGGCCCCGGATCCCGGACCTCCGCGAGATGTCTGGGAGCGTATTCGTCGGCAGCTGACTATGCATACGCAGCATAATGCGCGAATTGGTGCAGCGCGGGAGCACTATCTGAGGCAAACGCGGTACCTTGAAGTCATTACCCCCAGAGCTGAGCGCTATCTCTACTACCTCGTCGATGAGGTTGAAAAGCGCGACATGCCGATCGAGATCGCCCTCCTCCCCCTCGTCGAGAGTGCCCTGAACCCCTTTGCCGCCTCCAGTCAGCGCGCCGCGGGTCTCTGGCAGATCATGCCTGCGACCGGAGACTATCTCGGTATACGGCGCGACTGGTGGTACGACGGGCGCCTCGATCTGCGGGACTCTACGGAGCACGCCTTGGATTATCTCGAGTCCTTGCACCAAGACTTTGACGGGGACTGGCTCCTTGCCCTTGCGGCCTATAACGCCGGCAAAGGCCGGGTTCAGCGCGCCGTGTCGCGTAACCGCAAGCAGGGTTTGCCGACCGATTACTGGTCCCTGAATCTGCCGCGGGAAACTAGTCACTATGTTCCCCGGCTCATCGCCCTCAGCACGCTGATTGCATTCGACAAAGCGCTGGGCCTGGAGTTTCCGCCCATCCCGAATACCCCGGCTTTCAGCCCCGTCGATACGGGAGGACAGATCGAAATGCTGCGCGCCGCACAGCTCTCGGGTCTGGAACTTACCGAATTGCGCAGGCTGAACCCCGGGCAACTGCGTTGGGCCACGGCGCCCGGGGGCCACGGCCAGCTTTTTGTTCCCGTGGCGAGGGCGCCGTCCTTTCGCACGGCGCTCGCCGAGCTCTCCCCGTCAGAGCGGGTGACCTGGGAGCACTACAGAATTCGCCGTGGAGACAGCCTGATCCGCATTGCCAGGCGCTTTGATACAGAGGTTGGCCTGCTGCGGGAGGTCAACAACCTGCGCGGCAATTTTATCCGCGCAGGCGACACGCTGATGATTCCCAACAGCGCCGCATGGCGCGCGAGTCTGGCCCTCGCCGAGGGGGGCACTACCGGTGTGCGCCGCGGTTATACGGTGCGCCGCGGCGACTCACTCTACGAGATCGCGAGCCGCTTCAAGGTCAGCATTGATGACATCATCAGCTGGAACAAGCTGGATCCGGAGCGTTACCTGCAGCCCGGGCAGTCGCTCACCCTGTACGTCAGTGGCGGCTGATCAATCGTCAAATCGGCGTAAGCAGGACGTTCACTCCCTCGGGATCGGACGCTTACGGCCCTCTTGCCTCGCCGCGGCGGATCCCGAAAAACACCGTATAGAGCGTGGGAACCACGGTCAGTGTTAACAGCGATGCAAAACCGAGGCCGGCCATGATCGTGACCGACATGTTGACAAAGAAGACGTCAGAAAGCAGCGGGATCAGTCCCAGTATGGTTGTCCCAGCCGCCAGTACCACGGGCCTCATTCGCGATACGGCAGAATCGAGCACGGCCTCGTAGCGGTCCTTTCCGCTGGCGATCTGCTGGTCAATTTCCTCGATCAGAACAATCGCGTTTTTGATTAGCAGACCGATCAGGGACAGACCTCCCAGCAGGGACATGAAGTCGAAGGCGCCGCCGGTGGCCAGAAGTCCCGCACTGACGCCGACGATCGCCAGGGGAACTGTCAGCCAGATAATCAGTGGCTGTCTCAGCTTTCCAAACAACAGAATGCTGGTCAGAATCATCATCAGGATTCCCACGGGCAGCGATTGCGCCAGTCCCGCCTGGGCGTTGGCGTTATCCTCAAATTCGCCCCCCCAGGCAAGGGTATAACCCGGGGGCAGTTCGATCGCCTCAATTTGCGGTCGAATACGTTCAAAAAGCGGGGTCGCCAATTCGCCACTCGGATTGCAGGAAGCGATAATGGTCTGAATCCGATTGCGGGCGCGAAGCAGCGCGTTCTCCCATTCGGTCTCGTAGCCGCTGATGACCGCTGAGGCGGGCACGGTGCGTCCGAGCACGGCACTCCAGAGCTGCACGTCGCGCATAGCCTCCACATCCTGGCGTTCAAGGGCAGCTGCGCGCATCTTTAGCGGTAGCACCCGATTGCCATCGCGATAGCTTCCCGCGGGCAATCCGTCGTAGGCGTACTTCATGGCATCGCCCAGGTCTTCCCGCGTGATGCCCAACTGGCGCCCTACCTGCTCGTTAAACACCGGCGTCACCAGTTTTACCGGCGAGCGCCAGTCATTTCGAATATCGACGGCTTGTGAATCCGCACGCATGATCGCTTCAGCCTTTTCTGCAAGGCGCCGGAGTGTTTCGGCATCCGGGCCTGAAAAACGCGCTTCAATCTTGGCGTCCCTACCCGGCCCGATTCGCAGCGCCTTGATAATGGGGTCCAGCCAGGGGGCCTGCGTGCGCATTTTTTCGGCCGCTGCTTCGCGGACCAGGGGAATCCGCGCGGTATCGTCCATCCGCACAATGATCTGGCTATAGGCCGCCGTAGGCTCCCGCGCGTCATACACCAGGGTAAAGCGTTGATGCGGCCCGCCCACAACGGTGCTTGTCTGAACAACACCCGGGAGGTCGCGAAGGAATGTTGACAACTCCAGACTGTCGTCCCGGGTCTTGCGGATATCGGTGCCCTCGGGTTCGTAGACATCAACGAACATCAAGGGTGTGTTTGAGGCCGGAAAAAATCCGCTTTTGATGTAACCAAAGCCGAACACGCCCAGCGCGAACAAGCCGACAATCGTGCCCAGGGTGAGCCAGCGATAGTCAATCGCAAGCGCCAGAAAACGCCGATAGCCGCGGAAGAAAACCCCTGCATAGGGGTCGT
>CAZGGN010000157.1:0-6718 GCA_964525195.1 uncultured Congregibacter sp.
GCAACGGCGGATTCAGAGAGCGATACCGCCGCGGAAAGCGGTGGCGATTCGGCCTTCGACGGCGACAGCAATGACAGCCGTGAGGATGGCGGCAAGCGTCGCCGACGACGTCGCCCCAGAGGCGCTCGCCGTGAAGCGAACGGTGACAGTGCGACAGCCGATACCTCCGTTGTCAGCGACGCGGAGCAGGACGAAGACAGCGAGCAGACCGATGCAGCTGTATCCGAGGAGAGTCAGAACGCACCGCGCAAGCGACCGAGTGATCAGCGTCGGGCAGAACCGCGACGGCGTCGTCGTCGCCCGGTAGCTGCCAGCGCAGACACCGCCGCCGGCGCTGACAATGCGACAACTGACGCCGATGAAGTTTCTGCCGTTGCGGATACCGGGGCTGAAGCTGATTCCACGACGGTCGCTGACTCGGTGCAAGCGGCTCAGACGACAGGCCTCCCCGCAGCCGCGGCGCAGCCTCTGGAGCAGGCCGTGCCTGAAAGTACGGACAGCGAGGCGTCGGCTGACGAGGAGGCAACGTCCCCGGTGGCTGGCAGCAGCATAGAAGCGGCCATGGGCATGAGCCCGCGCGAGCATCAGGTAGCTGACGAGCCGGTTAATGCGACCACTCACGAGCAACCCGAGCCTGATGAGGCTCCGCCGGAACAGATCTCTGCTGCACTGGCGACGATGTCTGCTGCGCCGGACGCTGCAGAGGTCCAGGCGGGGCTGGAGAAAGCTCCTGCAACACCCGAATCCGCCAGCACCGTCAGCGCTGCCACCGAGGTGAATGCCCACGGGCTGACCGCCGACGGGCGGGCGGTTAATGATCCGCGTGTGGCCCCTGCACCGGTCAGGGATGTGCATATCGAGACGGGACGGATTACGCTGTTCTCAGAGAGTGAGGCCCCTGCGGTGGCCGCCTCAGAGCGCAATGTACCCCGGGCAAGCAATGATCCCCGAGGTCCCCGGGAAGACGCGCACAGCGCAGACGGTTAACGTCGAAACAAGCGCCCGCGACAACTCGAATAAGTCGCGGGCGCTTTCAAGCACTCCTGCGCGTGCTATCGCAGCACGCGGTCAGGGCCCCTGATAGACGATCTGCCCGTCAACCATGGTCATCAGGACACGTGTCTTGTGAATCGCATAGGTGTCGATATCGAACAGGTTGTGACTGAGCAGCACCATGTCGGCCTGTTTGCCCGGTGTAATCGAACCGATGTGATCTTCCAGCCCTAACTGGTAGGCAGCATCCAGGGTGTAGCCTCGGATCGCGCGTTCCAGGGTGATTCTCTCGTCGGCGGGAGGCTGAGGCAGGTAGTCGGCATCGCCCGGAGGCTGCCGGGTCATCCCCATCTCAATATTAAATAGCGGATTCATGCCATCAAGGCCCATCCAACTGGCCGGGTAATCACTTCCCAGCGTCACTCGCGCGCCTCCCGCAGCGATGGAACGGAGGGGATACATATGACTCAGCCGCTCTTCCCCCAGGTAGGCCAGAGCGATGTCGTCATAGGCGTACCAGGTTGGCGTGGACTGTACGATCACATCGAGTTGGCCAAAGCGCGGCACGTCCGCGGGATTCACAATCTGGGCGTGGCAGATCGTAAAGCGACTGGTGCTCTGCGGGTGCTCTCCCCTTGCATACTCGACGACATCAAGCGCCATGCGCACCGCGCCATCGCCGATCGCATGCAGATGAACATCGGTCGATGACCCCACCGCCTCAGCGACGACCTCCCGGGTTTTCTCCAGTGGTACGAGGGGCGTGGCCCGGTGTCCCTTCGGCTCTGCATAGGGCTCAAGGGTGTAAGCCGTCTGCGCTTCGACAGTGCCATCAAGGGACACTTTCAGCACCCTGACATCAAAAAACTCGTGGCTGTGACTCGCATCCAGCCTGGCCAGATCCTGTAACGCGGTTTCAAGTCCTCGGGGGCTATTCACGTAGTGCGAACCGACAATACGCAGCGGCAGTCGGCCATCCCGGGCACGCTGCCCCATAAATTCAAACAGCTCCCCACCGCCCTCAATCATCCCCGCGTCAAAGGCCGCGGTGATACCCCTGCTGGACATCGAGGCGAAAAAACTGTCGGCGGCTTGCTCCAGAGTCTCGCTCTTGACAACACCCAGTGCCTGGGCGACCCAGCCGTAGGCCTCCCCCTCGATTAACCAGCCTGTCGGGCTGCCATCGGGATAGCGGCGGTAGTAATGTGCGCCGGGACGGGGGTCCTCGGTCGCTGCCGTGAGCCCGACCTGCTCCATCGCCTTGCTGTTGATCCAGGCGGAATGAAATCCTTCGTCAAAAATAATGGCCGGGCGATCAGACACCACGGTGTCGAGATCTCGAGCCGTCGGGCCCTGGGGACCGAAGGCGGCGCCGAGAAAACCGGTACCAATCAGCGGATTCTGATCCGGGTAAGCCGCGGCGTGGCTGGCGATGGCATCCAGCGCCTGCTTCGGGCCCATATCCGGTGCCAGACTTGCGCCAAAAAGGTAGGGCAAGGTAGAACCTACGTGCATGTGGCTGTCGATGAAACCTGGCAGCAGGAGCCTGCCGGCAAGATCGTGGTGCGTGCTGTCGGGGCCCGCAAAGGCCTCAACACCGGAATCACTGCCCACATAAACGATTGTGTCGCCGCGAACCGCCACGGCCTCGGCCCAGGGGGCTGAAGCGTCGAGCGTGTATACGCGCCCTCCGTGAAAAATGATGTCGGCAGGCTGCTCCGCTGCGCACAGCATCAGGGACGCGAAGGTGCCGGCGACGAGAACAGCGAATTGGCAAAAACGCCTGCAAATCGGCATAAACCGAGACTCCTTTTTTTTCGCCAACCTGAGTCGGCATGCTCGTATTGATTTGTTCCCATGCTCGCTTTTCGACAAGGGCAGCAAGCTGACGCAATCTGCGTCAGTCGGTACTATGTTCGCTGCTGCGTTTACCAAGCGGCCGGGCTATCAACCCTCGCCTCGCGCCTCGTGGCGCTGGGCGCCGGCGAAGTAAAGATGGCTCACACCACTGGCTCACGACAGGGAAGCACCATGAAGCATACCACCGCGGACGAGGCACGCTGGCTGAAAGCGACGCTGCGCGAAGCCTATGATCGGCTCGGACGCGGCGATCATCGGGGCGCCAGCGAATGCTGTCGACGGGTAATGCAAAAAAAACCGGATCTTCCAGAAGCCCATTTTCTGCTGGGTATGATCGCTATGGATGCGGAAGATCTGCGCACAGCTGTTCAGGGATTTGGCTCGGTCACCAAGCTCCAGCCCGAGCACGGTGCCGCCTGGGCCCAGCTGGCCCGGCTGTTTATGCGACTCGGACAGGTCAATCGCGCCGGAGATGCGCTCGCCAAAGCCGTGTCTTATGTTGACGATAATCCCGTCGTTCAGGATACGATCGCGACCATCCACACGCAGCTGGGCGACGCGCATGCGGCCGCCTACTGGCAGGAAAAAGCCCTGGCCACGCAACCGGGAAACCTCGGCTTTCTGATCAATCGCGCGAACAATCACATGTTCATGGGAGAATTCGACGCGGCCCGGGCACGACTCGAGGAGGCGCTGTCGATCAATCCGGTGAATGCGAATGCGCACTGGCTGCTCTCGGGACTCGAGAGGGCGCGGGATCGAGAGCATATCGCGCAGCTGGAATCACTCCTGACGCGACCCGGTACAGGGGATCGTGACGAGGCCTACCTGGCTTACGCACTCGGTAAGGAACTTGAGGACCTGGAGGATTGGCCTGCGGCATTTGATGCTTTTGCCCGCGGCGCCGCTGCTCGCCGGCGCTACATGAACTATGACGAAGCGGCAGAGGAGTCGCTCTTCAAGGCACTGTCAGCAACATACACCAGAGACTGGCTGGCAAAGCAGGGTCCCGGCTGTGACAGTGAGGCTCCGATCTTTATTCTCGGTCAGCCGCGCACCGGAACCACCCTTATTGAGCGGATTCTCAGCAGTCATAGCGCCGTTCACTCGGCCGGAGAATTAAGGCAGTTTGAAAGCGCCTGCCGGCGTCTTCTGCGCAGCCGTGGTGATGGGAGCCCCGCCGCTGTATTTCGCGCCGCCGCTGATCTTGACCCTGGTGAACTGGGCCGGGCCTATATGAAGCTCAGCAAGCCGATGCAGGGCGATCTCCCCCGATTCGTGGACAAGCTGCCGCTCAACTTCCGGGTTTTGCCCTTGATCCTGGCTGCGCTGCCCAACGCCAAGGTCGTACATATTCGGCGCGGTCCGATGGACGCCTGCTTTGCCAGCTTCAAACAACTGTTTGCCGATGCGTACCCCCATTCCTATGAGCAAAGTGAGATGGCGCGTCACCATGCGCGCTACTACGCGTTGATGAAGGACTGGCGCGAACGCTTTGGCGATCGCTTTCATGAAGTGAATTACGAAGAGGTGGCGTCCAATCCCGAGCCCCATGCGCGGGCGCTGATCTCATTTTTGGGTCTCCCCTGGGAGGACCAGTGCCTGGAGTTCTACCGCCAGCGCGGCGCGGTGACTACCGCAAGTGTCGTGCAAGTGCGTGAGGCGGCGCACACGCGCTCGGTAGGTCGCTGGCGTCGCTATGAGGCGCAGCTGGAACCGATGCAGCGGGAACTGCGCTCGCTCGGTGTTCCGCTGGAGCATTAGCATGCACCCTACCCTAATTGGGTGGGTTTTCTGCCAGCTGGACCTTGTCTGACCCAGAGGAGTCTCGTAGTCTTAGACCTGTACCGATTAAAGGCCCTCTGATGGACGCGCGGTAAGCGGCTATTGGAGTGATCAAACAAGGTGGGGCAGATTGGCTTCGACCAACAATAACGGTATGCAATGTGCCCGCGAAAAATCTCATACTCTGGTGCCAATGGCCGGAGGACGGGCTTGCGAAACGGACCGGCTTGCCGGTATTGGATCGAAAGCCATGAGACACCGATAAATGGTATAGCCATCACGCTGAAAAGGGGTCCATATGAGTAAGGTTGCAGTTCCCTCCTCCGGTTTTTCCAGGCCGACAAGTCATAAACGACATCTGGCACTCGCCGTATCCGCTGCGCTGGCCGCCGGCGGCGCACACGCGCAGCAGCTCGAGGAAGTCATCGTAACGGCCACCAAAAGGTCCGAGTCGGTAATGGATGTCCCGTTGGCCGTGCAGGCGCTTTCCGGGGACTTCCTGCGCAAAGTCAATACGGACGATATCAAAGACCTTGCACTTTTCACCCCGGGTGTAACGGGGAACTCCAAGGACAGTTTCCTGGACACAATCGCAGTGCGCGGTATCTCGACCAACGACTTTGGCAACGGTGGCGATCCATCCCTTGGGGTCTATAAGAACGGTTTTTATCAGGGAAGAAATGGTTCCGGGGTCACCAGCGTATTTGATCTTGAGCGCTCGGAAATCCTTCGAGGCCCGCAGGGCTTTCTGTTCGGCCGCAACTCAATTGCCGGGGCGATGAATATCATCAGCCGGCGCCCGGTGCAGGGCGACTCTGATAGCTACGTTGATGTTCGCCTCGGCGAGCGCGGTATTTTCAGGATCGAAGGTGGAACCAATTTTGACGTTAGCGACTCCATCAGCGTTCGCATAGCGGGTCTGCATTCCGAGGAAGACGGGTACTCAACCAACGAGATTACCGGTGAAGACTTTATCAAGCACAACAAGAATGCGCTGCGCTTTACTGGAAACTACGATGCGGGCGGCCCGCTGACGGCCACCCTCTTCGTCGAATGGGAAGATCGGGAGCAATCGGGCACCGTCTATCGTGCCACCGGGAACGGTCCCGCCTATGCCTTTCTCGAAAGCGTCTATGGTGATATCCCCTTGCCGTCAGATCCCCGGGACGTACGTATCGACGGCCCGAGAAACGGACTCTTCGATGGCGGCGAGGTCTTTCAAATCGGCCTGGAACTTAATTACGATCTCGGTTGGGCTAACCTGACGTCTCTGACCAATTACAAGGAGCACGACTACGCTTACACGGAAGATTTCGACGCAACGACCCTGACGATCTTCAACTACGAGCAGCAACAGGAAGGCGAGTACTTCGAGCAGGAACTGCGTCTGACCTCTGATAACGAGGGCATGTTCAACTGGTATGCGGGATTGTCCTACTATCAAGAGGACATCGATACGGAGTTCCTCGGGCAGCAAGCAGAAGATGTGTACTGCAACGTGTACTGGGGTGACACATGCCAGGGCCTGTTCGACTACTACAATGCTTATGGTCTGAGCGATTACCTGGATTATTACTTTGGCACGAGCAACTGGACACCCAGCGGCAACGACGGACTCATCGACGACTGGAACCGGACCGTGGGCAAGTACAACGGCTGGGCAGCGTATGTGGATCTGCAGTTCCGATTCTCAGATCAGCTGGATGCGAGCTTCGGTGTGCGCTATAACGACGACGAAAAGGAGATGTCTCAGGAGGTTCTGACGGCGCGCAACCAGAGCCTGCTCGGCCAGGTCGTGCAAACCGGTTTTACGACACCTCTGGGTCCTGTGTCCGATACGCAGAGTTGGAGCAAAGCTACCTGGCGCGGCGTCGTTAACTGGCGACCCGTTGACGATATGCTCATCTATGCGAGTGTGACGACGGGTTACAAACAGGGTGGATTTAATAGCTTCTCGGTTGATCCCGGTGGGCCCTTCAGTGGCGTAGAGGCTGTGCCCGGCGTACACCGGCCATCCTCCTTTGATTCAGAAACCGTCATCTCCTATGAAGTGGGCTTCAAAGCCACTCAGCTCGACGGT
>CAZGGN010000158.1:0-6695 GCA_964525195.1 uncultured Congregibacter sp.
GCGAGAGCGACCTTGACGCGACAGCTCAAGCTCTGCTTTGTATTATCTATTCCGGCCCTGAGGGTTCACCAGCTGTAACCGAGGCGGAACCGGTAGGTCTGATCGAGTTCTTCTGTTCCTGCGGCCGCCCCCGAGTTGTAGTCGAGCACGACCTCCGTGGCCCCCTGAATGCGACCCAGGAGCGGGAAGGCCAGTCCCACGGTCGTATTCAGAATCAGATTATTGCGGTCTGCGAGATTTTTGATGCCTTTGTGGTCTACATAGAGGCGAGAGTCATTCCCCAGATAGTCGCTCTCGGAGCGGACGCTCCAGGTAAGACCAACGTAGTTCCGGTTTCTCTCATCGCTGAAGTCCTCCTTGACCTGGGAAAGACCGGTTTCGATTTCCAGAACAAAGGGCGTGTTCTTCAGCAGGCTGCGGCCCACATAGGGGCCGATTGCAGTTCGAAGATTCAGGTCTGCGAAGGGGTTCTGTTCCGCTGAGGTCGTTATTCCCCAATAGTATTCGCCGCGCTGTAAACGGTCGTACTTTCCGGTAATCATCCAGTTCTCGGCGTTGCGCTCACCGTTGGCTTCGCGAATCTCCCCTTGCAGTTTCAGGGTGAACCGATCGTGGAGACCCGTCCAGCGCGTGTCGACCTTGTAGTTGAACTCGTCGAGTACCGTGTTGCCCCGCTGCAGTGACAGGGCTGAACTGGCAAGGCCCGTATGCCGGTAGCCTCTGCCGAGTTCCCAGGGTTCGGGATTGATACGCAGAAGCTGGTTGAGTGCGTAGGTGGCCTCGGCATGTTCATCCAGGGTCAGGGTCTTGCTCGACACGACGAAGCTATTGGTATTGAGAACAGCGCCGTCCTCCATTTGCAGGGTAACTTCCGAGTGCACATCCATGGCAACAATCAGGGCCTGGTCAATCTTCAGGGTCCCGGCAAAGTCCGTATCAATCATGACCTTGCCTTTGTCCGCATCGATGAAGGTGCCGATGATGACCGAGCCGTTACTCAGCTCGATACGATCCATTACGGCCTGTGCGGGCAGGCTTGCAGCCAGGGCAAAAAAGGCGGTAAGGCGGCAAAAAGTCCTGAGTATTGGATGCATGGCCATGCGGCGGCGAAGTCCCGTATGCGTAAAAAGCCGCAGATTCTAGGGGGTAGCTGCGCCGCAGACCAGCTTGTTCTGTGCGGCAGCCCCGGGAGGGCTGCCGTCGGGGCCTTACTTTGCCTGCATTATGCGCTGGATATCCGAGTCGTCGCCGGTCAGCTGCCAGTGCACGAGGGAGATCGGCACGCTGCCCGCATCGCGCAATTCCCGGAAGAACTCCGACAGGGGGTAGTCAACGCCCGCCGCTTCCATTTGTCGGGTCCGCGCTGCAAGGAGGCGCTCCAGCAGGTACTTTCCCGTGACATAGCTGGTGCCATAGCCCGGTTGGCGCAGATACAGGTGCTGCTCGAATTTCAGCAGTTCAGGCTCGTTGCTCATCCAGCCGCGGGGCGTCCAGTTCACATGGACCGTGCCTGCTTCTGCCATGGTCTTTTCATTTGCATGTGCCTCCAGGGAGCCCAGGCCGCGAGCAGCGCGTTGGGCGAGCATGATCCAGACCAGCTCACGGGATCGAGGGCTGTTCTCGTAAAGGCCGGCGTGCATGAACATTTCTTCCACGCCCGTGGCGGTGCCCTCGTTGCGGCTGTCAAAGATGTTGTAGAGCAGGGCGTCGCGACGTATCGGGCTCGGGTGCGGGAATTCACGGATTTCCGCGAGATCAAACCAGTGGTAGAAGTGGGACATGAGTGGACGCGGGTCGTGATGTGTCACGATAGTGAAGAAATTGCGCGTCTCCTCGGATTCGAAGCCGCCAAGGTGGGCGACAAGTTCTTCCGGCATGTAGTCGCGCATGGGTAGCACGGCGCCCTCGTCAAAGAAACGCAGCATCTGGGCTGAGGTCTCGGCAACCAGGGTGTTGTAGGCTTCAGCGGTGGCTGCGGCTTGTTGCGGGGGCAGGTTGCGATTGCGGTGCTCTTCGAGTTTGAGTGAAGACCAGGCGCGGTCCAACTCTCGCTGCAGCAGCATCCGCTCTTCCGTATAGTTCATTGGCAGGTAGTGCACCTGCATCTGATACCAGCTGTAGTCCTCCTTGCCGATGCCCGAGGGGCCGGTCTTGCTGGGCGCCTTCGCCTCGAGCCAGCCCACCAGTTCCGCGGTCGCCAGCTCGGCATCGTCAAGGGCCGCAATCATGTCGCTGCTGGCAGCTTCGCCGATACGACTGCGAATTTCTGCAACCAGTAGGCCCTGATCGCGGATGTTGCGAATACCCGCCACCCACAGATCACGTGCGTTGCCTGTGAGATTCTTCCTGGCCTGGCGCATCAGCGGGGGGATCACCTTCAGTTCGCGCAGCATGCGCTGTTCTTCAGCAGCCGATAGCGGGAAGCGGTAAGTCCACAATTCGAGGATCGCATGATGCGTCGGGCCCTCGTGGGCCGGCACGTCGCTCTTGTGTTCCCAGATTGTCTGGTAGTAGGCCGGGTCGCGTACCCAGGGCTTGAGCACCCGATGGTTGAAATCAAACCCGTTCATTTCAGCGCGAACAATATGCCAGTCCACCTGCTGCGCGATGGGCCAGTCGCTGATGTCGATGTCGTTCAGACGCTGCTGGTAACGCGGGAGTTCCGCGTGCGCGCGCTTGAAGCGGGCGGCGGTGTAATCGGGCGCGCCATCAAGCACCGGCGGCTTCTCAAATTCTCGCCAGTCTTCAAACAAATCAATAAGTTCCGCGTAGGAACTGGCCCTGGCGCTGGCGCCGCCAAGCAGGCCGAGGACGAGCAGGCACAAGGCAAACGCGCGGCCGAAACCGTGCAGAGCTTTGTTTGCTGAACTGAGGGTAGGCATAAGACGATCCTTCTTGATAAAGCGCCAAGCTGTTTGTGAAAAAGGGCTCTCTGAGCCCATCGAAACCAGAGATTTTCTGCGGAGCATTCCGGGCCCCTGCCTCGCAGCGGCCCTGGTTGTTCGCCGAGGCGCTGCCCCGGCATTCGCCAGGCGATCACGGAGCGCACGTTAAAGGCAGACCTCGGGATGGAGTATAGGCCAGAGGCCTTGCTGATCGCATCCTGAAACGATCAGCTGTCGCGACGGGAATCTTATCCCCGATAAGGCTGCCTGACTTGCAACCCTGAGGCGCGGAGGGAAGTCAGCCTTCACCCCTGCCCGCTGAATCAAATTATCGAGAATTCTTGTCGCCTATTGATTCAGGTCAACGTGTTGCTTTGGTCTTCAGGCGATAAACATAGGCAACGAATAACGAAAAGCGGAACTGCCTGACGCGGTCTCTGCGCAGGAGGGTTTTATGGCACATATTGTTGTACTCGGAGCAGGAACAGGCGGCATGCCCGCTGCCTATGAGCTGAAGGAAATGCTGGGCAAGGGCCATGAAGTCACGGTGATCAATGAGCGTGACTATTTTCAGTTTGTCCCTTCAAACCCCTGGCTTTGCGTCGGCTGGCGCAACCGGGACGCGATTACCTTTGATATTCGCAAGTATCTTGAGCGCAAGAAAATCAACTTCATTGCCAAGCGCTGCGAGCAGATTGTTCCCGATGAAAACTACCTGACCGTCGATGGTGGTGAGCGGGTGGATTATGACTATCTCATTATCGCTACCGGACCGCGGCTGGCCTTCGAGGAAGTTGAGGGTTCCGGCCCCGATGGGGGTTACACCCACTCGGTCTGTACCGTGGATCACGCTGAGAAAGCCTATGAAGGCTATAAAAAGCTCCTCGAAAAGCCTGGTCATGTGATTGTCGGAGCGATGCCCTTTGCTTCCTGCTTCGGGCCGGCTTATGAGACCGCGTTTGTCATTGATGCAGATCTTCGCAAGCGCAAGATTCGCGATCAGGTGCCTATGACCTACGTGACCTCCGAGCCCTATATCGGTCACCTGGGCCTCGGGGGTGTGGGCGACTCCAAATCCGTGCTTGAGTCAGAGCTTCGGCAGCATCACATCAAGTGGATCTGCAACGCCAAGGTTACCCGCGTTGAAGAGGGGAAGATGTTCATTGACGAGTATGGTGAGAATGGCGAAGTGCTGAAGCAGCATGAGCTCGACTTTGATTATTCGATGATGCTCCCGGCCTTTAAGGGTGTAGACGCAGTCGCCAACGTGGAGGGCCTGTGCAATCCCCGGGGCTTCGTGAACATCGATGAGTTTCAGCGCAACCCCAAGTGGAACAATATTTACTCGGCGGGGGTGTGCATAGCGATTCCGCCGATCGAACCGACACCGGTTCCCACCGGCGCGCCGAAGACCGGCTACATGATCGAGTCCATGGTGACCGCAATCACCCACAATATTGCCAACGACATTGCGGGCAAGGCGCCGGATACGCGGGCTACCTGGAACGCCCTGTGTCTGGCCGATATGGGGGATACCGGCGCAGCTTTTGTGGCTTTGCCACAGAACCCGCCGCGCAATGTAGCCTGGATCAAAAAGGGCAAGTGGGTGCACTTGGCGAAGATCGCCTTTGAGAAATACTTTATTCGCAAGATGAAGCAGGGAACCTCCGAGCCGATCTACGAAAAGTACGTCCTCAAGCTGATGGGTATCGAAAAGCTCAAAGAGTAGGATTCGGCGGGGTTTTGCTCAGGGCTTACGATGCTGCCAGCCAGACTCCCACGCAGATCATCAGGGTGCCGGCCAGGCGGTTGATGATGGCCACGTTGCCGCGCCGCTGTAACAGCCGCCGCAGGGCTTTGCCGCCGGTCGCGTAGAGGGTCATACACAGCAGTTCGGAAAGCGCTACGATGAGCAGGATGGCGGCGAAGTGGATGTTGAATGAACTGCCCGTCTGATGCAGAAACGGAGGCAGCAGGGCGAGAAAAAACGCCCAGCCCTTCGGGTTGGCGATAGCGGTCACAAAACCCTGCAGTGCAAGCGTTTTACGGTCCAGCGCAGCCGGCCCGGCCAGCTCATCAAGGCTGATGGCCAGCGCGCCGCGTGAGCGCCACAGCTGCAACCCGAGCCATGCCATATAAGCCCCGCCCGCAAGTTTGAACACCGTAAAACCGGTCGGGTAGCGCAGCATCAGACTCGCCACGCCGATACCGCTGAGCGTTGATACGATGGCAACTCCCAGAACCTCTCCGGCCATCATCCAGGCCGTGCGCCTGAGACCCACGGTCATTCCGAGGCTCATCGCCAGTGTCATGCACATTCCCGGCGTTGCCGAGATCAGGAGCATGGTGGGAATAAACAGCAGGAGCTTGGTCAGATCGATCATCGCGATACGCTCAGGGTGCTGAATGCTCCAGTAGCAGGGTTGATACGCAGGCAGTCCGATTGCGCACGCTGATTACCCGTGTGCCCGGTCGTCGGCCTTTGCGCACATCGGAGACATCAAAGCCCTCGTCCAGAAGTTGCCTGTGTGCGGCCTCGGCATCGTCAATCCTCCAGCTGAGCCCATAAAAGCTGTCTTCAGTGGCCTCAGGGGATTTGCTTAAGCGCTGGAATACTTCGATGATCAGGTCGCCGCAGCGAAAAAACATAAGCCGCGCGTCCCACTCGGGACGCGACATATCCATGCGCATATCAAGACCCAGCTGTGCGGCCAATAGAAAGGCTGTGGCCTGTGCGTCGCCCGAACCAATAACCACATGATCCAGGCCGGTGATAATCGGGGCGCTCCCGGCCACGGGTGCCGGTGGCGCGGTGGGTCGGTCGGTGAAGGCCAGCGACAGGCCACGGCTTTGGTCAGCAGAGGCTATATCCAGACGTAGAGGAGTGCCCGTTCCGCCCTCCGCCAGGGCAATGGGGTCGTGCGTGGCTGCCTCCTTGCAGCTAATAGCTACCCGCTGGAGGCGGCGGCGCATGCGCTCGAGGCTGTCAACGCGAAAACAGATCTGGTCCAGGCCCTTTGGCGCTGCTGTCTCGAGCAGCAACAGAGCCACATTGTCGGTGCGAAATAGCGCGGCTTTCTGCTTGTCAACGACCCCGGTCCATGAGGCTGGGAGGCCGGTCAGATGCTCGTAGTCGTTCTGCGATTCGCTCAGATTGGCGACACTGATGCGCAGGTGGTCGAGAGCGATGATGGGTGACGGCATGGGGGCGCACGTTAACCTGCAAACGGCAGCCGCACAATCGGGCAGGCGCCCAGAGACAGGTTTCTCGAGACGTATGGTGCCCAGGAGAGGACTTGAACCTCTTTGATGGCCTTTAAATACCTATAAAAAACAGCAACCTGAGTACTCATTGTAGCCCATATAATTAAAATGTGTTGCTGATTGTGTTGCTGATTGTGTTGCTGTTCTGCATCTGAAGGCTTTAGACGAGAGGATGCTCTAGAGGCAGCAGACTATCTAAATTTGCATGGTCCTACCAGATCGCGCAATGGGGCTTCCTCAAAGGGCAGCTAACACCTCATAGCTGCCATTGGCTGAGGTACAAATCTAGTGGTCTGAACGGCCGCAATCGGCCAACAGAAGATATAAAAAAGCCCGCGCTAGGCGGGCCACACATTAGGAACCGTGTGTCCTTACTTTCTGCGGCGTGAGAAACCTAGTCCAGCAAGGCCGAGGCCGAAGAGTGCGAGAGTGGCGGGGGCCGGGACGTCCTCAGGCAACGAGTTTGCACTGAGATTTCCAAGGCCGTACATATTCAGTCCATTGTTACCAGACGAAATGATTGAACCATCAACATCGGATACTACG
>CAZGGN010000159.1:0-6685 GCA_964525195.1 uncultured Congregibacter sp.
GGTGGTCAAGGTGATCCGGCCCGATATCGAAGCGACGATTCGCAAGGACATCGCCCTCCTGGGCCTGATCGCCCGCCTCGTTGAGCGCTGGCTGCCGGACGGCCGGAGACTCAGGCCCGTAGAGGTCGTTGACGATTACGAGCACACGATCCTCGATGAGCTGGATCTGGGCCGGGAGGCCGCCAACGGATCCCAGCTGCGGCGTAACTTTGCCGACGGCAGCATGCTCTATGTACCGGAGGTTTTCTGGGATTACACCCACCGCAACGTCATGGTCATGGAACGGATTCGGGGGATCCCGGTCACGGACCTCGCGACGCTTCGGGCTAAAGAGGTCGACCTGAAAGTGCTGGGCGAGCGTGGCGTGGAGATTTTCTTCACCCAGGTCTTTCGCGATAGCTTCTTTCATGCGGACATGCATCCGGGCAACATCTTTGTCGATGCCAGTGATCCGAAAAACCCGACTTATATTGCCATCGACTGCGCCATTATCGGCTCCCTCAGCGAATCGGATCAGTATTATCTCGCGCGCAACCTGCTGGCGATTTTCCGTCGCGATTACCACGAGGTGGCGCGGCTGCATGTGGAGTGCGGCTGGGTTCCGGCGGACACCCGGGTCCAGGACTTCGAGTCGGCAATGCGCGCGGTCTGCGAACCGATTTTTGAGCGACCCATCGCCGAAATTTCCTTTGGGCAGATGCTGGTCTACCTGTTTCGCACCGCAGCGCGTTTCGACATGCAGGTCCAGCCTTCGCTGGTCCTGCTGCAAAAGACGCTGCTGAACATCGAAGGCCTCGGACGACAGCTCTACCCGCAGCTCAATCTCTGGGATACGGCCATGCCGTTCCTCGAGAAGTGGGTCAGCGAACGCTACTCCCCCCAGAGCATGGTCAAACGGCTGCAGCACCATGCGCCAAACTGGCTGGAACAGCTGCCGCAGCTGCCCGAGGTCCTCCTCGAGAGCCTGCAGGGACAGCGGGACCGCCAGCAGCGCGCCGAGCAACTGATCGCCACTCAGCGCGCCGAGCGCCTGCGTCTGGAGCGACGCGCAAGACGGCGCTATCTCGCGGCCATGGTCTGTGTCGTCGCCGCCGGAGCGGCCCTCCCACAGGTGCGCGAAGTGCTCGAACAGGCACCACCGGTCAGCTGGGTACTGCTGGCCGTTGCGGCGGGACTCGCCTGGCCTGGTCAATCTGCCTGATCTGCAGTTATTGCCCGCCGGTGTGCGATAATTGCGTCCAGACAAGGAACAAGTCATGGCGACAACAACGTACCTGGACCAGCTGCGCTGGAACGATGACGGTTTGCTACCGGCCATCGCTCAGGATTGGAAAACCGGTAAAGTTTTGATGATGGCGTGGATGAACGCCGAGTCGCTGCGCTGCACCATCGAAGAGGGGCAGGCGGTGTACTGGTCGCGCTCCCGGCAGGCGCTGTGGCGCAAAGGGGAGAGCTCGGGACACACGCAGACGCTCAAGGAGCTGCGTCTGGACTGCGACGGCGATACGCTGCTTCTGCGCGTAGAGCAGCTCGGTGGAATAGCCTGCCACACAGGTCGGGAGCATTGCTTTTACCGGCGCTTTGCGGACGGCGACTGGCGCGATGTTGAGGCGGTTTTGCGAGACCCGGATGAGATCTATGGCACAGCCAAGTAACAGTGACATACTGGCCGCCCTCGACCAGGTTCTGGCGGAGCGCCGAGAGGCCCCGGCGGAGAGCTCCTACGTGGCGAGCCTGTACGCCAAGGGCCTGAACAAAATTCTTGAGAAGATCGGTGAGGAAGCCACCGAGGTCATCCTTGCCGCCAAAGATCACGAGACCGGGGGTGACTCAGGCGCACTGGTGGGTGAGGTGGCGGACCTGTGGTTCCACAGCATGGTCATGCTGGCAAACCGTGGGCTCTCTTCGGCTGAGGTACTGGCCTGCCTGGAGGCGCGTTTTGGCTTGTCCGGGCACGCTGAGAAAGCGGCGAGAACAACGCCATAAACAACTGACAGACTATTTGTATTTATAGCGAGCAGACAATCGGTAAGGCTCGCTGATCTAAAAGGAGATCGTCATGGGATTGGGTGGAATCAGCATCTGGCAACTACTCATCATACTGGCCATCGTGGTCATGCTTTTTGGCACCAAGCGCCTGCGCTCCCTGGGTTCTGATCTGGGTAGTGCGGTGAAGGGTTTTCGCAGCAGCATGCAGGATGAAGACGCCAAGACGGATGCCGCCGATGAGCACACGACTGCGGAAGACCCGACCAAAGACGCGGGCGATAAGTAAGCACTTGCTACCCCTGAACGCAGCCTAGCGGTAATTTCAGCATGTTCGATATCGGCTTCGCCGAGCTTCTGATCATCGGCGTCGTCGCACTGATTGTGATCGGGCCCGAGCGCCTGCCCGATGCGGTGCGAACCGCCAGCGCATGGCTGAATCGCATTCGCCGCGGCTTCAACGACATCAAACAGGAAGTACAGCAGGAACTGCACAATGACTCGGTCATGCGCGAGCTGCGTGACCTGCGTGAGACGGGCGACAGTCTGCGGCGCGAAACTCAGGCCTTTGGGGCCGACCTCAGACGCGGTCTGGAGCCGCCCGACGCTGCGGGCAAAGACAAGCTGCCGGCTGAGGTGCCCGCAGCCCCGGGAGCCGCTGACAGCCAGAGCAGTGCTGACCCCAGCCAGGAACCCGGGGACGAGCGCATTGAGCCTGAAGAAAATGGCCATGAACCTGGCCAGGTCAGCGCGGAGCCAGAGGACAAACGCTTCAAAGCCAAAGACGAGCCGCAGTGACTGAATCCGAACAGGACACCCCGCTACCGCTGATTGCGCACCTCACGGAACTGCGCGACCGGCTGTTGCGCGCCATTCTTTCGGTGCTCATCGTATTTATCGTGCTGTTCCCTTTTGCGAACGATATTTACAGCTTTGTTTCCAGGCCGCTGCGCGATCTGCTGCCGGAAAACGCCAGCATGATCGCCACGGAAGTCGCCTCGCCCTTCCTCACCCCCTTTAAGCTGACCTTGTTTGCCGCCCTGTTTATCGCCATCCCCTACGTGCTTTTCCAGGCCTGGTCATTTATCGCTCCCGGCATGTACCAGAAAGAGAAACGCTTTGCCTTTCCGGTGCTCGCGTCCTCGGTTCTGCTGTTTTACTGCGGCGCGGCCTTCGCCTACTTTGTGGTTTTTCCTCTTATCTTTGCGTTTTTCACCAGTGTGGGCCCAACCGATGTAGCCATCATGACGGACATCAACCACTATCTGAATTTCATCCTCAAACTGTTCTTCGCGTTTGGTCTCGCCTTCGAAATCCCTATTGCGGCGCTGATCGCAATCTGGGCCGGCATTACAACCCCTGACGACCTCGCTAAAAAGCGCCCCTACATCATTGTCGGCTGCTTCGTGTTTGGTATGTTGCTGACCCCGCCTGACGTGATTTCCCAGGCTCTGCTGGCGATACCGATGTGGCTGTTATTCGAAGTCGGCGTCTTTGCCGGACGCTTTATCATCAAGCGCAGCGCCGAGAGCTGACTGCGGATCAGCCGCGCTTGAGGCGCTCCCCCGGAACGCTACACTGTCCCCTTCGCCGGCACCGGAACCTGGCTATGACCCGCTCGATCTATTCGCCTCTGCTGCAAACCCTGCTCGTGATTTGCCTGTGGATGCCCGCAGCCGCCCTAATGGCCCAGGAGTCCAGTCTTCCGGAAAAGGAAGAGGCCGGCGACAGCAGGAATATCCGCGAACTTCTGGAGAGCGAGAGAAAAGCCGATGCGGTGATCAGAGAAACCAAAGCCGAAATGGGTGCTAACGCGGACCTGCCGCGCACACCTTTGCAGCTGATGGTGACCCTGCGTGAAGCGGGCGTGCGCGGTGAGCGCGAGCGTGCTGCCAGTTTTCTGGACATGCGCTATGTCCCGGATGACATTCGCCAGTGGCCAGCGGTAGATCTGATGGACGCACTGCGGGTGGTCTGGACGCAGCAGAACATCGTCGATGTAACCCAGCTGAGTGATGAGCCCGAAGGAAAACTCGACGATGGACTCCCCGCTTACCGCGACTTACTCGGGGTCGTCACAAAGGACAACGGCGAGCAGGTTCCGGTGTATCTGCAGCGAATCCCCGATGGAAACGGCGGCAAGATCTGGAAAATCTCCAACGCTACCGTGGCCGAAATTCCCGCTCTCTGGGCTGATCTGGGTTACGGCCCGATAGCAGTCTGGCTGCAACGCAACCTGCCGGACTACCAGCTTGCCGGCATGGAGAGCTGGCAGCTGATTGCCGGAGTAATCTTTCTGGTACTGGGCTGGTACGCCGCCACGCTGATAAGCCTGCTGCTCATGCGGCTGGCCCTGCGCATCCCCAACAGCTTCCCCCGGGGCATCGAGAGTTTTTTCCGCGGGCCTTTCCGGTTCTTTGTATTCCTCGCTATTTTCCGACTGTTGATGGACCAGCTCGCTCTGTCGCTGACGGCGCGGGTGTACCTCAACTCATCGGGGGTCGACTACATCGCCTTTTCGATACTGGCCCTGGGCATTATCTCTCTGATAAGGGACTACAATATCCGGCGCCTTGAGCACGCAGACAACCGACAGTACGTCGCACTACTCAAGCCCTTCACCACCATCGTTAAATTTGTCGTTCTGCTGGCCGTGGCCCTGGTCTGGGCCGAGCGGGCCGGCTACAACATGTCGACGATTATTGCGGGGCTCGGCGTCGGCTCTCTGGCGGTCGCCCTGGCGGCCCAGAAAACCCTCGAAAATGTCATCGGCGCCATCACCCTTTACACGGCGCGGCCGGTCAATCCCGGCGACCTCTGTCGCTTCGGCGACATCGTCGGTGTTGTGGATGAAATTGGTTTGCGATCAACCATGATCCGGACCCTCAATCGCACGATGCTGGCGGTGCCCAATTCGGTGTTCTCATCAGTCGAGGTGGAGAATTTCAGCCACCGGGACCGGATTCGCTATTATCAGCATCTGGAGCTGCAGATGAGCACCGCGGACCAGCTCCGGGTGATTCTTGGTCGGCTGCGCGAGCTGTTTCTATCACATGCTGATGTGATGCAGGAAACGGTCAGCATCCGACTCGAGAAAATCGCCGCCGCTACGGCGGTGATTCGGATCGACGCGGGAGTCAACACGACAGACTACCAGCGCTATCTGGCCGTGGCCGAGGACCTGAACCTGCGCACCATTGAGTTGGTTCATGGAGCGGGGGCTGTCTTTAGCGGGCCGGGACAGGTGCTTCAGCTTCGCGACTTTTATCAGGCCTCCGAAGCCACCCTGGCAGACATCCAAAGTGAGCTCCAGCGTTGGAAAACAGCCGAAAAAATGCCCTTCCCGGATTTTACGGAGGCGGAAAAAGCCGCGCTCAAGGGGGCCATTGAACTGCCAATACGAGGCGAAAACTCCTGAACGATTCAGTAAAACAAGCTAAAGGCCCCACTGGCAGCACGATGGGTCCCCTGCGCGCCCTGGCCGCGCGCCTGGCGCCCTATCGCTGGCGTCTGGTCGCAGCCGCCATTGCGCTGATTTTTACCGCCGGCGCCACGCTGACGCTGGGTAAAGGCCTCCAGGTCCTGATCGACCAGGGCTTTGGCGCAGATGAGCCCGGCGCGCTGGGCGATGCCGTGCGTCTGGTCATGGTGATCACCGTCGCGATTGCGATAGGCACTTTCTTTCGCTTTTATCTCGTATCCTGGCTCGGCGAGCGGATCAGCGCCGATTTGCGCAGCGCGGTTTTCCACAACATCGTGCGCCTGCATCCGGGCTTCTTTGAAGACAACCGTTCCGGCGAGATCATGTCGCGGCTCACCGCCGACACTACGGTGTTGCAGACCATTATTGGCTCATCCATGAGTATGGCCCTGCGCAGCTCCCTGACCCTCAGCGGCGCGATCGTGATGATGCTGATAACCAACTTCAAACTCACGCTGTTTATCGTGGCAACGGTGCCGATGGTCTTGTTGCCGGTCATGATCTTTGGCCGACGCGTCCGCAAACTCTCCAGCAGCAGTCAGGACAGTGTGGCCAGTGTCGGCTCCTACGCCGGCGAGATCATCCAGAATATTCGTACCGTGCAGGGCTTTAATCGCGAGGCCGCTGAATCTGCCGCCTTTGATTCCGAAGTGGAAAAGGCCTTCCTGATCGCCCGTTCCCGCATTCGGCAACGCGCGCTGCTCATAGCCGGCGCGATCATTATTCTGTCTGGCGGCATGATCGCCATGATGTATTCCGGCGGGCGCGACGTGATCAGCGGCACGATCACCGGCGGAGAGCTTGCGGCCTTCATGTTCTATGCGGTCATGGTCGGTACGGGCTTTGCAACGCTCTCGGAGGTCTGGGGCGATCTGCAACGGGCCGCCGGAGCCACGGAGCGTCTGCTGGAACTCGTGGAAACCAAAAGTGCTCTGGCGGATACGGGCAATCGGGAAACTGTGGCGCAAAATCCGGCGATGGCGCTGCGCGACGTGTCTTTCAGCTACCCCTCGCGACCGGACACGCTGGCCCTGGACCATATCTCACTGGATATCGCGGCCGGCAAGAGCCTCGCGCTGGTCGGACCCTCAGGTGCCGGCAAAACTACCCTGTTTGAGCTGCTCCAGCGCTTCTACGATCCCCAGACCGGCAGCATCACCCTCGATGGCGTCGACCTTCGCGACATGTCCCTGGCGCAGTTGCGCGCGCAGCTGGCGA
>CAZGGN010000160.1:0-699 GCA_964525195.1 uncultured Congregibacter sp.
GGTCTCGCTCGCACCCGCCACCATCAAGGTCTGTCCGACAGCCAGGTCGCTGGCGAAACGGCCCGGCACATGAATGCTCACCCAACGTCGCTCACCGGAGTTGAGATAGGCCAGCGGCATGTTCGCCTCGACATAGCTGCCGACGTTCCCGATACGCTGGGTGAGAACTGCGCTCGCCGGAGACACCAGCGGGTAGCTACCGAGCCCTGCGCCGCTCTCGCGCAGCGCCTTTAGATGCGCCTGATCAAAGCCCGCGAGGGCTAGCTGGGCTCGCGCGCTCTTCTCCGCAAACGCCGCCTGCCTTGCGCGATTCCGCGTCTGGACCAGGCGCTGCTCGGCAATGACGCCCTGATCAAACAGCGTCTGATCTTTTTTGAGCTCAAACTGCGCGCGCTCGTCTTCCGCAGTCGCGGCGATCCAGTCATTTTGGACGGTCAGAATCTCCGGGCTTCGAATCACCGCCAGCGTTTGACCAGCGCTGACCGCGCTGCCCGATGTCTGCTGCCACTCTTCAATCACGCCAGAGTAACGGGCACTGAGTGTCGTGACCGAGTCCGGTGAGTTGATCACCGTCGCCGGGAAACGTGCCCCGGCATTGTTATCCATCGCCTTCACCGGCGCGAAGACAATTCCCATACGGCTGATATCGGCGTCCGAGATCGCTATTTTTTCCTGCGCGAGGACGCCCGGCGCAAGGAG
>CAZGGN010000160.1:709-6678 GCA_964525195.1 uncultured Congregibacter sp.
ATCGAGGCCTCTTCCGTGCTCACGGAAGAAGAGATCGAGCGGATGCGGAAGTCCGCACGCGAGCACGCGAGCGAGGACGCCCGGCGCAAGGAGCGCGGGTGCCAGTAGCGCCAGGAGCACGACGGCGGGCGATGTCTTGAGAGATGACTTCATGGGAGAACTCCGAGGATCTGGTTAGATTCTGTGATCAATCTTTGATATTGCATGGACAGGATTTCGAATTCTTTCGCGCTGGCCCGCGCCTGCTGCATCGCAATGACGACGCGGCTGATATCGGTTTCGCCGAGCTCGAAGGCGCTGCGTGCCATCTCCCATTGCTGCTGCGACAGCGCAGCCTGCTCTTCGCTCAGGGGAAGCGCCTTTTCGAGGGTGAACAACTGATGTTCGACCTCATGCAATTGCGCGTTGAGTTCGCGTCGGGCGGTGAAGTACGCCACCTCCGCATCAACTTTGGCGCGCCGGGCGGCGCTTCCCGCCGTGCCGACAAACGCGCTACCGCCAAAGGGAATGCTGACCGATACCGCCAGCGCATCCTCGTAGTCCGACAGGTTGTTGGCCCGCTGGCGCCGCGACCCCAGAGTGATGGTGGGGCTGCCTTTGGCGAGTATTTCCGCGCGGTGCAGATTACCCTCCTGAAGATCGATGCTGCTTTGCAGGTACTGCAACAAAGGATGCTCCGGAGCGACCTCTTCTGACATGACTCGCGTTTCCCTGTGCGGGCTTGCGGGAGCCATCGAGAGCCCCGTAAGAATGGCGTAGCTGCGTTCGGCATCGACTCTCATGGCGTCCGCATTGAGCTCATTGCGCTGCTGGGCCAGCAGAAGGTTGCGCGCCTGCATGAGGTCCAGTTGCGCCGCTTCTCCGGCCTTGAACAGTACTTCGGTGATGCGCAGCAGCTCTCTGGCGTCCTCGGTCGCCTGCTGTTCCAGGCTCAGGAGGGTTTCCGCCTCATGGAGTGCGGCCAGACTGGCGCGCAACTTGCCCGCCGTATCCAGCTTGAACTGGCTGAGCCAATCGCCCGCCTGGGTCGAATAGCTCTCGCCGAGCGCCTGCATATCCCCGCGCTCGCCCGGCCGCCACAGAGGCAGCGCAATGCCATAGGTCAGCTCGGTATTTCCGATATCGGTGAGGGTGCTGTCATCAATGTATTCGACCTGCACGCTGGGTCGCCCGGCGATCCAGCTCTGCCCTACCCCCTGATAGTCCTCAACCTCCTGACTTCGCACCGCCAGTTCGCGGTAGGCAGGAGACTGTCGCATGGCCTGCTCGAGAATCTGATCGAATTGCAGGGTGTCGCTCTTGCTGAGGTGGACATGGTCGACCTCCTGAGCCCAGGCGGTTCCTGCCATCATAGCGATAGCCGTGAAGACTGCTAACGCGGGAGTTCGGATGTTTTTCACCGTTTGAAAAGCCATTTCGACTAATGAGAGGGTGATCCTAGCTGATGCGATGTGAAAATAATGTCAAAGCGGCGTTTCACGTTTTTTTGACATGGCTTGTGGCTAACTGCCAACGTTGGAACACCGTGCGAAACAGAGCCTCCCAGGGGCTGCGATCAGGAGAGTGTGGGTGAACGTGTTAGTCGTCGAAGACAACCGGGACATTGCGGCAAACATCGCCGATTACCTGGAGCCCAAAGGCCATGTGCTGGACTTCGCTTCCAATGGCCCGCACGGACTGGAGCTGGCCTCCAAAGGGCGCTACGACGTCATTGTCCTCGATATCATGTTGCCCGGCCTCGACGGCATGACCGTCTGCGAGCGACTGCGCAACGAGGCGCGGGTCGGCACACCGGTATTGATGCTGACGGCACGGGACCAACTGGACGACAAGCTCGAAGGCTTTCGCGTGGGTGCCGATGATTATCTGGTCAAACCGTTCTCGGTGAGGGAACTGGAAGTACGCCTGGAGGCCCTGGTGAAACGCAGCCAGCAGACAACGGTAAGCCGCTTACTGCAGGTTGCTGATCTGGAGTATGACCCGGACTCACTCACCGCCCGACGCGCGGGTCAGACTCTGGATCTGAACCCGATCCAGCGCAAGCTGCTGGAAGCTTTGCTCATGAACACCCACCGCGTGATGTCCCGGGAGGAACTTGAGACTTTGATCTGGGGCGATGAATTGCCCGGCAGCGACGTACTGCGCACGCATATCTATCACTTGCGCAATGTGGTGGATAAACCCTTTGCGGAAAAACTCATCCACACTATTCATGGCGCAGGCTATCGACTGCAAGCCGGTCAGGCTGGTGGCCGCAATTGATGCATGAGGCAAAAGCATGCAATTGAGACGCGATAGCCTGCGTTTTCGGGTGCTGCTCGCCCTGGTGCTGATTGTCAGCGTTACCAGCTTTCTCTTTGCGAGCGGTCTGTTAATCATCAAATCCCAACTGGAAGCGGTTATTTTCGGTGAGATGACCACGCAACAGTTAGAGGAATTGCGCGCCCAGCTGGACGATGGCAGTTTTCGCGAGTCCGGCCTTTTTGCCGGCTGGCAGTTCTACTATCCCGGCGGGCACGCCCAGGTACCCGAAGCGATCGCGAAGCTTGCTCCGGGGCCGCATCACAGTGTCTGGGTCGGGGATTCGGTCTATCAGGTTCAGGTTGGAACCTGGCAGGGTAGCCCCGTGTATCTGACCTACGACATTACGGCCTGGGAGAATCAGGAGCACCGTGTGTTGATACTGCTGCTCTACGGGCTTGTGATTGTCCTGATCGCTGCCCTGCTGATGGGTTTTAGTGCGACGCGGGCTATTCTGGCGCCGGTAAGACGGCTCTCCCATCGCCTCACCCAGATTCAACCCCGCGAGCGCAGCCTGCGTATCGCGCGGGAATACCAGGGCACGGAGATCGGGCAGATCGCGGCAGCATTTGACCAGTATATGGAGCGCCTCGATCAGTTTGTTGAGCGCGAGCGCTCCTTCACAGCCGCGGCCAGCCATGAATTGCGCACGCCGCTGTCAGTGATGATGGGGGCCGTCGATGTCCTGGCGCTGAACGAGCAGAGCGCCGCATCAATGCGAGCCATCGACCGTATCAACCGGGCCTGCAGCGAAATGCTGGCTTTTATCGAGGCAACGCTGTATCTGTCTCGGGAAGATGCCAATCAGATCGACCAGACGGCACCGGCAGACGTCGGCGCTATCGTGGCGGCGCTGCTGGATGACAATAGCGAGCAGTTGTGCAGTCGCGATATTCAGGTAGAAACGCAGATCCATGCGTCTCCCGCATTAAAAACCCCCAGCAGCCTGGTGCAAATCACTATTGGTAACTTGCTGCGCAATGCCATTGAACACACCTATGCGGGCAGCATAAAAATCGAAGTGAGCAGCGACAGCTTTTCGATCAGTGACACCGGCGAAGGCATAGCCGCCGATAAGCTGGAAGAAGTATTCGATCGCAGCTACACCACCAAGCCCGGCGGCACCGGCCTGGGGCTCAATCTTGTGAGGCGTATTTGCGACCGCTTTCACTGGCAGATTGCGATCGAGAGTGAGATCGGTGTCGGCACGACCGTAACAATTCTTTTCGACGAATGAGGCACATAGGAGATATCGACGACCAGGAAAAACCGGCCTGAAAGGCTACGCGCTCGTAACTCCGCTTCTGCGCACTGTCCAGCTGAATGACTGAATGGCTATATCCAGCACCACCCAAGACCACCAGGGTGGTTATGTAACTACTTCAGCTTCTGCGCTTCAAATCCTTTGCGAGCCTGTGACGCCACGTACGCGCGAAGGTTTTGCACATCGTCTTTGTCCAGCACCTCAGCGAAACTCACCATGCCGTTCTCGGCCAACAGACCTTCAAGCAGGATCTCCTCGTAGAGCTCGTACACCGCCGCGTCTGAGTAACGCAAATCCGGCGGCGAGCTGTAAGGCCCGACTACCCCCGAGCCATGACAGACCCCGCAGTAACGATTGTAGGTCTTCGCCCCTGCCAGCAGCGCTTCAGCGTCAGCCTCGATGGCCGGCGGTTCGGGCAGTGGTCCGCGCTTATCCTGTGGTCGTGGGGTGTCTCGCCCGGTGTTGAGTTTGAAGGTGATTACACGCCCGTCGTTGCCGTACTCGTGATGTACGGCGAGGGGGTCGTAATTCGAGGCCACACCGCCGCCCCCGTAACCCGCCAGCACCGCGATGTACTGCTCACCGTCCAGCTCGTAGCTGATTGGCGGCGCGATAATCCCGGTTCGAACCTCGGTCGACCAGCGTGTCTCGCCCGTGCGTGCATCATAGGCGCGAAAATCGCCATCGCCGGTACCCTGAAAAACCAGGTCGCCCGCGGTTGTCAGCACGCCACCGTTTACCGCCGTGTTGAGCTTGCGCTGCCAGGCAATCTTGCGCGCGACCGGATCGAAGGCTTTGAGGTAACCGACGCTGCTCGGCTTCTCCGGGTCTACCCCCTGTTCAACCAGAAGGCTTCCAAGTAGGGCGAAGTCATTCCCCGTGTTCCATCCGATGCCCGAGTATTCAAACGATTCTTCGTTCGTGTACACAAACTCGGCGTCGTGTACCGGGATATACACCAGCCCCGTGTCCGGGTTAAAGGCCATGGGGTGCCAATTGTGTGCACCACCAGGACCGGGTAGCACGACCTGGGCACTATCCTTGTAGCTCACCGCCGGGTTCTCGACAGGACGCCCGGTTAGGGGATCCACCCCGGTGGCCCAATTGACCTTTGCATAAGGATCCGCGGAGAGGAATTCGCCGGTGACGCGATCCAAGACATAGAAGAACCCATTCTTCGGCGCCTGCATGATGACCTTTCGCGGACCGCTTTCGAGCTCGAGGTCCGCGAGAATCAGGTGCTGGGTCGCCGTGTAATCCCAGTTATCGCCGGGCGTGGTCTGGTAGTACCAGGCGAGCTCGGCGGTTTTGGGCTTGATCGCCAATATGGACGAGACATACAGATTGTCGCCACCACCGGGGCTGCGGACCCAGCGATTCCACGGCGAGCCGTTCCCGGTGCCCACATACAGAAGATCCAGCTCCGGGTCATAGGCCATCGCATCCCAGGCCGTACCGCCGCCACCAATCTCCCACCATTTGTGCTCGGTACCACCGGCCGACCATGTTTCCATGGCGCGCTCCAGCGCCGGATTCTCAACGGGCAGATCGGGATCACCGGGTACGGTGTAAAAACGCCAGACCAGTTCGCCCGACTGGGCATCATAAGCGGAGATATAACCACGCACCCCGTACTCCGCGCCGCCGTTCCCGATAATCACGAGCCCATCAATGACCCTGGGTGCGCCGGTAATCGTGTACGCCGTATCATCGGGCGTCGTTTTTACCATCCATTGCTCTTCCCCGGTTTTTGCGTCCAGCGCAAACAGCCGGCCATCCAGACTGGCGCTGAACACGCTACCTTCCCAGATCGCGACGCCTCGATTGACAACATCGCAGCAGGCGACCACGCCGTACTTCCCCGGCACTTGAGGATCATAGGTCCAGAGCTCTTTTCCGCTACGCGCATCCAGCGCATACACCTTGCTCCATGAGCCCGTGGCGAACATCACGCCATCCACAACGATCGGCGTCGCCTCCATGCCACGCAGCGTTCCGGTGTCGTAGCTCCAGGCGAAACCTAACTTGCCCACGGTTTCTGTGTTGATGCTGTCCAGCGGCGAATAGCGCTGCTCGCTGTAGGTTCGCCCATGTGCCAACCAGCTCCCGGGCTCGGCGTCAGCGTTGCGAATGCGTGCCGTATCCACACCCGCAATAATCGATGGGGTTTGAACCGACCTTGTATCCACCACCGCCTGGGTCGGCCCTTGATTCGTGTTGCAAGCCGCAAGTAAGACACTTGTTAAAGCGGGGATGAATAAAACCCGTTGAACAGACTTATGCGGGGTCTTCATAGTCACAGTCTCAGTCATGGTCATACTCCGTGCCGATTCGTTGGATAGGATTCGTGTCACTTGGCATCGAACACAGAAGTGACTTGATTACCGTGACGAATCTTCACGTT
>CAZGGN010000161.1:0-4069 GCA_964525195.1 uncultured Congregibacter sp.
TGCGCTGTCCAGCGCGGGCCCAAGGGCTGTTTGCTTCATTCTGAGCTCCTCATGTGCGCTAGCTTACGCGCTACACAGCCCCTTGACATATGTCAATTTTAACTAACACTTTAACTGTTACATTGTCTTGACACTTTTACCGGGGCTCAGTCGCATGCGCATTGTTTTTGTTCACCCCAATTATCAGTCCGGAGGGGCCGAAATAGCCGGAAGCTGGCCTCCTGCCTGGGTCGCCTATCTTGCGGGGCCGCTGCGCAAAGCAGGCTTTAACGACATTCACTTCATCGATGCCATGACCCATGATCTGGGCGATGAGGAGATTAGCGCGCGCCTTGTAGAGCTTCAGCCGGATCTCGTCGGGGTTACATCCATCACCCCTTCTATCTACTCTGCTGAACGTATTCTTGAACTTGCACAGCAGCACGTGCCCAGAGCCCTGCGCGTCCTCGGGGGCATTCATGCAACCTTTATGTACAAACAGGTGCTGAGTGAGGCGCCCTGGGTAGACCTGATCGTCCGCGGCGAGGGTGAAGAGATTCTCTGCAATGTTGTGCGGGCGCTTGAGGCCGGGAGCCTGGCGACCGAGCGAGAGCAGATTCAGGGCATTGCATTCCGGCGCGATAGTGACATTGTCGCGACGCCGGCCGCGCCAACCATCAAGGATCTGGACTCCATCGAGCCTGACTGGAACCTGCTGGAGTGGAGCCACTACACCTATATTCCCCTGGGCACGCGGGTAGCGATACCCAATATGGCCCGGGGCTGCCCGTTCACCTGCTCATTCTGCTCCCAGTGGAAATTCTGGCGTGACTACCGGGTCCGTGATCCCATCAAAGTGGTCGATGAAATCGAGAAACTGGTAAACGAGCATCAGGTAGGGTTTTTCATCCTCGCTGATGAGGAACCCACGATTAACCGCAAGAAGTTTATTGAGTTCTGTGAGGAACTGATCCGCCGGGACCTGCCGGAGCGGGTGAAATGGGGTATCAATACCCGCGTCACTGACATCCTGCGTGACGAAAAGCTACTGCCACTCTACCGCAAAGCCGGTCTGGTGCATGTCAGTCTTGGCACCGAAGCTGCCGCGCAGATGAAGCTCGATCAGTTCAACAAGGAAACCAAGGTCGAAGACAACCGCCGCGCGATCGAACTGCTGCGCGAAGCGGACATCTTTATCGAAGCGCAATTTATTGTCGGTATGGACAACGAAACGGCGGAAACCCTCGAGGAGACCTACCGTATGGCCTGGGACTGGCAGCCGGATCTGGCGAACTGGGCCATGTACACGCCCTGGCCCTTCACGCCGCTGTTTCAGGATCTGGGCGACAAGGTCGAGGTCTTTGACTTCTCCAAGTACAACTTTGTCACGCCGATCATGAAGCCGGCGGCCATGAGCCGGGCGGAACTTCTCGATCGGGTGATGAACAACTATCGGCGCTTCTACATGCGCAAAGCGCTTTTTCACTATCCCTGGCGCGGCAGCGGTTTCCGTCGACGCTATCTTTTGGGCTGCCTGAAAGCCTTTCTCAAAGCAGGCTTTCAGCGCAGTTTCTACGATCTGGGCAAAGCCGGTTACTGGGGTCCACAGTCCAAGGACAAGGTGGATTTCCACTTTGACACCACGCGTAAAATCGCGCCGGCACAATTGGAAGACTGGGAATCCGCGCAGGATCGCGCTGCTCAGGCGCGCGCGCGTAAGCAGGCCGCGCTTGGGGACTGTGAAGAGCAGGTCCTTATGGTAAAAGCCTGCGGTGGTGGCGAGCAGCAAATGGATGAGCAGCTGGCCGAGGAAACCGCCTGATGAACGCTCCCATAGCCAGCCCGCCGCCCGATGACGGAGTTGCCCGGATAGGGCCCAACAGCGTGCTGCAACTCGTACCGCTGCTGGATGACGTGTTAGGGCAGATTGAGCGCGACAGGCTGATGCAGTTATCTGGCCTGACGGAACTGCCCGCAACCGATGGACTGATGGAAGAAACGCCCGCGGCGTCGCTCCATCAGGCACTGCGCAAACACCACCCGGCCCTGGCTCCCGCGCTGACGCGCCGGGCCGGAGAGCGAACAGCCGACTACATTATCAGACACCGGATTCCCACTGCGGCACTGCAGGTAATGCGTTACCTGCCGTCCTGGCTGTCGGCGCCGATGCTGGCCAGCGTCATCGAAAAACATGCCTGGACCTTTGCCGGCTCGGGAACGTTCAGGGTTCGCTCAAAACACCCCTTGGTGTTTGAGCTCAACGACAACCCGGTGGTCCGCGGAGAACAGGCCGAAGCGCCTATCTGTCACTGGCATGCGGCAGTTTTCCAGCGCCTGTTCACTGAAATTGTCGACAGCAATCTTCAATGCACCGAGACCGAGTGCTGCGCGAGCGGTGCATCACACTGCCGCTTCGAGATTAGCTAGGAAAACACTCAGCCCCGGATCAGCCGGCAGCGCTGACGGTAACCGCCCCCCTGACCCTGCGCAGCAGCAGGTAAGCAAAGAGCGGCGCCAGCATCAAAATACCGTACATGACGGGGGCGACCGTCATCGCCGGATTATTCAGGATCGTTCCGGTAACGAGCATTGCGGTGCCACCATTCTGAATCGCGGTTTCGATCGCTATGGTCCTTGAATCCACATCCACACGTCCGGTCGCTCTTGCGTAGAAATATGCCACCACCAGCGCAAGGCTCGCCAGGAGTAGCGCCGGTAGCGCGGTTTGCGCCAGAAAATTCGGCATATTGCTCCAGTTCTGATGCACGATCCCTCCGATGACCGCCAGCAACATGAGAAACGGCACTCGTGTCATCAGCACCTCGTGGCGCTGACAGAAGGCCTGATTCCAGTGTCGCAGCAGCATCCCAAGCGACACAGGCAGCACGGTAACAACAAGCAGACGGGCTACGGTCGGGAGGATTGGGAGACTGAAGGCCCCGGAAGCAAGCTGCTCATTTTCCAACAACCAGTTCGCGGCAACAGGCAGACTGAAAGGCGCAATGAGACTGACCAGCGCCGTCAGGGTGATCGACAACGCGACATTGCCATCGGCCAGATAGGAAAACACGTTCGACGTGGTGCCCCCGGGACTCAGTGCCAGAATAATGAAACCCGCATAAATCTCCGGGCTCATCGGCAGTGGGCTCAGCACCAGCAGCGCGAGGCAGGGGAGCAGCAACATCTGACTGGAGAGCCCCACGGCCACGGCCAGCGGTCGTTTCAACAGCAGAAGAAAATCCGCCACCCGAAGCGTGCTGCCCATGCTGAACATCATCAAAAACAGAGTCACTGGCAACGCCAGAGAAAGCACCAGATCCTGATTCATGGCGGAGCAAACCAAAAAACAGAGACAAATAGCAGGGAAAAAGCCAGATAGCAGCGCCCCGTAAGCTGGGCCAGGCAGGCACGGGCGGATGCCGGAGCCCCCAATAAATTGAGCGGCAGCCAGAGTAGTCCCAGGGCCACGAGAGGCAAACCGAGCAATAACATACCGCGACTGATGGCGAGCCACAGGGTGCTGACAACGAGCGCAATCACCAGCAGCCGGTACAGCGCGACGCCCCGCTCATATCCAAAGCGCACGCTGAAGGTTCGGTGGCCATCTTCAACATCGCGCTCGTAGTCTCGCAATTCATTGGCAAGCAGAAGCAAGCTGGCATACACACTGAACGGCAGTGACAGCCAGGCGACGTCGACAGTAAACCTGCCAGCCAGCACATAGTAGGCTCCCTCCACCATCAGTATCCCGGTCAGGAAAAAGACAGCAACCACCCCGAGGCCTCGGGCTTTGAAATTAACCGGGCCATCCGCATAGCTCCAGGCTCCCAGAACACCGACGACACCCAGAGCGAGCATCACCGGACCTCGAAGCACAACGAACCACACGCCGATAACACAGGCCAGCGCAATCGCAAGGCCACCTATCCGGGCATTGCGAACAATTCCCGCGCGCTGCTGATCATTAAACCGGTGATGGGCGAGATCCGGGTAGTCGTTGATCAGATTAACACCGGCCTGAAGTAACAAACCCGCTGACAGCACCAGAAACGATAGGAGCGAGTCACTGTAGCCATCGAGGCGTGCCAGT
>CAZGGN010000161.1:4079-6644 GCA_964525195.1 uncultured Congregibacter sp.
AAAGGTCGAAGCGCAAACAAAAAATCCGTATGCTGCCGTGGCAAGGTCGATCCTGACGCGTTAATAGCGACGCCTAGCCAAAGTCCGGCTCTGCCGGGTGAGCAATTGGCCTGCCTGCCTCTTTCCAGCCGTCAAAGCCACCGGCGATGGACTTCACGTGCAGATACCCCATGTCCTGCATGGTTCGCGCAGCGAGGGCTGCGCGACCGCTGCTCTTGCAGTAAAGCAGGTAGCTTCTGGAGCGATCCTGAAGACCTTCGTCACTCGAGAGGATAAATTCAAGGAGTCCCCGGGGAACATTGATCGACCCACCAATATGACCATCCCGATATTCGCTCCCCTCACGGACATCAATAATTACATCGGCTTCGAGCACGGCATTTTCTGCTTCGTCAGGGGCGACTTCGTGAATCTCGGCCTTCGCGGCCGCGACGAGTTCCTGCGCTGATTTCATCGCTTGCTCTCCAATCAGTCACGAATAAATCCGAGCACGCAGTGTAGCGCGACACTCCCGGCGCTGCAGCCTCGGATCAGCAAAAACACGCGGAAAAAATATCAAAAATCACTGCAAACTCAGGGGCGATGCTACCATTCCACGGTGTTTATTCCGCATCCCCAGCCGCTGATACAAGGCCGTTTTCTCGCGCGCTTTGATCGCTTTATAGCCCGCATCGATCTCGGAGATCGCGAGATTGAGGCCCACTGTGTTAATCCTGGCCGTATGGAAGGGCTGATTCGCCCGGGCGCAAAAGCATGGGTGTCATCAGTCCCGGCGGACAGTAAACGCAAGCTCAGGCATACCCTCGAACTCCTGGAGATAGATGGAGTTATGATCGGCGTCAACACGATGATTCCGAATCGTCTCGCCGAGCTTGTCGTCCGGGCCCGACTCGTCCCCGGACTCAAACGCTTCACTGATCTGCAGCGTGAAGTCCGTTACGGCGAGAAATCGCGGATTGACCTGCTGTTAGCTGATCGCTCAGACCGTCATTGGGTGGAGGTTAAAAACTGCCATCTTGTCTACCCGGATGCGGGCGCCTATTTCCCTGATTCAGTAAGCGCCCGGGCCGCGGGACATCTTGAGGAACTCAGTACCCGAGTCAGTGCCGGCGACAGGGCCACCGTGCTATTTGTGGTGCAGCGGGATGACGCGCGCTTTGTGCGGCCCAGCGCCTTGCACGATCCGACGTTCGCCGCCGCAGCGATCAGAGCCTGGCGCAACGGGGTGAGATTCAGCGCCATTGCGTTTCAGCCTGACATCAAAGGATTCAATTACCTTGGCAGCCTCCCCGTCAGAATGCGAAGCTATCGCGCCGAGACTCTGGAAAACTATCGCGCAGCACATGCGCAAAGTTCGGGCTGGGAGCGTCGAGGCAAACAAGCATAGCGCGCCAGCGATTTCCCCTTATCCAGATACCCGCTCTGCGCGCCCCGGCAGCGGACCTGAACAGCGCCGAGTCCGTCCCTAGCCCGTCAGCGTCGTCAGCACGCGATGCGTCTTGCGACGGAAAGCCGGATCCTGCAGCAGGTCGGGCACAGCGCCCAGGCCTGCAGCATCGAGATGTCCCGCAAGATAGAACAGGCTCGGTTCAGCCGACCCTCGCAGAGTGAGCTCTGCGACATCTCTCATGCCGCGGTAAGTGACTCGGTCGCCAATCCTTCCGGCCAGGTACATCAAGACGTTATCGCGACGTTCTTCGCCCGTCATCGGGTGATCAGCGGGAGGCGTCACCAGAGGGAAGAATCCACTCTCGATGGCGCTGGCAATATCATCAGGCAATTGCCAGTGCCGGGCCAGCATCGAGCCCACGATCGCGGTGTTCGCAGCGCAGGCGCTCTGCTGGCCATTGATACGCTCTATGATGCTTACGCCTTCCTGATACCAGGCAAGCGACTCGTTCAGCCCCACTGACAAGGCCACGTCACCGAGATTAAAAAACAGCGCTTTGGTCGCCAGGACTGAGGGCCTCGGGAGCCCGAGCTCCAGTCCCAGCATCTGCGCCATCGCACTGGCAGCGCAGGCAGAGGTCCAGATCCGCGAAAGTGCAGCCTGCTGCTCCGGACTGCCTTCTTCGACCTGCTCTGCGACAGCTGCCTGTGCGACCAGCCCCTTGACGACACTGACCCCCAGGTAGGTGATTGCGTGATGGACGCTGGTGATCGGCGACGCAAGAGAAAACGCCGCGGAGTTGACGGTGCGCAGAATCCTCGCGGTCAGTCCCGCATCGGTTGCCACGGCTTCAGCCAGTTCATCGGGCGTATCGAGGCCCCAGGCCAGCTGCCGTTGAATCGGATGAGGCTCGGGCATAGCCGCACAGATCACCTCAAGTCGAGCACGGGCGGGTTCATCAACCTCTGACGCGAGAATGAGATGCAAGTTGCTTAACTCGACAGGAACAACCTGGGAATCGTCGGGAGACAGCTCCGATCTTGCGGCTTCGAACACCGGCAAGTCTGCTGACCCGACCCCTTTTGAGGTGGGTTTGCCAACCGGCGTTGCAGCCCGAGGCTGCTGTGATTTAGGGCGGGCACTGGGCTTGGGCTTGGGCTTGGGCTTGGGCTTGG
>CAZGGN010000162.1:0-6551 GCA_964525195.1 uncultured Congregibacter sp.
GTTTATGCCGGATTTTGGCACCGCCCGCTGCGACTTCCCCGGCGGCGATGCGGCCACCCTCTTCCGCTCCGTGCGCCGGATTCTTGAACTCCCGCCGGAGACCCGCATTTTCGTCTGCCATGACTACATGCCCAACGGTCGGGAGATGGCCTTTGAGACAAGCGTTGCGGCGGAGCGCGAGTCAAACATCCACGTGCACGATGGCGTGACTCAGGAGGAGTTTGTCCAGATGCGCGAAACCCGTGACAAGACCCTGGGCATGCCCAACCTGATTCTGCCATCACTGCAAGTCAACATGCGGGCCGGACACGTCCCGCCCCCGGAGAGCGGCGAGCGATTTTTCCTGAAACTGCCTCTCAACGCCTTTGGCGGTCCCGATCTGTCCGCGCTTGCGGCGAAGGAGTAGGCTATGACGTTTCAGCGGATTCAGGTGACCGAGCAGTTCTCTGTTTCATCCCAGGTCACAGCGGACGATATCACGGCGCTGGCTGAGGCCGGCGTTAAGTCCCTGATCTGTAATCGTCCGGATGGTGAGGCCAATGATCAACCGACGATTACCGAACTTCGCGAGGCCGCCGAAGCCGCGGGAATGGCGGTGGCTTATCTGCCCGTTGTCTCGGGCAAGTTCAGCCCTTCAGACATCAAGGATTTCGCCACTTCAATCACCAATCTGAGCGCGCCGATCCATGCCTTTTGCCGCACCGGCACGCGCTCGATTACCCTTTGGAGCCTGTATCAGCGCGACGAGGGTGTACCCGAGGCCGAGTTGTTACAGCGAGCGCGGGATTGCGGCTACGACCTTACCGATGCCTTTGCCTCCGTGCAGCCAGGCGAGTCGCGGCTCGGGGCCCGCAAGGTTCGCAAGGACAGTTTTGACATCGTTATCGTCGGGGCCGGCGCCGCAGGCATTGCTGCAGCGTCCAGCCTGATGAAACGCACCCAGGCCCTGTCGATCGCGATCATCGACCCCGCCGAAGTACATTACTACCAGCCGGGCTGGACCATGGTCGGTGGTGGCGTGTTCCGACAGGAAGACACGGTGAAAACCATGGCCTCGCTGATCCCCGAGGGTGTGCGCTGGATCAAGGCGGCGGTAGGTAACTTCGAGCCCGCTCAGAACCGCGTGTTACTCGAAGACAGTCATCCGATTTATTACGATCGGTTGATCGTGGCACCGGGAATCAAACTGGACTGGCATGGCATCGAAGGTCTGGTAGAAACGCTGGGAAGAAACGGTGTTACGTCCAACTACCGCTACGACCTGGCGCCCTACACCTGGCAACTGGTGAGCAGCCTGCGCTCGGGTAAGGCGGTGTTTACCCAGCCGCCGATGCCCATCAAATGTGCCGGTGCGCCGCAAAAGGCTCTCTATCTCTCGGCCGATCACTGGCGCCGAAGCGGCGTGCTGAACAACATCGACATCGGCTTTTACAACGCCGGCCCGGTGCTCTTTGGCGTGAAAGAATATGTCCCTGCCCTGATGGAATACATCGAACTCTATAAGGCCAAACTGAACTTCGGCCATCGTCTTACACGGATCGATGGCGAGGCGCAGACCGCGTGGTTTGCAACGCAGGATGAGGCGGGAAATCCGGCAGAAATCAGTACGGAATTCGACATGATTCATGTCTGCCCGCCACAGACGGCTCCGGACTTTATTCGTCAGAGTCCCCTCGCGGATGAAGCCGGCTGGGTCGATGTGGATCAGAACACCCTCCAGCACAAGCGCTATCCGAACATCTGGAGTCTTGGCGACGCGATGAATGCGCCCAATGCGAAGACCGCCGCTGCGGCGCGCATGCAGGCACCGATTGTGGCCAATAATCTGCTGCAGGACATGGGGCGCGTGAAGGGTGTGTCGCACTACAACGGCTACGGGTCCTGCCCGCTGACGGTCGAGCGCGGCAAGATTGTCCTCGCGGAGTTTGGCTACGGGGGCAAGCTCCTCCCAAGCTTTCCGGGCTGGATCATCAACGGACAGAAGCCCTCTCGCCTGGCCTGGATTCTCAAGGAGCAGATTCTGCCGCCCATCTACTGGAAGGCCATGCTCAAAGGCAAGGAATGGATGGTAAATCCCGAGAGTAGCAAGGCCGACTCCTAACGCCCATGAAGCTAAAACTCGCGAATATGCTCCCACCCCTCGAGTGGCTGCGCAGTTATAACCGGGGCATGTTGGCGAGTGATGCGCTGGCAGCGGTGATCGTGACGATCATGCTGATACCGCAGTCGCTGGCCTATGCACTCCTCGCGGGTCTGCCGGCCGAGATGGGCCTCTACGCCAGTATCCTGCCACTGGTTGCTTACGCGATCTTTGGCAGCAGTCGCACCCTCTCGGTGGGACCGGTGGCCGTCGCATCGCTGATGACGGCGACCGCGGTGGGCAAAATTGCGGCCACGGGAACTCTGGGCTACGCCAGCGCAGCCATTGCCATGGCCCTGCTGTCCGGGATGATGTTGCTGGGGATGGGGTTGATGCGCTTTGGTTATCTCGCCAATTTGCTGTCGCACCCGGTCGTTTCGGGTTTTATCACCGCCTCGGGAATCATCATTGCGCTCTCACAGCTGCGACATATCCTCGGCATCAGCGGCCATGGCGAGACCCTTCCCACACTCGTCTACAGCCTTGGAGAAAATCTGGGTGATTTCAACTCGATCACGCTTTTGACCGGCCTCGCGGCCCTGGCATTTTTATTCTGGGTACGCTCCGGTCTCGCGCCCCTGCTCCAGCGCTTCGGGCTGTCCGGGACGGCGGCGGGAATGCTCGCCAAAGCGGGCCCGGTGCTGGTGATTCTGGCGACCACGCTGGCCAGTGTGGTCTTTGATTATCAGGCGCAAAACGTTGCGCTGGTGGGTACGGTGCCCAGCGGTCTGCCCGCCTTCAGCATTCCGCCGATGGACTTCGAGCTCTGGTCGGAGCTGGCGGTGTCGGCGCTACTGATCAGCGTCATCGGTTTTGTTGAGTCGGTCTCGGTGGGTAAAACTCTGGCGGCCAAAAGACGTCAGCGTATCGACGCCAATCAGGAACTGGTGGCCCTTGGCGCTGCCAATGTGGCTTCGGCGGTCTCCGGTGGATTTCCGGTGACCGGCGGTTTTTCGCGCTCCGTCGTCAACTTTGATGCGGGGGCGCAAACCCAGCTGGCGAGTGTCCTGACGGCCTTGGGCATTTCGGTCGCCGCTCTGGTACTGACTCCGGTTCTTTATTACCTGCCCAAGGCAACTCTCGCCGCCACCATCATTGTGGCGGTAACGTCGCTCATCGACTGGAGTCTGGTGCGCCTTGCCTGGAACTATTCCCGCTCTGACTTTATTGCGGTGATGGTTACTATCCTGATTACACTGCTATTTGGAGTGGAGCTGGGTGTGCTGGCCGGTATCGTCTCATCGATTGCCCTGCATTTGCATGAAACATCGCAGCCGCATATCGCCATTGTGGGCGAGGTGCCGGGCACGGAGCATTTTCGCAATGTGAAGCGTCACGATGTCATCACCTATCCCAGCATCGTCTCGCTGCGTATTGATGAAAGTCTGTATTTCGTCAATGCGGGTTACATGGAAACGGCGATTTACGCACTGATAGCCGAGCGTGACGAGCGCCTGAAGCACATCGTCCTGCAGTGCACTGCGGTAAACGCCATAGACCTCAGCGCGCTGGAAGCATTGGAGGCTGTGATGCAACGCCTGTCCGAGCAGGGAATCAAGCTGCATCTGAGCGAGGTAAAAGGACCGGTCATGGATAAGCTCAAGCGTTCGCATTTTCTGTCGCAGCTTACGGGCGAGGTGTTCCTCTCACAGCACCAGGCCTGTGAGGCGCTGAAGCCGGCCGCGACAGCGTGAAGCGCGCTGTGGCCCTGCTGTCGCTGCTGCTTACGCTATTGATCGCCGGGGCGCTTTACCTGCTGACCTTGGATCCATCGCAGGAAGATCCCTGCCTCGATCCGCAGAGCGATATCAGCGGCGCGATTCTGGCGGACGACGAGGATCAGGACGCTCTGGCCAACCGGGCTATGCTGCAGCGGAAACTCTGCGAGAAACCGCCGCCAAAGACCAGGCCCGAATAGGAGCGCGTTGGCGCCGTCCTATTGCTTTGGCGGGAGAACCGCCGCCTGCCAGAGCTTGAGAAAACTCCGTTCCATGGCGCTTTCGGCCGCAAGCCCGAGTTTTTGCTGCCAGTTTTTACGCGGGATAAAGTGCAGCTCATACACACCGTGCGTTTTCAGCATGGACTGGATGTAGTCATCGGAGGTTTGCAGTTCGTCAACGAGCTGCATCTCCCTCGCGCGCTGCCCAAACCAGACCTCTCCGGTGGCGACCTGGTCGATATCAACGACCTCGCGATTTTCCTTTACGAACTGCTTGAAGAGCTGATGCGTGTCTTCCAGTTCCTCGCGAAACTTTTCCCGGCCCTTTTCCGTGTTTTCGCCAAACAGGGTCAGGGTCCGTTTGTACTCGCCGGCGGTAAACAACTCAAAGTCGATTTCGTTCTTTTTCAGGAGCCGATGAAAGTTGGGCAGTTGCGCCAGCACTCCAATGGAGCCGATCATCGCAAAGGGTGCCGCGATGATGCGGCTGGCGACGCAGGCCATCATATAACCGCCGCTCGCCGCGACCTTGTCGACGGCAACAGTGAGCGTGTTTCCATGAGCGCGGATGCGCTGAAGCTGACTCGAAGCCAGTCCGTAGCTGTGTACGAACCCCCCGCCGCTCTCGAGGCGCAGCAGCACCTCGTCCTGCTCGCGAAGCTCGCCCAGGAGTGCAGAAATCTCTTCCCGGAGTTCCTGAACGGCCGAGGCTCGTATATCCCCATCAAAGTCGAGGACGTACAGGCGGGGCTTGTCTGCCGGAAGCTCCTTGCCGGCCTTGATCTGCTTTTTAGCCGCCTTGGCTTTTTCCTTAGCTTCCTTCTTCTCCGCTTTTTTCTCCGCTTTGTGCGATTCCTTACGCAACGCCGGATCGAGGGTGGCATCGCGAATTGTCTCGCGCAGGTCATCGTAGCGATCATTGAGCTTGTGGATCTCAATGTGCCCGCTGTGTTCGCCCTTGTGTCGCTGGGACACTGCGGCGATGACCAGAATCACGAGTGCAATTGAAAAGACAATGGTCAGGGCCTGAGCGAGAAAAAGGCCGTATTCAGAGAGAAATTCCATAGAGCTTCCTGAGCTTGTGTGAAGGGGGGCTAAGCCGCGAGGGCTCGCCTGCTGTGATAGGCAATCAGTTGCCCCGCTATCGATGAGGGCGGTGGGACCGGTGGCAGTTCTCGCGGGTGGTACCAATTTGCTTCGGCAATCTCATCCAGGTCCGGGGTCACCTCACCGGAGGCGTATTCCGCAAAGTAGCCGAGCATCAGCTGATTGGGAAATGGCCAGGACTGAGAGCCAAAGTAGCGAATATCGCCGACTTCAACCCCCACTTCTTCGCGCACTTCCCTGCGCAGCGTATCTTCGACACTCTCACCGGCTTCGATAAAACCGGCGAGCGAACTGTACATGGGGCGCGGAAAGCGCGCGTTGCGTGCCAGCAGCATTTCCTCGCCACGGGTCACCAGCACGATCACACAGGGCGCGATACGCGGATAGAGTAGCGTTCGGCAGCTGCCACAGGCCATCGCGCGCCCCGCCTCGGCAGCCTGCATGGCATTCCCACAGCGACCACAGAAGCGGTGGTCCCGCTCCCAGTCCAGCAACTGCGCGGCCCGCCCCGTCAATGCAAACAGCGCGTCATCGACACGACCGAGCAACTGGTAAAGGCTCCCAACCTGGTAGCGCATCGCATCAACCTCGACGATATCGTCGATTTCCACCGCGAAGCAGGCGTGTCCGGCCCAGTGTCCGATGTACTGTTCGCGCCGCACCTCCCAGCGGTTGTCCCTCAGATCCCGATCGCTGAGCACACAGGGCTCACGGGATCGCATATCCATGATCAGCTTGCCGTCGCGAAAGACAATATGCAGTGCGCCGTCGCGGCTATCCGGTGCGGGCTGATCAAGATCGAGCATGTAAGTCTGGTCTCCCTGGATACAAATGCTGGGCGGGTCCCGGGAGCAAATACCCGAGGGGGCGCTATGCTATGCACCGGGGACTCCATGAGCAAGTGCGCTGCGGCGGGCAGCGCCCTGATTGCGACCAATCAGAGTCTGTTTTCGGCTTACGCGAATCGCGCCAATACCGTACACTTGGCCGCTAATTTGGTTAGGGGAGTTCTCATGGGCGAGTCCGCTGCACAGGCATTCTGGCATAACTTTCTTGGGCCCTCACCGGGTTGGTATAAAAAAGCCATTATTGGTTTTCTCGTGCTCAATCCCGTGATTCTGTTCCTTGCCGGTCCATTTGTTACCGGTTGGGTGCTTATCGCCGAGTTCATTTTTACCCTCGCCCTTGCCCTGCGCTGCTACCCCCTGCAGCCCGGCGGGCTCCTGGCGATCGAAGCGGTACTGATGGGGATGACCAGTCCCCACAGCGTTTTTCACGAAACCGAAGCGAACTTTGAAGTCATCCTGCTGCTGATGTTCATGGTGGCGGGCATCTACTTCATGAAGGAACTGCTCCTCTTTGTTT
>CAZGGN010000163.1:0-6488 GCA_964525195.1 uncultured Congregibacter sp.
ATCGGTCACGTCATTGCAGGATACACCGGCGTGCTGGTTGGCAATACTCATACGTGTGTCTCTGCGATTGTGCCCGTAGCCATGGGGCAGACTGACCACCCCGGGCATCACCGAATCCGAGGCCTGCAATGTGACGACAACTTCGCCACTGCGGGATCGCAGGATGGCGCGATCGCCGTCCTGGAGTTCGTGTTTCGCCAGATCATCCGGGTGCACCAGCAACTGGTCCCGGGCTTTGCCCTTTACCAGTCGACGATAATTATGCATCCAGGAATTGTTGTCGCGTACGTGGCGCCTGCCAATGAGCCGCAGTCCGGGCGTCGCACTGTCGCCAAAGGTCCGCGACAGGCGAGCGAGATCGGCAAGGGCCTCCGGGGTAGCGCAGTCGATCAGCTTGTCGGCGTTCATGAGTCGCTCCGGCAGCATTGGCCTGAGGGCACCCAGATCGATGCCTGACGGATTGCTCTTGAGTTTTTCCAGACTGAGATCGTGCTCACTGTCTTTGCCGTAGGGTCCGAACTGCAGGCCCACGTCAATCATTTCGTGGGGGGCGACGGGTGGCTTTGGCTCTTCTCCCAGCATCGTTGCGATCCGCTCGCCAAGGGCCGTAAAAATCTCCCAGTCGTGCAGCTTGTCCACATCCGGTTCGAAGACCGCTGGGTTGTAGCGCGTGGTGTTGCGCATCGCATTGATGTGAAAGGCAATATCGTAGTGATCGTGTTCCAGGGGCGACGTCGGTGGCAAGATAATATGTGCGTGGCGTGTGGTTTCATTGATGTAGGGGTCGAGCGACACCATGAAATCCAACTGTTGCAGAGCCTCGTCCAGGGCCCGCCCGTTGGGCGTTGAGAGCACGGGGTTGCCGGCACCGGTGAACAGCGCGCGAATCTGACCCTCTCCCGGTGTACTGATTTCCTCCGCGAGGGCCGAAGCAGGTAGCTCGCGATCAAACTCCGGAAGATCCCGCACCCGGCTGCGGTGTCGGTCAAAGCCGCCCGGGCCCGTGCGCGGGACCTGGTCAACCGCGGGGAGGGTGAACATGCTGCCGCCCTCGCGATCGAGGTTGCCGGTAGCAATGTTGATCAGCTGAATCAGCCATTGGCAGAGTGCACCAAAGATCTGTGTGGACACCCCCATGCGTCCGTAGCAGATCGCGGCGCCGGAGGCAGCGAAATCCCGGGCGATCCGTCGAATGACCGGTGCTTCGATGCCGCAGTGGATCTGGGCATATTCCGGCGTAAATTGCCTGATCGCGGTGGCTACATCGTCAAGGCCTGTTGTGAACTGCGCGAGTCGGCCCGGATTGCTCAGCTTCTCTTCAAGCAGCGTGTTGAGCAGCGCGGCGAGGAACAGCGCGTCACTCCCCGGTACGATGGGCAAATGCTCTATGGCTACCTCGGCGGTCTCTGTGCGTCGTGGATCAACCACAATCAGCCTGCCGCCGCGGGCCTTCAGATCCTTGATACGTTGCTTCACATCCGGCACGGTCCAGATGCTGCCGTTACTGGCCAGCGGGTTTGCGCCAAGCATCAGGAAGTAGTCGCTGCGGTCGATGTCGGGAATCGGAAACAGGGACTTGTGACCGAACAACCACAGAGAGACCAGGTGATGAGGAAGCTGGTCCACGGATGTGGCAGAGAAACGATTGCGGGTGCGCAGCCAGCGAAACAGGTAGTTCTGGTGCGTGAGCATCCCGTAGTTGTGCACCGAGGGATTCCCCAGATACACGCCGATCGCATCAACGCCCTGGTCCCTGTAGGTTCGCATCAGTGCCTCGGCGGTGCTATCGAGTGCTTCGTCCCAGCTGATCTCCTCCCAGTCGTGACTGCCATCCTCAAGCTCTACACGGCGAACGGGATAGCGGAGTCTGTCCGGATCCTCGTGGATGTCTCTGAGCGCCACAGCTTTCGGGCAGATATGTCCGCGACTCAGCGGATCGTCGGGATCCCCTTTGATTGAGAGGATCTCAGTGCCCTGGGTTTCAATTTTCAGGCCGCAGATGGCCTCGCAAAGGTGGCAGGCTCGATAGTGGGTTTGGATCATTGGCGGGATTCCCGGATTTTATAGTCGATTCACGAAACGCACGGATGGATTCTTGAGCAGATTGGCGGGCGCGTCTACCCCGGACGCTGATACCGCGTCCCTTTGCAGGATATTGGGCCTGATAGGCTACGCAGGTTCAACAGCTTGTTACACTGTTCCGCAGGATGACGGGCTTCGTGCCCCCCGGGCTTTTCGATGGAGGTCTCGATGGATAATGGCTGGAAGCGCTACAGCGCTGCAGATTACTACGATGAGTTGATCACTCCCAAGGGCACGCCGCGACAGGTAGCCCGACCGGCGGTCAAGCTGCTGCGGGAGCTTCCACAGGAGGATCTGGAGGCGCGCCGCACGGCGGCGGAGGTAGCTATTCGTGAGATGGGTATCTCGTTCACCGTGTACAGCGAGGCCGGCAATATTGACCGTGCCTGGCCCTTTGATCTGATTCCCCGGGTGATTACTGCCCGGGAATGGGCCAAGGTGCGTCAGGGACTCGAGCAACGCAGCCGCGCGCTGAACCTCTTTATTAACGATGTGTACAACAAGCAAAAGATTTTTGCCGACGGTGTGGTGCCCGCCGAGACCGTGCTTGAGTCGACGAATTTCAAGAAGCAGTGCCTTGGCGCGTCGCCGCGCTTTGGCGTCTGGGCGAATATCTGTGGCTCGGATCTGGTGCGCGATCGGGACGGGCACTTTTATGTGCTCGAAGATAATTTGCGGGTGCCATCTGGCGTTTCCTATATGGTGGAGAACCGCGAGATCACCAAACGCGTGCTTCCGGAGATATTTGAGAACTACAGTATTCTTCCGGTCGACGATTACCCCTCCAAGCTGTATCAAATGCTGGCCGCCCTGTCGCCACGGGAGCGCAAGCGACCGGTGATCGTGGTTCTCACACCCGGCATACATAACTCGGCCTATTTTGAACATGCTTTTCTGGCCCAGGGCATGGGCGCCGAGCTGGTCGAGGGTGCTGACCTGCTGGTCAGTGATGACGACTGCGTGTACATGCGCACCGTGGACGGTCCCATTCGCGTCGACGTGGTGTACCGGCGTATTGACGAGGACTTTATGGACCCCGAGGCCTTTCGGGAGGACTCGGTACTCGGTGTTCCCGGGCTGATGCGGGCCTGGCTCAAGGGCAACGTTGCCATTGCCAATGCACCGGGCAGTGGTGTGGCGGATGACAAAGTCATCTATGCCTTCGTGCCGGATATGATTCGCTACTATCTGAATGAAAAACCGCTGATTCGCAGTGTTCCGACCTATCTGTGCATGCGCGAGAAGGATCGTGAGTATGTGCTCAACAATCTGGAAAAGCTGGTGGTCAAGCCGGCTAACGAATCCGGTGGCTACGGCATCATGGTGGGGCCGCATGTGGACAAGGCGACGCATCGCAAGTTTGCCAGGCTGATCGAGAAGAATCCGCGCAACTACATTGCTCAGCCGACCCTCGCGCTGTCTACGGCACCCACTTACATCGGTGAGGATATCAAGCCCCGGCATCTGGATCTGCGACCGTTTATTTTGCAAAGTCGCGACGTCTGGGTGACCCAGGGTGGACTGACACGGGTCGCCATGGTCGAGGGTTCGCTGGTGGTCAATTCATCTCAGGGGGGGGGCAGCAAAGACACCTGGATTGTGGAGGGCCGGTTATGATTATGCTTTCGCGGGTTGCTGAGCGGGTGTACTGGATGGCCCGCTACATCGAGCGGGCCGAGGATACGGCGCGGCTGGTGGCGGCCTATAACCATCTGGTGATGGATATTCCTCGCGGATCCCAGCCGGGCTGGGAAATTCTGGTGCGCATTCTGGACTCGGACACAGTCTTTGATGACTGGTTTCGCGTGCGTAACGAGCAGAATGTCCTGCGTCTGCTGATCGGTGAAATGGAGGCCCACTGCAGTATTCCCTTTGCCGTGAGGGCTGCTCGGGAGAATGTACGCACGACCCGGGATGTGCTCCCCGATGAGGTCTGGGAGTTGGTCAACGAGCTGTATCTCTACACTGCAGACGCCGCTGAATCGTCTGTCGGCCGTCGCAACCGGCAGCAGTATCTGGAGCAGATTATCCAGAGAACCCAGGTGATCAATGGCGTGCTGCGCAGCACCCTGTGTCGCGATCACAGCTACCGTTTTATCAAGCTCGGTCAGTTGCTCGAGCGGGCAGACATGACCACCCGGATCATCGATGTGGGTGCCTCGGACTTTCTCGAGCGCGATGGGGCGGCCCAGGGTATTGAGCATCTACTCTGGGGAACCCTGCTCAAGTCCCTGTCTGCCCTGGGAGCCTATCGGCGCATGATCGGACCTCAGGTCGAGAAGAATGACGCGGTTGATTTTGTGTTTATGGAACCAATTTTCCCGCGTTCCTTGCGGTTTTGCATACGGGGTATCCGGGACGAGTTGGGGCTGATGAGTAACAGCACGGCAGCCCTCCGCGTGGTTGAGCGTATCCGGCGAAAAATGCGTGGATTCGAGTCCGAGGCGCTGGACCAGGCAGCCCTGCACAGTTACATCGATGAGATACAGCAGCTTATCAGTGACCTGCATGGGGCCATCGCAGAGACATGGTTTCTCAGTAACAGCCGATGAGACGATTCTTCTGTGATTGCAAAAGCCCGGTATATTTCGAGAATGACTACTGCATAAATTGCAGTTCCGCTCTTGGCTATGATCCCGTCCGCGGCGATATGGTTACCCTTGCGGACTGGGGTGGGGGCGTGTTCCGTGACATGCTGGATAACGCCTTTCGCTACTGCTCCAACGGCGAGAATCACGGGGTCTGTAACTGGCTCCGTCCCGCCGAGGGAGCGAGTATTTTCTGTCGCGCCTGCGAATTCAATCGGACGGTGCCGAATCTCTCCCATCCGGAGAACCAGCACCGCTGGCTGGTGCTGGAACGGGCAAAGAAACGGCTCTTCTACACCCTCACTCAACTGAATTTGCCGCTTCTCAACGGCTGGACCGATCCGCAGCGGGGACTGCTGTTGGATTTCATCGAAGATGCGCGCAGCTCCAACGAATTCCCCGAAAGCTTTGTCACTACGGGTTACCTCGGTGGGGTGATCACGATCAATGCGCTGGAAGCGGACGATGTCGCCCGGGCGACGGTACAGGACCAGATGGGCGAAAGTTACCGAACCGTGCTCGGGCACCTGCGCCATGAGTCCGGGCACTACTACTGGTCACTGCTGAATCCCGACCCGGTGCTCCTGGAGGATTTTCGTGATCTGTTCGGTGATGAGCGGGCCGACTATCGTCAGGCCCTGGATAATCACTACGCCAGCGGGCCGCCGGTGAACTGGCGCGACCGCTTTATCAGCGCCTACGCGAGTGCGCACCCGAGTGAGGACTGGGCTGAGTGCTGGGGTCACTATTTGCATATCTACGATGCACTGGACACGGCCTGGTCGCATAAGCTTCTTGGCAGGCAGCCGGAGGTGATGACCATGTCCGAACGCCTGCGGGCCTGGTCACGGATCAGTCTGATGCTCAACGAGCTGAATCGCAGTGTCGGGCGGGGGGACGCCTACCCGTTTGTGATTAACGAGTTTGTGGCGGAAAAGCTCGAATTTATTGATCTGGCGATTCAGCGTCTTCGAACACTGAGCTGATCGACGGCAGGTTGTCGAAGGCCAGACGAATATTGTCGTCCCAGCTCTGGCGCAGCTCCGCAAGATAGCTGTGCCCTTCTTCCAGCTTGCAGTATTTTTCATGGGGCATAAGGCTGTCTTTGCGATAAAACAGGCACTCCAGCGGCGGGCCAACGGTGGCATTCGAGCGCATCGTTGAGTCGATCGACACGAGCGCGCAGCGCATGGCAGTTTCTACCGGTGTGTCATTGCGTATGATGCGGTCGAGGATCGGCTTGCCGTACTTCGTCTCGCCGATCTGCAGGTAGGGGTACAGGTCTGAGGCCGTAATGTGATTGCCCTCGGGATAGATCATGTACAGCTCCGGCGGCTGTCCCTTGATCTGCCCTCCTATGATAAAAGTGGCACTGGCATTGAAGCCCGCGTTGGGGCCGCCCTTTTTCGCGTACTTTTGCTGTTCTGCCAGGCTGATTTCACCAATGTAATCGGCGACGTCACTCACATAGCGGGCGTTAAAAATGTTGACCTCCGTGTTGTCTTCAAGGTCTCGTTGTATCTGGGAGATCACCGCCTGGCTGGTGGCCAGATTGCCGGCGGTGAGGATCACCATCGAGCGATCGTAGGGCACCGAGAACTGGTGCATCTTGCTATAGGTGCTAACCCGGTCGGGGCCGGCATTGGTCCGTGAATCGGAACAAAAGACCAGGCCTTCCTCAAGCGCAATTGCGAGGCAGTATGTCATTAGGTGGCGTCAGCGGACTCTTGCGAACTGGGGCGGTGAATATAACAAAAAACGCGGCGAGAGCGACCTTGACGCGACAGCTCAAGCTCTGCTTTGTATTATCTATTCCGG
>CAZGGN010000164.1:0-6036 GCA_964525195.1 uncultured Congregibacter sp.
TGCCGCTTTATGGTAGACGCCCCACAGCATCAACCCCACCAACAATAGCTTGGACATCGCACCGAGCAGATTCAGTGTCGTGCGCAGGCGCACACTTTGCTCTGCGAGGGTAAAGATGATGAGGCCCGGTACCAGGGAGCTGGCGAGTAACGCCAGGGGGAGTGCCGATCTGAGTGCCGTGTCAATCATCGCGAAGCCACCGGACTCAAGGGATCGCCAATGGCCAGCAGCTCCAGCGTGGTCGTTCCGAAAAAACCCAGTAACACCGCCATCACGGCCAGGGCAAAGGGCGCCCACTCCATCGCCGCCGCAACCGCACGGGGCTCTCCCCGCGGTGTGCCGCTGGTAAAGGTGTGTTCAAGCAGCTTGAAGATATACACCGCCGCCAGGAGTCCGCCGAGCAATAGCACCAGGGCGATAAGCCAGTGACCCTGTTCCAGTGCTGTTTGCAGTAACAGCCACTTGCCGCTAAATCCGCCGCTGGGCGGGAGCCCCATGATACTGACCCCGGCGAGTCCGAGGGTTGCTGCCGTGAGCGGCATCCGCTGTACCACCCGATCAAGGTCCCGGATGCGATCGTGCCCGGCAAACGCCAGCAGATTGCCGGCCGCCATGAACATCGCTGCCTTGGCAAGGCCATGGGCGAGCACGAGCAAAATGACGGCGCCCCAGGCGTCCGACCCACCGAGCGCCACAAGAGGTAGCGCAAGAAAGAAATAGCCCAGCTGCGCCACCGTTGAATAGGCAATGAGCATCTTGGCCCGCTCCTGGAGGATGGCCTGTAGCGAGCCCCAGAGCACGGCGATAGCACCGAGGACCGCAAGCAGGTTTGCGGCCCCGGCAATCAAGTCCGGGAACACTTCAGTCCACAGCCTTAGCAAGATATAAAAGCCCACCTTGACCACCAATGCGGACAGCGCTGCACTCACCGGAGCTGAGGCACTCGCGTGTGCTGCGGGCAGCCAGAAATGAAAGGGGAATAGTGCGGTCTTCAGTAATAACCCAATGGTCATGGCGGCGAAGGCAGCGGCGGCCACCGGTCTCGGAATTGTGACCTGGCCAACCTCCAGCATGTCCACGCTACCGGTACTGTGATAGAGCAGGGCGACCCCGAGCAGGTAGCTCATGGATCCGAGTAGGGTTGTGAGCAGATAACGCATTGCCGCGACCAGTGCCTCGCGCTTGCCGTGCAGCGCGGTCAAGGCGACGGCGGCGATACCCACCAGTTCCAGCGTGACGTACAAGTTGAACAAATCCCGCGACAGATACAGGGCGTTCATCGATGACACAAGCAACAGCCAGAGCGGCCAGAAATGACGTGCGGCGGCTTCCGAAAAATACGCCGACGAATACACGCTGATGCCCAGGGCCACGACGGCGGTCATCGCCATCATCAGCACCGAAAGTCCATCGAGGTAGAGGTCGATGCCCAGAGGGGCTCCCCAGCCACCCACGGAATGACGCCAGGGTCCCTGCTCCATCAGGCGACCGGCGGCCGCTGCGAGAAGCGCGAGATTGGCGCTCGCCACCAGCAGGCTCCAGGCCGCACGGCGGCGCGGGAGGAGGAACACCACCAGCCCCCCCGCCAGCGGCACGAGGATCAGCAATACAGGATCTGTCACCAGCGACAGGGTCGACACCTAGTGCTCTTCCTCGAGGGAAAGGCTGGCAGAGCCGGTCGTCTCCACCACACGCAGCATGAGGCGCAGCCCCAGGGCGGTAGCCGACACCGCGACGACAATACCGGTGATCACCATCGCGTGAGGCACCGGATCTACCGTGCCGGCGCGCCTTGCAAGCGCCACCAGAAGAAGAAACACGCCGCTCCCCATGACATTCAGGGCCAATATCTGCGCGAGAAGATGGCGCCGCAGTACCAGGGCGTAAAGACCGGTGCAAAACAGGGCGATGCCGAGAAGCGCATACAGTTGCGATGGCGTCATCGGTCGGCACCGACGCGCGCCGTGCCCGCAAACAGCGTATGCAGGGTTACGGCAATCGAGAGCATGGCGGCACTTTCAATCAGCAAAATCAGCGTGCCTGCGGCGTTCACGGGATACTGGAGAAAACTCCCGCGCAGCAGCATGCTGCTCACGCCTACCACGATAAATACCGTGATGCCGAGCAGCAGTGACATGTCGGCGATGCCCTGAAAACGCCGTTCGCGCCAACTCGGGTCCACCAGGCTCAGCAGTACGCCGGCACCCGCCAGCAGGGCGCCGCCTTGAAATGCACCACCAGGGGAATAGGCACCGACCCAGAGCAGATAGGCTGCCACCACCATCAGTACCGGCACCAGAAATCCCGTGAGATGATCAAGCACCGGGCCGGCGGCAGGCAAGGGTGGCGTCTCCACACTGTCGCTCAAACCCCAGGCACCGAGTAGCGCCAGTAGCAGTACCACCATTTCCAGTAACGTGTCGTAGCCGCGATAGTTGAGCAAGACGGCGGTTACCGGATGTTGCACACCCGTATTCGGGAGCTGCGCCACGACTTGCGCGGACAACGCGTTGCTAGCCTCGGGCATTTGCAGAACGGCGTACCCCAGTCCTGCTGCGGCCAGCGCCAGCACCAGAGCAAAGGCCCAGCGGGCAAGGGCGATCATGATTCCTCCCGGTACCCGGTCCGCAGGCGTTCAAGACGCCCCAATGCAGACATCAGCAACGCACCGGTCAGCCCGGCGCCAATAGCGGCCTCGGCCATGGCGACATCCGGCGCTTCCAGGCGCATCCACGCGAGCGCCATCACCAGTCCAAAGGCGACAAACAGCACCACTGACTCGAACAGATCAGCGCTGAACAGGCAACGCCAGGCCAGCCACAGAAGACCGCTTGCAAGACCGATATCGATGGCCCAGGCAATCATCCGGATTTCGTCCAGGGTTTTTCGCCGCGGCGCAGGCTGTCACGAGCGACCAGATGGGCCACGCTGGAGCTTGCCACCAGCACGAGCAACCAGATCAACAGCATCTTGCCGCTGGCGGCCATTGAGCCGGAGTGTAGTGATAGTCCGAGGACGACCAGGCCGAGCCCGACGTTGTCCGCTTTGGTAAGCGCATGAAGGCGGGAGTAGACGTCAGGGAAACGCAGCAGTCCCAGGGTTCCCGCCAAAAAGAAAAAACCACCCAGGAGCAAGCAGCCGGCAGCGATCCAGTCCATCAGTTCGATTCTCGGGCCGGTGAAGCGCGGCGCACAAACGCCACGGCGGTGACCGCGCCCAGAAGTGAAAACACCAGCGCGACATCGCGCAGGGCAGGCGATGATTGCCACTCGGCGTGAAGCAGGAAAATGGCAACCGCGGTGGTGGCGAACAGCTGGGAAGTCAGCAGACGATCTGCCGGGGTCGGTCCGACGAACAGGCGCCACAGTCCCGCGAGCAGGCTACCCAGAAGGAATAGGGACAGGGGCATGAGTAGCGCGTCAGTCATCGGTCGTCTGCGGGAATATCTGTGCCATGGTGCGTTCGAGGCGAGCGAGTTCCGCGCTGTGATCACGCCGGTCATCGAGCACGTGAACCGAAAGTCGGGCGCCGTCCAGAGCTGCTGACAGGGTGCCGGGAAGCAGTGATACGGTGTTCATGAAGGCAACACGGGCCAGGCCCTCGGGCAAGCTCAAGTCGTAGGCGATGAGCGCCGGTTCGATTGGCAGTCGCGGCACAAAGGCTCTCCACGCAATATCAAAAGCGGCGCTTAGCGAGCGCAGCAGGAACACCGGGAGAAAACGCAGGAGCTCAAAGAGGTTGATCGGCGAGCGCGGTCGCCAATAGCCGCTGACCAGCGTGGCCAGGAGCACGGCCGGGACACCGATGATCCACGACCCGGGAGCGGCGCCAGCGGTGAGGATGATCCACAGAAATCCAAGCCCCAAAGCTCGTCGCAGTATGGCTGTGCCCTGTGTACTGGATATCAAAAACATAATCCCGGAGCCGCGACTTAAGAATCAGGGATCAGGATATACGTGGACGTCCGGAGTGGTCAAAGCTCCCTTGATTAGCGTCAAGGAAGGCGCAAGGGGTTCGCGATAGCATCTGCCATCAGGTTTGTGCCAGATCCTGTTTCCGGAGAAGCAGACGTGTCCATCAATCGACGCCCGGTCAATCGAGACTTGCCTTCCAGCGCTCTGCTGCCTTTCGTCGTTTTTGCATTTGCGATCACCTGGGGTGTCATCGGGTTCTATATTTTTTTTCCGAAACAGGCTGTGGCCCTGTTCGGCCAGATCAGCGGCTCGCACCCACTTTTTTTCCTGGCGACCTGGGCCCCTGCGATCTCAGCCCTGGTCCTGATTTTTTTCCGCGGCGGCGTGGCAGGGCTGCGGCGCTTCCTGTCCCGGCTACAGATCTGGCGGTGCTCCGTGGGGTGGGCAGCGTTCGTTTTAGTCGGTCTGCCGCTGGTCTTCCTGGCGGGTTCGTTGCTCAAGGGCGGAGCTCTGCTGGCGCCCCTGCCGCCCGAAGGCATGTTCTCGCTGCTGGTCCTCATGTTTATGATGCTTTTACTCGGACCCGTCGAAGAACTGGGTTGGCGCGGCGTCGCGCTGCCAATTTTGCAGCGCCATTTCGCACCTTTCTGGGCGGGGGCCATCGTTGGAGCGATCTGGGGTGTCTGGCATCTTCCAGCTTTTCACCTGGCCGGTGTGGTGTTCGAGGACTGGAGCTTCCTGCCGTTTTTTATCGGTAACGTCACACTTGCGATCCTCGTGACGCCGCTTTTCAACAGCACGCGTGGCAGTCTGCTTCTGCCGATGCTCTTTCACTGGCAGCTCATTAATCCATTCTGGCCTGATGCACAGCCCTGGGACACATGGATTTTAGTCGCGGTGACTCTGCTGGTGGTCTGGGTTAAGCGTGCATCAATGTTTACCCGCACAGGCGCGGTGACGCAGGTCATTCCGCTGATCGATGAAATTCGCTTATGACACGCGCGGCAAATCACGCTTTTATCGCGCTCATTATTGCAATACTGCTAATGGCCTATCCCGCCAGAGCAGACGACCTGCAAAGGCGTCTACAGGCTTTGCTGGACGGTTTTCGCGAGAAGTATGGGTTTCCCGGCGCTACCGCTGCCTTTGCCTTGCCTGACGGGCCCGTGCTCACCGTGGCGACTGGTCTCGCGGACGTCGAAGCGGCTGTGCCGATGACACCGGGTAGCCGGATGCTGGCTGCCAGTATTGGCAAGACCTTTGTCGCGGCGACTGCGCTATCTCTGGAAAATGACGCACTGCTCAAGCGCTCCGATCCCGTGGCGCGCTATTTGGGCGACAGGGGTTGGTACGCACACTTACCGAACCACGCTACGATGACGATTGCGGATCTCCTTCACCACAGCGCAGGAATCGCCGATCACGTTCACAGCGAGGCCTTTTCTGCCGCTATGATCAGGCGCGTTCAGACCGGGGGCGATGCGCTTTCGCCCGAGGCGGCTATCGCTTTTATTCTCGACACAAAGCCGCTTTTTCCGGCCGGGACGGGATGGGCCTATTCTGATACAGGCTACCTTCTGCTCGGTCTGGTCATCGAAGAGGCGGCAGGGCGATCCTATTATGATCTGGTGTCCGAGCGGTTCCTCAGGCCTCTGGGGCTGGAGGCGACGTCGCCCTCGGATCGACGCAGTCTGCCCGGTCTCGCCGTGGGTTACACGACGCAGGGCAACCGGTTTGGCATTGCGCCCAGAACAATGGATGCCGAGCACCGTCTTCTCTGGGATCCCGCAGTCGAGTGGACCGGCGGCGGCCTGGCCTCCACTTCGCGTGACCTGGCGCTTTGGGGCAGGCTACTCTTTGTTGGCGCCGCGATGCCCGAGCCCTATCTCGAACGGGTGCTTGATGGCATTCATGTCGCGCCCGATGCGCCGGGGATTCGCTACGGCGCGGGAGTGGCCATATATGCCAGGACCTCACGTGGTCCCGTCTACGGGCACGGGGGTTGGATTCCCGGCTATGTTTCAAGCCTGCGCTACTATGCTGACTATGGTGTAGCGATCGCCTTCCAGATCAACACCGATATCGGCATCGTCGACAAAAGCAGCGATCTTGTTACTGCCCT
>CAZGGN010000164.1:6046-6462 GCA_964525195.1 uncultured Congregibacter sp.
CGGGCTTCGTGAAGCGGTCTGTCAGGCCATTGCCCAGCACCAGCAGGAGCACCAGCAGGATGCTTTTCGCGTTGCCCAGGCCCGACGGAACATGGCCGATGGCTGGCTCTCGGTGGGCGAGCAGATCCTGGCGGGCGCCCCCGAGGACGCGCATCACCGCGAAGTCGATTCAAACCGCAGCGCCGAAGCCACCGCCTGCCCGACCGGATCACCAACCTCGAAGCGGCCCTCGCCGATCTTATGGTCGCGGCTGTCCCTCTGCTTCCGGAAACCGGATCTCCCTGACCTCGGCGATGAAGAAGGGGAAGTAGTCGGCGGTGCCGAACATGTTCCCCGCCTCCACGCGGAAGGGCAGGCGGTAGCCTCCAACCTCGCGAAAGTCCGACAGATAGCCGCCGAAGGGTTGCAGGCGATGT
>CAZGGN010000165.1:0-6407 GCA_964525195.1 uncultured Congregibacter sp.
GAAAGAGTTCAAATGCCCGATGGTGGCCCTGTCCCAGCTCAACCGTGCGCTCGAACAGCGCCCCAACAAGCGCCCGGTCAACTCCGACCTGCGCGAGTCGGGTGCGATCGAGCAGGACGCTGACGTGATCATGTTCATCTACCGCGATGAGGTCTACAACCCGGACTCTGCAGACAAGGGCGTCGCCGAAATCATCATCGGCAAGCAGCGTAACGGCCCGATCGGCACCTGCCGCTTAGCCTTCTTTGGTGAGTACACGCGTTTCGAGAACCTGGCTCGCTCCTCAGAATCCTACTAGAGGAGTCGGAGTCTTCTTTACCGATGGTCTGCCTTGCGGAGCGCACTCATTTGCTCGCCCGCAACACGACAAACTTGCTGTTCGCCCCGAGCGTTTCGCAACCACCGAACAGGTCCCTGAGTCGCCTCTGGTAGCCCAGGTGACGATTGGCGACGACCTGAAGCTGTCCGCCTCTTTTCAGTACTCTTTTGGATTCCCTGAACATTTCCAGTGCGATTGACGCAGTCCGTGCGCCGGCGTCGTGAAAGGGCGGGTTGTTCAGAATAAGATCCTGACTATTGTTCTCTATGCCCTCGAGGCAGTGGGTGGCCAGCGTTCGATAGTGGTGTCCCGGTGCAGCGGGGAGTCGCTCCAGACTCGCGTTGACTGAGGCGATGGCCGCAAAGGATTCATCGATAAAGGTCACGACAACTGCTCTAGCGGGGGCGTTCTCTCGCAGTCGCTGCGCGGCGGACAGTCCCAGCGCACCGGTGCCGCAACCGAGGTCGAGAATATTCAGCGTATCGGAGCTGCCCGCAGGCGCGGGGATCTGCATGGTTTGAAGCATGAAGCGGGTGCCGAAATCCAGGCTGCCGTGGCAGAACACCCCGGGGTAGGAGGCAAGGACCAGAGGCGTGCCGGTTCCCGTGGAATCCGCGCTGATGGCGAAATACGCCGGATCCGCCGGGGCTATTTGCGCGGTGCTGGCCTGCGGCGCAGCGAAAATCAGTCGCGCTTTCTTGTGCGCCCGGGAACTGCGGGTTGCGCCAATGGTCTGTTCAAACAGCGCGAGTGTTGAGTTGTGGACGTTTTTTGTCATGCCAGCGCCGATCACCCGCGCCTTGTCGCTGAGTCTGGGGCGAATACGTCGCAGATTGTCCTCAAGCTGCGCAAGACTCTTTGGAATCTTGATCAGCACCAGATCGTAGGTGGTGTGCAGAGGCTGTTTTGAAAGCGCCAGGCTGCTGTACAGGCTCAGACTCTCCGGATCGATCACATTGTCGGCCGCATTCAGCGCCAGTGCCTGGTGTGCGATCACCGAATCAGACATCACGGTCACCCGTGAGGCGGCGAGCTCTGGTAACTGCCGCAGTCCGAGGCTCAGCGCGCCAAACGCGTCGTTCACCACCAGAATTTCGCGCGCCGGCACTTCCGTCGATGCGAGGATAGTCGACAAGAGATATTCGTCAGCGGCGTCCCAGGCTCGCAGGAGCTGGTCCCGACGCAGCGGGTAGCGCCGCAAGCGCAGCGATTGACCGGCAAAATCAAGTCTTGTTTGGGTCGCGATAGCGGATTGCATGGGCGGCTGCACAGACGGTGGCCTCAATGGGTCGCAGGCCAGCGGTCGCTGTTCTAGAGCTCATTCTCCGATTTCAGCTGTTGGATGCGTGCAAGCGCAGCATCTTTATCCAGTGATTTTGCGGGCAATCGATTTTTCGGGGGCTCGGGCACCGGGGGGACCGCCTCACCGCCGAGCAGTGCGGCGCAGTGAGCCTGATACTGCTTGCTGAACAGGGGCCAGCTCTGGGTCTCCGGCGCCGCAGCAAGCCGGTGCCAACCGCAATCGCGACCGGTCCAGTAGACCACCGGATGCGACCACTCGTGCAGCTCCGGAGGCGAGCCCGCGCTGCAGGCCTCGAGATAGGCCGCGCGTGGCGCTGGCAGCCCCAGCGCCGGTAGACTCTCTTCGCAGCAGCTGCGCATACGATGCAAGGTCGGCAGGTATTCGCTGTTCTCGATGGCCAGTTTTGCCCCCTGGAGAATCTGTGCTGGGGGGACGTCGCGCAGTGAGTCCAGCCACAGCTTTTTGATCTGGCGCAGCTGTTCCGCGTCGCTGAAGGCCGCGTAGTATTGGTTGTGGTAATTCAGGCGAAACAGCGCAAAGACCTGATTGATGGCCTCTACCAGCGCCGGGGCGGGCTTATGGCGAGCGTCACTCTGCCCAGGAGGTATCGGTGAGGTCGTGCTCGAGGCTGCTATCTCGCGTTCGACGCGCTGTGCCAGTTCCCCGCTGTCCTGCATGATCGACCCCCGTTGTTTCCTGTTGCTGTCTCGCCCACTGGAATTGTACATGTTGTTTAAACCGGTTCTGCCAGGCATGCCCGGCACTGCCCCGCTCCCGCCAGTAGAGCGTAAAGTCTTCGATTTGCTGCAGGGCGAAGGCGCGCGGCACGCCGTGAAAGCGTTCCAGAAGTTCGAGCATGTCTTCGCTGGGCTGGAAGTCCGGTGGCAGGGGCTGGCCCTCGCGCTTGCCCGGACGTGGCGCGGAATTCCTCACCGCGGGCGGTGCCGAGGTCCCCGCGGGGCTCGCCATCGGCGCGTTCGCTTCGGATCTGCCGGGAGGCACCTGAGCGATGGCCGCCTGTACTGCAGGCGGAGTGGCGGGCGGCGCGTAGGCGGGTGAATCGTTGATCGCCAGCAGCAGACTGTCGCTGGCGGCACTGTGTCGATCGAGACAGATGAGCCCCAGGCTTTCGAGGGAGGAGCAGATCCGTTGCAGGTCTGCGGTACTCCAGAAGGGCAGTAGCGCCAGCAGGTAGGCGTGGCTGATATGTAGCCAGGCGAGTCCCTCGCGCCGGGTTGCGGGCTGATGGAGATAGAGACCTTTGATCTGCTGTAGCAGAACCGCTTCCTCAAGACCCACGGACGCTGCAAGCTCGGCAGAGAACACTAACTGGGAATCGGGAATAAGACGGCCGGCAGCCATGATCACTAATGCTCGAAGAGAACGGCCGCACAGCATACCCAGCTTGCGGCATTAGTTGTAGCATCGCGGCTTGGTTTCGCGCTGGGAGTATTAATGGCCAAGGCAAAGACCGCCTTTGTGTGCAGTGACTGCGGCTCTGACTATCACAAGTGGCAGGGGCAATGCGGAGATTGTGGCGCCTGGAACACGCTGAGCGAGATCCGTCTCGGCGCCGCCAAGGCTTCCGGCCGCAGCGGGGCCTCCCGGCAGGGGGGCTTCGCGGGCGAGCTGGCGCCGGCGCGGGTGCTCAGTGAGATTGATGTGGCTGAGGTGCAGCGCATACCCACCGGGATGACCGAGTTTGACCGGGTGCTCGGCGGTGGGCTGGTGCCGGGCTCGGCGATATTGATGGGCGGTAACCCGGGCGCGGGTAAGAGCACGCTGCTGCTCCAGGCCTGCTGCAATCTGGCCAGCCGGATGCCGGCCCTTTACGTCACGGGCGAAGAGAGCCCCCAGCAGGTGGCCATGCGGGCCCAGCGCCTGTCGCTGCCGTTGGATCAGCTCAAGCTGATGGCCGAAACGAATCTGGACGCCATTCTGGCGGCTGTGGATACCCACCAGCCCCGGCTGCTGGTCGTCGACTCCATTCAGGTGGTTTATAGCGAGGAGCTCTCGTCGGCGCCGGGCAGTGTGTCGCAGGTGCGCGAATGTGCCGCCAGCCTCACCCGGGCCGCGAAGCAGCGGGGTATCGTGCTGCTGCTGGTGGGGCATGTGACCAAGGATGGCAGTCTGGCGGGGCCGAAGGTGCTGGAGCACATGATCGACTGCTCGGTGCTCCTGGAGAGCTCTGATGACCAGCGTTTCAGAACCCTGCGCGGACAGAAGAACCGCTTCGGGGCAGTTAACGAACTGGGTATTTTTGTCATGACGGAGCAGGGGCTTCGCGAGGTGCGCAACCCCTCGGCGATTTTCCTGGAGCGGGGTGAGCAGCAATCATCGGGCAGCGTGGTGATGGTGGTCTGGGAGGGCACCCGGCCTCTGCTGGTCGAAATCCAGGCTCTGGTTGACGACAGTCCGCTGGGTAATCCGCGGCGGCTCGCGGTCGGCCTGGAGCAGAACCGCCTGGCGATGCTGCTGGCGATCCTGCACCGCCACGGCGGACTGCAGGTGGGTGATCAGGATGTTTTTGCCAATGTCGTGGGCGGGGTCCGGGTCTTTGAGACCAGCGTGGATCTCGCCCTGCTGCTGGCTATCGTATCGAGCTTTCGCGATCGCCCGCTACCGCGGGATCTGGTGGCTTTTGGGGAGGTCGGTCTGTCGGGGGAGATTCGCCCCGTGCCCTCGGGCCAGGAGCGCCTTGCCGAAGCCGCAAAGCACGGTTTCACCCGCGCGATCGTGCCCCGGGGGAATGCGCCCAAGACCGCGCCGAAGGGGATGCAGGTGCACGCTGTGGCAACCCTCGCCGAGGCCCTGGCGCTGGACTTTTAGCCGCGCCGCATCCAGTGGTGGAGCTAGTTGGCACCGGTCAGCGGCTCCACACTGACCTTGTAGCGCTTCAGGAGACCCTTGTAGAGGGCATCCCGGGCTTCACGCAGCCGCGCATCGCGCCAGTCGCGAAGCACCGCCTGTTCCACTTCGGCGAAAGCCGGGAGTCGGGCGGGCGTGCGTTGTGCGACAAACACCAGGTGGTACCCGTAGGCCGATGGGACCGGGCCGGTCCAGCGGCCCGATGGCAGCGTGTCCAGTTGTGTGGCGAATTCGTCGCCAAAGCGGCTTGCGAACTCGCTCTGACGGTTGTCGTCGAAGGACAGGGGCATGGCGAGTTTGTCCCCAATCTTCGGGTCAATATCCATAGTTACGTCGGAGAGGCGATCCAGCGCGGCCTGGGCATCGGCCCTGGCATTGTCCCGAAGATCACGGCTGAAAAATCGCTGACGGAGACTGTAACGCGGTTCCAGGCGATAGCTTTCCCGGTGCGACTGATACCAGGCAAGCAGTGCTTCGGGCGTCCCTTCGACGGAAGCCGCTGTCTGATCCATCAATGCCTCGTATTTTTGGCGCAAGCGCCGTCGGATAATGAGATCGTTGTCCGCAAGTCCCATCGTCCGGGCTTCCCGGTTGGCCAGTTCCTCGCGTAGCCAGTCATCGATCAGTCCCTTGAACTCCGCGGCATCCGGAGGACGATGCCAGACCCGGCTGAAGGCCGCTGCAAGCTGCTCCTGCTGTGCGGCGCTGACAAGGATATCGTCACTTCCGGGGCTGTCTTCATTGAGGAGGAAAAACACTGCAAAGAAAACCAGCCCGAGCGCAGCAAAATGCACAATTGGGTCGCGAAAAAGGCGGCTCATGTAGGGTCCAAACTTCCTGGAGCGGATCCGCCCGTCGGCTAATCGCTGTCGAGCTGGTCGACTTCGGCCTCGAGTGCGAGCGGATCCTCGACGTGCTCGGCGAGCAGCGCACGCAGGGGTTCGATGTTTTTGCGATCGACGTGTTGTACCGAGAAGCCCAGGCGGCCCGCTTCGACGTGCTGCAGGTAGGCATGCAGTTCCAGACGGCCCTGGGTGCCGGTGTCAATGACCAGTGTGAAGGGCTCGTTGTACTGCGCATCCCAGACATCCGGCTGGTCTGTGGAAACGCCGGCGACGGAGATATCGATCAGTCGCTGGTGCCAGACGCTGCCCCCCTGATGAACCTCCACAGGCAGATCAATCCGCGCGCGGGAAAACTGACGGCGTTCGCCGGGATACTCACTCATGATGCCTTACCTGACCCTGCATTTTGGGTGCATTGAAGCACAGGCGCCGGGCGGAGCAAATGCCTCCGGCGCTGCGCTGCAGTCCTCTACTTCAGCTTGCGATAGGGAACGCGGTGGGGCTGGTCTGCCGCGGCGCCCATGCGCTTGTGGCGATCTTCTTCGTAGTCACTGAAATTGCCCTCGTGGAATATCACGCCGCCATCATCTTCATAGGCGAGAATATGGGTCGCCACCCGATCAAGGAACCAACGGTCGTGGGAAATCACCATCGCCGAGCCCGGGAACGCGAGGATCGCCTCCTCCAGCGCGCGGAGCGTTTCGACGTCCAGGTCGTTGGTCGGTTCATCAAGGAGCAGCACGTTGGCACCCTGCTTGAGCAGTTTGGCCAGATGCAGGCGATTGCGCTCCCCGCCGGACAGATCCTTCACATACTTTTGCTGATCTGATCCCTTGAAATTGAAACGTCCCACATAGGAACGGGAATTCACCTCGTAGCCGCCGATGCTGATGATATCCAGACCGTCAGAAATCTCCTCCCAGACCGTTTTGTTCCCGTCGAGATCGTCCCGTGATTGGTCGACGTAGGCCAGCTGGACCGTCTCGCCGATTTCAATACTGCCGGCGTCGGGTTGCTCGGCACCGGTGATCAGGCGAAACAGCGTGGACTTACCCATGCCGTTGGCGCCGAT
>CAZGGN010000166.1:0-6405 GCA_964525195.1 uncultured Congregibacter sp.
ATGATGAGGGTGCCGCGCAGCCTTGATCCCGCGAATTCGCGATGAACCTTTTTTTGTCTGCATGGAATGATCGCATCGGGGTTCACAGTAGGCGGTGCGACTCGGTTCCCTTAGACTTGCCCCTCGTTTGTACTTGCGGAATATTCCCCGTGCCCCAGCCAGTTTCTCATCGATCAGCCTCGGCTCTGTCTCAGCAAAACTTTCTGCTGGTGGCTGCGTTTATCATGCCGCTGACCTTCTCGGTCTGGCAGGCTCTGCTGAACAATTTTGTGGTCGAGCGCGCGGCCTTTAGCGGGGCCGAGATCGGTATGCTGCAAAGTCTGCGAGAGGTGCCGGGCTTTCTCGCCTTTAGCGCTGTTTTCGTGCTGTTGATTGTGCGCGAACAGCGCTTTGCCCTGGCGTCCCTGCTGGTGATGTCGATCGGAGTCGCGTTAACGCCGTACTTCCCGACGACCTATGGTTTGTATGCCACCACGGTGGTGATGTCATTAGGTTTTCACTACTTCGAGACCATCAATAAATCCCTCACATTGCAATGGATAGCAAAAGGGGAGACTCCGCACTTCATGGGACGGGCGATGGCCGTCAAGGCCGCGGGGGCGTTACTCGCTTATAGCAGTATCTGGCTCCTGATGGAGTGGTTCGGGGTGGGCTTCAAAGGCATGTATCTACTGGCGGGAGGGGTAGGGGTTTTGATTACCCTGAGCCTGTGGGCGGTGTTTCCCAATTATCCTGACGGGGTGCTGCAGCATAAGAAACTGATTATTCGCCGTCGCTACTGGCTTTACTACGCGCTGACTTTCCTCAGCGGTGCACGCCGTCAGATTTTCATGGTGTTCGCCGGGTTCATGATGGTGGAGAAGTTTGGCTATTCAGCTGCCGATATCAGTCTGCTGTATCTTGCCAACTACGTCTTCAACCTGTTCTTCGCTGCGCGCATCGGCGCCTGGGTGGGCAGGGCGGGCGAGCGCAGGGCGCTTCGCGTCGAGTACATCGGTCTGGTTGTGGTGTTTACCTGCTATGCCTTCGTGGAGCACCCGACTATCGCGGCAGGGCTCTACATCGTCGACCACCTGTTCTTTGCGCTCTCCATCGCCATTAATACCTATTTCCAGAAAATAGCCGATCCCAGGGATATTGCGGCGACGGCCAGTGTCAGCTTTACGATCAATCATATTGCAGCAGTGGTTATACCGGCGCTGCTCGGGATTCTGTGGCTGACTTCGCCGACGGCGGTGTTCCTGGTAGGCTCAGGAATCGCTCTGGCTTCCCTGCTGATCTGCGGTTTGATTCCGGATAAACCGCAGGCCGGTGAAGAGACGCGCGCCTTCCCGGGATTGGGTTCTGAGGTGAGGGTTTAGCCACAAACGACCTTCGCAGCGCAACACGTTCTGAGATTTCACATCACCAAAGGAAGCTTTGATGCTACGCCCAAAATCTCAATCATGTCTGCCTCGCCGCTCCATTTTCCGATAAATCACTGATAACGATAAGGAACGATTCATGATGGACGAGCACGTAGGCAAACGCCGCAGCCTTTTGCAAGACATGGACCACTGGGCCCGAGAGCGCCCGCAAGAGCCCTGGCTGGTCGAGCAGTGGTCCGGGCAGCATCGGGAAATTAGCTGGGAGCGGGGCGTTGCTGAGTTGCGGGCGGCCGCTGCCTGGCTCGCAAACCAGAAGTCAGAACCGGGCCGCCGCATTGGCTTATTGGCCTCCAACTCCGCTCATTGGATGCTCGCAGACTATGCGATTATGGCGTCGGGTAACGTTACGGTTCCCCTGTTTACGACTATGGATGCCGATAATATTGCCTACGCTGCGGATTTCACGGGCATTGACATGCTGGTGTTGGGCAATTCGGCAAACTGGGAGTCAGTGAAATCTGGTTTTGGTCCCGATATCCCCGTAGTCCGTTTGCCCGGAGCGCCAGAGGTATCTGGCGCCACGGGTTGGGACGAGATCGTGAGCGCTGGCGCTGACCTTTCGTTTCCGGCTTCCAGAGAAGACTCTGAACTGTCTACGATCGTGCTGACCTCAGGAACGACCGGACGGCCCAAGGGGGTGATGCATTCCTTGTCCAGTCTGCGTGAGGCCGGCCTCGGTGTCGGCTTGATGTCTGACACGCGGCCGGGAAACCGGTTCATCTCCTATCTGCCGCTCGCGCACATGGGTGAGCGGATCGTTGTGCAAAACCACGCGACGGTTTTCGGTGGCACCGTGTACTTCAACGAGAGTCAGGAGTCCTTCCTTGACGATATGCGTAATGCCCGCCCCAACTGGATGCTTGGCGTGCCGCGTATATGGGAAAAACTGCAGCAGCTTGTACTGGCGCATCTTGTCAGTCTTGAGGAACTCGATGCGGCAAAAGCGCAGGGTAAGTTGGAGGACGTCGCCACAAAGGTCAGGGCCTTCCTCGGACTTGATGAGGTGCGTTACATTCTCACATCGACCGCGCCTACCCCGGCACCACTCAAGGCATGGTATGACGATCTGGGGATTACCCTTTACGACGGTTACGGCCAATCAGAAATCCTTCCCGTATGTGGCAACGTGAGTGGCAATCGCAAAGTCGATTCCATTGGCACGGCTTCGCCGGGAGTTGAAATAAAGATCGCCGAAGACGGCGAAATTCTTGCCCGCGGTGGTGGTACCGCGCTGGGTTACTTCAATGCGCCGGACAAGACTGCAGACACTTTTGAAGCTGACGGTTGGGTGCATACGGGCGACCGCGGTCGCTTTGATGAAGATGGGCATGTGTACATCACCGGCAGGCTTAAGGAGATATTCAAGACTGCCAAGGGCAAGTACGTGGCGCCCGCTCCTATCGAAGGGAGCTTCCTGGAGACACCGCTCGCGGAGCAGGCCTGTCTGACGGGGCTGGGCATGGCGCAGACGGTGATGATCACCGTGCTGTCGGCTTCCGCTTTAGGGCTGGCGGAAGATGAGGCATTCGGACGCTTACGCGATTGGGTTCGGTCGGTCAACTCCGGTCTGGAAAAGCATGAACGGATTGGCGCGGTGATCGTGAGTCGGACACCTTGGACGCAGGAAAATGGTGTGCTGACGCATACTCTGAAAATCAAGCGTGACGCCGTTGAATCGCGTTACCGCGAGGAGCTGAAACAAGCGGGGGATCGCATGCGGGAGAGCGACGAGCTAGTCGTCATACCGGCCGCCTGATTTCCTGCCGCGGCTGTGGTTTTCTCCCGGGAATCGGTCTGAGGGGGCTGTGCTAAGCTGATGCGCTGGATCACATCTACCATTTGGGTAAGCGCAAGCCGTCCATGAGTCATCTTCACTTCTGTCCCCGGCCGGTGCTGTCCGGCGCTCTCGCCATGGTCGTAGTTGCGGCTTTTCTCCTGACGTCGGGATGCAGCAGAGAGTCACCTTCAGAATCGTCCCCGGAAACTGTGGATTCCGACGTGTCGGCGGCGAGCGGGGCGCCGGAGGGAACCGACGTCTGGCTCCTGGAGCTTCTGCGAGAGGGGAATGTGCTGCGCGCCATCGAGCCGCGCAATCTCACTAACCGACCGGGTTACGATAACCAGCCCTTCTTTACCCCGTTGGGTGAGCTTATGTTTGTGCAAATGGAGGACGACCGGACTGATATCTGGCGCTGGAGTCCTGGGACGCAAAGCGCAAGCCGCCTCACAGCGACCCCGCTCCAGGGCGAGTTCTCTCCCACGCCCATTCCCGGGAGCAAGGGTGGTATCAGCTATATCAGATCACCGGATGACACCAGCGGGCGCCTGTGGCGCATGCCGCGAGAAGGTGCCGCCGCGGAAATTGTCTTTCCGGACATCGGTCCGGTCGGCTATCACGCATGGTTGGACAACGAGCACGTTGCGCTATGGCTCCTGCAGGATCCGTCGGTCCTTCAGGTTGTCGAGATACGCACGCAGGAGGCGCGGACGATTGCCACGGGAGTAGGGCGATCGCCCCAGTCGGTGCCAAAGCGCCGGGCTGTGAGCTTCACGCGCGGAACAACTAGCGGCACGTGGGTCGAGTTGTACGATCTGGACCTGGATCGCACTGAAGCGCTGGCGCTCCTGCCCGTGGGCGCAGAGTTCCACGCCTGGACCCCCGATGGGGTTTTGTTAAGTTCCAGCGGGTCGAGGGTCGTTGCCTGGCTCGATGACAGCTGGCAGGAAGTCACTGATCTTGCTTACCTGGGACTGAAGTTGACCCGCCTCGCTGTCTCGCGTGACGGTGCCCGTCTCGCGCTGGTTGCCGAGCCCGCAGGATAAGCCCTCAACTGAAATCTGAGGTTTTTCAGGCTCATACTTCTGCGAAGTATCAGACGACACATGCGACATGACGCAAAGCTCGATACAGGCACCATAGAAGCAATACTATGTATGTGCTTTGGATTCCCCTGTTCAACGACTTGTTGGAATATGCCGGGCATGCGAGCAGAGCGATTGAAGCACAGCGAATGCACCGCTAGCCGACGCATGATCGAAGCGGTTCCTGATGCTGATGCATGCAGCCGCTCTTTCCCTTAAGCTCGATGGGCACTTACAACTCTTTCATGGAATTATCATGACCAAGGCGCTCAAACTCGCGGCCATCAGCATACTCCTGCCATTTTTCCTTTGCTCAGCAGCTACGTTCGCAGCCGATAGCACCACGATCTATTTAGTACGTCATACCGAGAAAGTGAACGATGGTTCACAGGACCCGGGTCTCACAGACCTGGGTGAACGGCGCGCTCTTGCCTTTGCGCAATTGTTGCGGGGTAAACGCGTTACGCATATTTTTTCCACGCCCTACAAAAGAACCAGACGATCGGCTTTGCCCGTCGCAATTGAGCATGGGTTAGAGATTGAAGAATATGATCCATCAGACGCCGAGAACTTTGTCAGCAAGCTGAAGATTCTGACGGGCACTATCCTGGTGACTGGCCACTCCAACACTATTCCGGGGTTGGTCAACATGCTGACAGGAGAGTCATTCGCTGATCTTGATGATAGCGTTTACGACCATGTATATATTGTTTCGATAGACGAAGATGGTTCAACACAACTGCGTTTGTACTACACGGAGCCAAGAACACCCACGCCAGTCGAATTCAAGTCAATGCGCGCACTAAAATAGCGTGTGCGAATGGTCGATGTTAGATCATTAAGACTTCTGAACCAGTTGCTCTGCGACTGTCTGCTATGAGGTTCGAATTCAACCGCTCGAAGCAACGCAGGCGTTGGGAGAAACTGTTTGGTAAATCGCTTGGGTTTGCCCGTGTCATGGGAGACCACCCTGTCGGAAAGTGTCGCCTTCGTGAAGCAAAAGCAGTCTCGAAAAATGGAGCAAAAGTTCCCGCTTGCGATGTCTGTCGGTACACAAGCTTTTAAGCAACGCTCTATACTCTTACGAAGCATCAGGAAATACTGGTTCCAGTATGCGTGTTTGGATCGGACTCATAACGCTTCTGCTCAGCGCGTGCTCGCCTATGCCTGATGACGTCGATACCGGGAGTTACGTACCCTTATCGCTTGCGCCGGCAAACCTTGCCGGCGTCATCGATCGCCGGGCTGATTTTCGTGCGGCCTTCTGTGCGCAGAAGGAGCAGGACGGCGAAACTTGCACACACTCTCTTCGCAGGTTTCGCGACGAGGGCCGAGCGAATGCGATACCCGAAATCGATCCATCGCGGCGTGGAGAATATCGTATCGCGGTCGCGCTTGGCGTAGGCTGGGATTGCATGCGGGGATTGATCGATGAGCCCGCACTGCCGCTAGTAAGCCTGAGAAATCTTGGCTTTGATACTACGCTGATTGAGGTAGAGGGCTTGTCTGGCAGCGAGCGGAATGCTGAAATTGTACTCACGACCCTCCAAAATGACCTCACTGACCTACGGCCCCTGATTCTCATCGGCTACTCCAAGGGTGCCAATGACATTATGGCGGCGCTGGAGAAATCCCCTGAGCTGGCCGACCGCACTGCCGCATTTATCAGCATTGCCGGTGCCGTTGGAGGCTCTCCGGTGGCCGAGAGAGAAACAGGTGAAGTCGAGAAGCTACTGCATTTCAGCCCCTTTGGTGACTGTGGATCTGGCGATGGGCTTGCGATGGAGAGTCTCAGTCCCCGGGTCCGCCATGCCTGGCTGAGGGACCATCTACCGCTGCCCGTCCCGGCTTACTCAGTAATCACAGCGCCTGAACCAGCGCAGGTTTCTCGCGCGCTGCGATCACCTTACAAGGTCCTTGGCGTCGTCCACCCCCTGAATGATGGGGCTCTTCTGCACTGGGATCAGTTGCTACCGGGAAGCACCTTGCTGGGCTATGCCAACGCCGACCACTGGGCGGTGAGCGTTCCACTGGATATGTCCGTCGTACCATTTGGCGAGTTTTTCGTGACCAACGACTACGATCGGCTCGGACTGTGGCAGACTATTCTCGATTT
>CAZGGN010000167.1:0-6384 GCA_964525195.1 uncultured Congregibacter sp.
CAGTAATGGTGCCAAACAGTACAAAGCCCAGAATATCCAGGCGCTTTTCCGCCGCGGCCAGCGCACCGGAAGCGGCGAACACACCCACCGCGACCAGGTCACAGTAGGCGATGATTGTCGGCAGGTTCACCGTCGGCCCGATAAGGCTGAACGCTTAATCCTCATAGAGATCCAGAACTGCCCCGCGACTCGCGCTGGCCGCGTTGTGGGCGAATTTGGCCAACACTCCGCGGGTGTAGCGCGGCGCGGGGGTTTGCCAGGCCTGGCGGCGGCGCGCAATCTCCGCATCATCGACGTTTAGCTGCAGGGTCAGCGTATGCGCATCAATGGTGATGGAGTCCCCCTCCTCCACCAGAGCAATCAGCCCCCCCGCGTGGGCTTCGGGCGCCACATGCCCCACAACCATGCCCCAGGTCCCTCCGGAAAAACGTCCGTCGGTAATCAGGCCGACAGACTCGCCCAGGCCCTTGCCCACCAGGGCGCCGGTCGGAGCCAGCATTTCGGGCATCCCGGGCGCACCGCGTGGACCGAGGTAGCGCAGGACAACCACGTCACCAGCCTCAACCTGCCCCGCCAGAATCGCATCAAGGGCTGACTGCTCATCGTTGAAGACCTTCGCCGGACCGGTAATCGCCGGATTCTTGAGCCCGGTAATCTTGGCGACCGCGCCCTCTTCGGCCAGGTTGCCGCGCAGAATCGCAAGATGTCCCTTCGCGTAGATGGGCTTATCCAGGGTTCGAATCACGTCCTGATCAGCCGCCGGCTGCGACGGCACATCCGCAAGCGTTTCGGCAATCGTTTTCCCGGTGACGGTGATGCAATCCCCATGCAACAGCCCGCCGTCGAGGAGAATCTTCATGACCTGCGGAATGCCTCCTGCACGATGCAGATCAATCGCCAGATACTTGCCGCTCGGCTTCAGGTCGCAGAGAACGGGAACCTTCTGGCGTATCCGTTCAAAATCGTCGATGGTCCACTCGATGCCCGCCGCATGCGCTATGGCCAGAAAATGCAGCACCGCATTCGTGGAGCCACCGGTCGCCATAATCACCGCGACCGCATTTTCGAGGGACTCGCGGGTGACAATATCCCGCGGTTTGATGTCCTGACGGATCGCCTCGACAAGAGCCACGGCGCTCTGTTTTGCAGATTCGCGCTTCTCCGCCTCGACATTGGCCATGGTCGACGAATAGGGCAGACTCAGGCCGAGAGCTTCAAAGGCCGAGCTCATGGTGTTCGCGGTGTACATGCCGCCGCAGGAACCGGTGCCGGGAATTGCGTTGCGCTCAATCGCGAGCAGGTCGTCGTCACTGATATTGCCCGCCGCATGTTCGCCGACCGCCTCAAAGACGCTGACGATGTTCAAATCCTCGCCCTTGTAACGACCGGGCAGAATCGTTCCTCCGTAGACAAAAATCGACGGCACGTTCGCACGCAGCATACCCATCATGCCGCCGGGCATGTTCTTGTCACAGCCGCCGATCACCAGGACGCCATCCATCCACTGTCCACCGACACAGGTCTCAATACAGTCAGCAATAACTTCCCGGGATACCAGCGAGTACTTCATACCCTCGGTTCCCATGGACATACCGTCCGAGATCGTCGGCGTGCCAAACACCTGCGGATTGGCACCGGCTTCCCGGAGTCCCTCAATGGCCGCATCGGCGAGGGGCTGCAGACCCGAATTGCAGGGCGTAATCGTCGAATGAGAGTTCGCCACACCCACCATGGGCTTTTTGAAGTCCGCCGCCTCGTAGCCCATGCCGTAATACATGGAGCGGTTCGGCGCGCGCTGCACACCCTCGGTGATGTTTTTGGAGCGACGATTGAGGGCCATAGCAGTGTTCTCTGTCTGATTCAATTCAAGGGCGCGATTTTAGGTGACTGACACCGGTACGACAAACAATTTGCCCCCTCATCCCTTATGATATGACGTCACTAAAAACACTCTGGAGATTCGCTCATGAATGGCGCCGAAGCCCTGCTCAACACTCTCGTCGATGCCGGCGTGGAAATATGCTTTGCCAATCCCGGAACCTCGGAGATGCAACTGGTATCCGCCATCGGCCAGACCGACGCCATGCGCCCCGTGCTCTGTCTGTTTGAGGGAGTGGTCTCGGGAGCGGCCGATGGTTACGCGCGAATGGCCGACAAGCCCGCTGCCACCCTCCTTCACCTGGGATCAGGTTTTTCGAACAGCCTCGCCAACATGCACAACGCCCGGCGCGCAGGCTCCCCGATTGTCAACATCGTCGGCGACCATGCCAGCTACCACCTGCAGTTCGATGCACCGCTGACCTCAGACCTGCCGGCCATCACGCGCTGGGGCTCACACTGGACCGCCGTTGCCACTTCTCCAGAGGACCTGTCCGCTGCCGGTGCTCGCGCAGTACAGGCCTCCCTGCGTGGCAATGGACAGATCGCAACGCTGATCGCACCGGCGAACTATGCCTGGGAAGAGGCCTCAAAATCAGCCCCGGCGCTGCCCGCGCCGGAACCGATCGGCGTCTCTGAAGGCCGCCTCGCGCGGGTCGCCGATGCGATCCGCAGCGGCAAAAAGACCTGTCTGCTGCTCGGTGGCCATGCCCTGCGCGAAGGCAACCTCGCGACACTCGGCGCGATCGCCGAGGCCCACGATGTCACGCTGATGTGCACCACCTTCCCCACGCGACTCCAGCGCGGCGCCGGCCGCGTGCCGGTTCAGCGCCTGCCCTATTTCGCCGAACAGGCTGCCGAAGCCCTGGCGCCCTTCGAGCAGTTGATTCTTCTTGGCACAGCTGCCCCGGTAAGTTTCTTTGCTTATCCCGAGAAAGAGAGCTGGCTGACGCCCGAGAGCTGCGAACTAATAGTCCTCGCGGAGGCCTCAGAAGACGCCTACGGGGCGGTAACAGGACTGGCATCAGCACTTGCCATCACGGCAGCACCGAGCGTCTTGCAGCAGCGCCAGGCCCAGGAGATCACCGACGAAGCCCTCAACCCGCTAACCATCGGCCAGATCATGACCAATGAAATGCCCGAAGGTGCAATCGTGTCTGACGAGGGCGCAACCTGCGGTCTGGCCATATACCTGTGCACGGAGCAAGCCGCCGCGCATGACTGGCTGACGCTCACCGGCGGCGCCATTGGACAGGGCCTTCCGGTCGCACTGGGAGCGGCATTGGCCTGCCCGGAACGCAAAGTCATTGCCCTGCAGGCGGACGGATCGGCCATGTACACGATACAGGCGCTCTGGAGCATGGCGCGGGAAAACGCCGATGTGACCGTGGTACTGCTGAACAACAAAAGCTACGCGATCCTGAATATCGAACTGGCGCGGGTTGGTGCCGGCGAGCCCAACGCGAAAACCCTCTCGATGCTGGACCTTTCCAATCCGGACATGGACTTTGCCAGCATCGCCACGGGTCTCGGCATTCGCGCCACACAGGCACGCAACAGCGCTGAATTTCAGACGCAGTTCGCCGCGGCGATGAGCACCCCCGGCCCCTGCCTTATCGAGGCTATTCTCTAACAGGCAGGGCGGTTATTCTCTGCTCATCAATGGCCGAGAGGTAAAGCAGCATGTCCAGCATCGTTATCACCGGGGCCACCGCAGGCATCGGGCGCGCAGCCGCAATCCTGCTGGCCAGCAAGCGCCATCAGGTGTTTGCACTGGGCCGCGATGAAAGCGCCCTCGCGGAACTTGATGCAGGCTATGACAACATCAGCGCAGTGCGCGTCGATGTGACGGATAAGGCATCGGTAGCCGCAGCCGCAGCGCAGGTTGTCGAAGCGCTGAAGGGTCACGCGCCTGACGTGCTGGTCAACAATGCCGGCTACGCGCTGGCAGGCCCACTGGAAGCGCTGGCTGACGAAGACTGGGAGCGGCAGTTTCAAACCAACGTCCTCGGCCTGGTCAGGGTCACCCGCGCTTTTCTGCCCGCTATGCGCGAGCGGCGACGCGGCAGAATCGTCAACGTCTCGTCGGTGGCAGGCAAAGTGACACTGCCTTTCTTTGGCCCCTACAACGCCACCAAGCACGCGGTGGAATCGATCTCCGATTCGCTGCGGCACGAAATGCGCCCGCACGGCGTGGAGGTCGTGGTGATCGAACCCGGCGCAGTCAAAACGCGCTTTGGCTCACTGGAACAGCAACAACTGGAGCACTGGATTGATGCGGCGCCGGCTTACGCTGAGCAGCTACGCACCCTCAAGGCGTTCCATCACGACTTACACAGTAAAGGTGCCGACCCGGTAACGGTGGCGGGCAGTATCGTCGCGGCCTGCGAGAGCAGCAATCCAGCCCCGCGACGGGTGGTGCCTTTCTTTCCCGGCAGCGCGTTTATCGCCATCAAGGCCCTACTCCCCACCCGCTTCTCGGACTGGATTGTGCAAAAGCTGACAGGATTACCCTGAGGGCACCACCGGCGCGACTGCAAGCTCAAACTCAACCTGACTGGGTTTCCCACTGCGCCAGAATCGTGCGCAGCACACTGACAAAAGCGATCGGCTCGTCCAACATCAGGTGATGACGGGCACCGGGAATACCGATGATGGGGATATCACGGGCGCCGCACTCTCGAATGTAGTCCGCCGAGTCATCGTCAAACAGCAGGCTATCCTGCCCGTACACAATGGCTTTGCGCCCAGGCGTTTCGGCAATGATCTGGCCCTGGCGCAGCATGCGTTCCTGGCGACCAAAGTCACTTTGAAACACGCTGGTATCAAACTTCCATGTCCAGCCACCACCTTCTACCGGCTTGAGCGAGTGATAGGCCATATAGTCGAACAGGCTGGGGACATTTACCGGCTGGGGCGGCGATAATACGAAACGTCCCTTCGCCGTAGCGTAGTCCGGATAGACGCGATTGGGGCGACTCGGATCCGAGCGCAGCGGCTTCTCCGCAGCGAAGTACGCCCTGAGGCGCTCCGGGCGCAGCACCATCAGATCGCAGATTATCAGCCCGCCAAACAGTGCGTGCTGGTCCTGCATCGCCGTCAGGGCCACATGGCCTCCGTAGGAATGCGCGATCACAATCGGCTTTTCTGCGTGATCAAAAAGCCCCGAGGCTCGCGCAACATCCTCAACCTCAGCCACTCGTACGGAATCGGGGTACTCTTCGCGAACCCCGGAATCACCCATGCCGGACAGATCAAAGGCTACGACGTGATAATGCTGCGCCAGAAACGGTGCAATAAAGCCAAAGCAACGGGCATGAGCCAGGAATCCGTGCATCAACAGCAAACCGGGTTTTTCCGGGTTGCCCCAGCGAAAATAATGGATAGCGCAACCACCCGACTCCACCCAGCCCTCCTCGCGGGGAACCTGCAGAGCGTCCTCCAACCAGCCGGGAACATCCACCGCATCCGGAGGAAGTTCGTTTGCAAGATCAGGTAAGGTTGTTGCTTCAGTGTTCATAGCACTCCATTAATGCCCGAAGGCAAGGTTCAGAAAATCACCACAAGATTTAGAAGGATCGAGCCTGCCAGCGCAGCCAGCCAGCCAGCCAAGGGTAAGCGGGGTTTCGCCACAGCGCGGATAGGCTACTATCACACATCGCTTACGCACGAGAAATGTCGATGATACTACCCTCCCCCCGACGACTGGCCGGCCGAAGCCAAATCATGCTTGTTGCCCTTTTGGCAATGGGTAGCTTGCTGGTGATTGCGAACCCTGCTGTCAGCGCCGATGAGCCGCTGCCTTCCTGGCGCGCCACCGACACGCGCGAGCGTATCGTGTCCTTTGTAGGCGACGCTACAGAGATCGGCGGCCCCGCATACATTGCACCCAGCGATCGCGTTGCCGTGTTCGACAATGACGGCACCCTCTGGTCCGAGCAACCGGTGTATTTTCAGGTACTGTTCGCCATCGACCGCGCCAAGGCTATGCTCCGGGCCGACCCCGCTCTTGCGGCGCAATCTCCCTTCAAGGAACTGGCCTCAGGCGGAGCGCCCGCACTCGCCGAAGGGGGCGAGGAACTACTGCTCTCTCTGGTGGCCCACACGCACACGGGAATCACAGAAACAGCCTTTAGCCAGGCAGTCAAAGAGTGGATAGAGAGCGCGCGTCACCCGGTCACCGGCCAGCCCTACACTGCCATGGTCTATCAGCCAATGCTCGAACTCATGGATTATCTGCGCGACAACGACTTTCAGCTATGGATTGTGTCGGGAGGCACTGTCAGCTTTATGCGCGCCTGGGCCGAAGACGTCTACGGCATTCCCCCCGAAAACATTGTCGGCACGCGCTTTGCCGTCGAATACAAAGATGGAGAACTACTCCGCCAGGCAAAAATCGCGCACAACAACGACAAGGCCGGCAAACCCGTCGGTATCCAGCAGCAGATTGGACGGCGTCCCGTCATCGCAGTGGGCAACTCCGATGGCGACTTTCAAATGCTGGAG
>CAZGGN010000168.1:0-6347 GCA_964525195.1 uncultured Congregibacter sp.
GCCCTGCCACTCTCGATGAGAGTCTGCTGAATACGACTGATGTCCCGACGCATGCGCCGCGGTCCGAGGTGCATCGCCAGCTGATGGCTGAGCGGCTTGTAGCGCCAGGCGTGGCCCTGTGACCACCAGGGGCGCTGCGGCGGATCCCCCAGGTCGAAGATGAACAGCGGTTTGCCGCGACTCTGGGCCTCGGCGAGCATGGACATGGATTCCCCGGTGACCACAAAGGCGTCTGCGTCGGCCAGAAAGGCGAGATAGGGGTTCTCGCCTGACTGACCCCAGTGATGACTCAGGTGCGGAGCGTGCAGGGCTGCCTCGCAGGCGTCTGCGGCCGCCGCGGGGGTACGCGGTCCACTGGTCGTGAGTAGCGAACCTGCGGACGCCCGCGCAAGGCTTGCGCTGAGCTCGCCAAGCCGCGCGCCCTTGTCGCGGGTAAAAACGAATTTGCCACTGTCGCCCCCGATCAGCACGGCGATATGGGGCCGGGGCAGCGCGTCCAGCCGCGCAGTAAATCGTGCTTTTGCTGTTGCCAGAGCGTCCGGGTCCAGGTCGTGCAGCGGCAGGGTGTTGTGCAGGATGTTGTCCCGTTGCGGCAGGTCATACTGAGGCGTGGTGATGATCAGGTCCCAGCATTCGAGCGCCGCCCAGGGGCGTCCGATGTGAGCCAGCCGGGTGCGTCCCCCGGACTGCTGCTGGATCCAGCGTGCGACGGGCTCATTGCGACGCCCCGCACTCAGGACCAGATCGGGCCAGGGCGCCTTGAGCTCGCTGGACAGCCCCCTATCGATGCCCCGGAGGGTGCCGCCCGGCAAGGTATGCACCAGCAGTTCCCAGGGTCGCGCGACGATGCTTTTTTCCTCCAGCGGCCAGCCGAGGCGCCGCGCCAGCGCGCGCACCTGGCTATTGTCGCCGGCTTTTTTACCCAGCAGACACCAAACCCTCGGCGCGGAGTCGCCGGGGTGTGCTATCTCAGCCTGAGTGCCGATTTCTGCCAAGTTTCTGCCTTTGGAGGTCGCAGCCGGAAGGGTAAACTATGCGGCGCAGCTTCGGCAGGAATTTGATGTGAAACCGACGGTCTTTATTCATACCAATCACAAGCAGATGCTCGGCGCGATTGTCAGCCGGCACTCGCTGATCAAGCGGTCGGCGCATAGTGATCGCTTTGATGTGCGCTTTATTGAGGTCAGGGACTTTCCCTGCATGGCCGAGCGCGAGGGGCAGCCCTATCGTCGCGACGGTGAAATGCGCCCCTGGCTCAACGATGATCTGCAGTCTTTTACTCCCTTGCGCTTTGCACCGCCGCAGCTGATGGACTATTCGGGTCGAGCGATCGTCATGGATCCGGATATTTTTGCCGTCGGGGACATCTGGGAACTGCTCGACAGAGACATGCAGGGCGCTGCGATCATGTGCCGGCCCAAATCCGGCAGCAAGGGGCGCAAGGGCGCCTATGCGTCCAGCGTGATGCTGCTCGATTGCGCACAGCTGACCCATTGGCAGTTCGAGCGCGATTTTTCCGAGATGTTTGAGCCGGTCAGGCGCGACTACATGGACTGGATATCACTCAAGCTCGAGGATCCCGCAACGATCGGACTCTTTGAGAACGAGTGGAATGATTTTGATCACCTCGGGCCCGAGACCAAGCTACTGCACAATACCAAGCGCAAGACCCAGCCCTGGAAAACCGGCCTGTCGATCGACTATCGCCCGGCGGACACCTTTCAGCTGTTTCCGCCGCGGCACTGGCTGCGCCGGGCCCGGCGGGCGCTGTTTGGAGATTACCGCTTTGCCGGCCAGTATGCGGCGCATCCGGACCCGGCCCAGGAGGCGTTTTTCTTTGACCTGGTGCAGGAATGTCTGGATGACGGCGTGTTAACGCGCGATCAACTCAGCGCGGAAATCCGGCATGGTCACCTGCGCGCCGATGCCTTTGAGGTGTTGGCGGCGCAGGCCGCCTAGGCGGGGGGTGTTTTAGCCTGGCGTGGTCGCGCTTTCGGCGCCTGTCGACGGTCGGTAATCGAACAGCGGATCGATGCTCTCTTCAAGCTGCCGGTCGATTAGCGCCACTTCCTCATCGCTGAAGTAGTCCCGGTAGCCGCCGACCTTGGCGCGACGGACTTTATAGCTGTTGGGATTGCCCGGATCGCCGGGCTTCATGCGCCCGCCAGCCAGCACCGACTGGCTGCTGCTCTCCAGCTTTTGCATGTTTTCAAAGGACGCGTAATCCACGGCCTGCTGCATCTGTTCGCGCGTTGCCGGAATTTTCAGGAAGGCCAGCAATTCCGCAAGCTGTTCTAGCGTGTCCCGACGCAGGTCCTCGTAGCGCAGCAGGTGGAACTGCCCGACCTTGTCGGCCTCCCGGGCCCAGTTGTTCAGATACTCGGCGACCGCCCTGAGGCTCCCGCCGGGGTTGCCGCCGGTGACAAAGTCAAAGAGGCTGATCTCGACGCTGCGATCGGGATAGTCGTTGAGTGTGACCTTGCCCGGCTTGAGGCGGAACTTCCACTGAAAGAACTGCGATACGGCAGTATCCCGGGGGTCGCGGGCCATCAGCACCACCTGTTTATCGTAAAACGGCGCTTTGCTGTCCGGGCGGCCGGTTACGTCCTTGATGTAGTTATCGTGGGTGAAAAATATTCTGGGTATTGCCGGGTTCATGCGGTGGAAGTTGTCAAATCCCAGCTGCGCCGAGTCTGGCAGGTCGTACATTACACGGAAGAGATGCGAGAGCATCACCCGCAGCCAGGTTCGTCCGCTCTTGCCGAAGGACACCACCACCACATCGGCCTCGCCGAGGCGCTTAAGCTGCTCTTCGCCGCGCAGGCGCCGCTCGGCCTGCAGGATTTCGGTCGCCGGTCGACCGCGCATCCGCCAGTGCAGGAGACGCCGGGAGGCTTTCTTGCGCAGGGTGTACAGCGCGTGACGCAGGGTCTGCAGCAGATAGCTCATGTTGACCTATCGCCATAGCCGAAGATCGGGTCGAGGGTATTTACCATGGCCTGCAGCCGGGCGCACTGTTGCTCGTCGAAGTGCTCCCGATAACCGCCTACCTTGGCTTTGCGCACCTTGAAGGACTCTGGATTGTCGCTGTCACCCGGCTTCACCCGGGCGCCGGAGCCCTTGAAGAACTGCTCCTGCTCCATTTTCTTCATATTGTCATAGGCAGCGAAGGCAACGGCCTCCTCGACGACGGCCGCGCTGGCTTCTGTCCCCGTGAAGTCGAGGATCCGCTTGAGAACGTCACCGGGATTGCTGCGCATGTCTTCGTAACGGACGATCAGCAGGTCCTCGAGCTCCCCCCGCGAGGCCGCCCAGTCATTGAAATAGTTGACGATCCGAGGCACTCCGACCGTCTCGTCACAGACGAAATCCCACATGTCGATATCGCTGCCGTGGGGCGGGTAGTTGTTAATGAACTTTTTGATCGGCCGCATGCGGTACTGCCACTGAAAATGCTGCGATACCGCCACGTCCCTCGGGTCCCGGACCAGCAGCACCATGCGCCTGCCATGGAAATGGGCCTTGCTGTCCCAGTTCCCCGTGTAGTCCCTCAGATAGTTGTTGTGCGTGAAAAATACCGCGGGCAGCCGCGCATCGCGCTTTTTGAGGTTATCAAAGTCGATAAGGTCGCTGGCCGGTAGGTCACCGATCTGCGTGTACACCCGCGACAGCATCACCCGGAGCCAGGTGCGGCCGGATTTGCCCCAGCTCATGAGCACCCAGTCCGCGCGCTGAAGTTTCTTGTACTCCTCGCGACCGCGCAGCCAGCGTTCCAGCCGCTTGCGGCGTTCCTTCGGCAGCCAAAAGCACAGGCCAAGAATGCAGAAGCGCATCACAACGCGCGCCTTGTCAGCCATCTGCCGAGAATCCCCTGAGTTTGGTGAAAAAACGGTCGCGGATCATAACGCAACTGCGCAGCGCCCGCACTTGTGCCGGGAGCGTATGTCTGGCGCAGTCCCGGTGCCTGGCAGTATTATTGCGCCCATGAATATGTTGCAGCTCGATCTACTGGCGCAGGCCGAACCGGAGTCGGACCCGTTTCCGTTTCTGGTGGTCCCCGGGTTCCTGTCAGCCGACACCCTCAAGCGCCTGAATCATGACTATCCGCAGATTGACTCCGCGGCCAACCATGCCCTGGACGATGTCAGCTACGGGCCGTCCTTCGCAGCATTTATTGATGAGTTGCACTCTGAAGAATTTGCGCGGGTCCTGGGGGAACGCTTCGCTATGGATCTGGTGGGATTGCCGGCGAATATTACGGTGCGCAAGTACTGCGAGCGGACCGATGGCAATATCCACACGGACCACAAGAGCAAAGTCATCACGGTGCTGATCTACTTCAATGAAGACTGGCAGGAAGTCGATGGCAGGTTGCGTATGCTGCGCTCCAGCGACGACATTGAGGATTATGTGGCCGAGGTGCCGCCCCTTGGTGGGACGCTGCTCGCCTTTCGTCGCACCGACCACTCCTGGCATGGGCATACACGCTTCGTTGGCGAGCGTCGGACGCTACAATTGAATTTTCTGGATCGCAGTCCGGTCGCCCAGGCCGCCCAGCGGGTCAGCCGCTTTGGCACCCACTTTATGAAGAACGTCCTGGGCCTGCGTTAGTCCTCTCGGGCCCGCCCGGCAAAAAGTCCTCGAATTCGCTGCGTAACCAACTCCAGATCATCAGGTGGCGATCCCTTCGGCGGGCGCGATGCGGAGCCGGCCCATACGGCGAGGCCGCTATCCACCAGCAGCCGATGAAAGGCCCGAAAGTCCCGGGTGGCGCTCAGCAGCTTGAATACATCCAGGTAATAGACGCCCCGCGCGACGCGATGGCGCAGGCGGTCGCCGGCTGTGGCCCGTCGCGGATTGAACAGCCAGCTGGCGAGGCTGCGACGCCAGAGATCGAGGCGGCCCCATCGCCCGCTGGGCAGCGGGAATATCGCCAGCGGTTTTTTGAGGCGCAGGACCTCTACCATCATCGAAATGCTGTCGCCGGTCACCACAAAGGTGTCGGCGCCGCCAAGCAGAGCCCGGTAGGGGTTGTCTTCAGGGGCCGCGTCCGGTGTCCAGGTGAATAGCCGGGCTTGTGCAGGCAGTTCCTCCTTCAGGACGTCGACTACATTTTGCGTGGTGCGACGACTGGTGGTCACATAGGGCGTGCCGCCGCTTTCCTCGATCACGCGCCGAGCCTCGGCGACGAGTCCTTTTGCGGCCCGCGCGTCCATGACAAAGGGGTTGGTCTCGCCGCCGACAAGAATTGCCACCAGCGGACGTGGCAGTGCTGCGAAGCGCGATGCCCAGCGCGCCGCTTCGGCGGCGACTGCCTCGCCATCGACCCGCATGAAGGGCAGGGTGGTGCTGACCAGATTGGGCAGGGGTGGCATCTGGTTTTCCGCACTGGAAATAACCAGATCAAACTCGCGCATGAGTCCCGAGGGTTTGCCCACCAGGGCAATCTTTGTTCGACCGCCACTCTGCTCGCGCACCCACAGGGCGGCCATCGACGGGCGCCTGCCGATGGTGATAATCAGCTCCGGCCAGGGTGCTTGCAGTGGATCACTGCGCTCCAGATCGAGGTGTTCCAGGGTGGGCCGGTAGCGGGGCTTGCCGTAGACCCACTGCGGCAGTGGTTGTATGAATCGCCGCTCTACGGGCCACCCCAGGGCCTCGACGATGGTTTCGACCTGACCGTTATCTCCCCGTTTATCGCCGAGGAGCAGCCAGGTGCGTGGTGGCACCGCCTCAGACCTCGCTGGACTCGTGGCAGTAGCCCAGAGCCGGGTCGATTGCCTCGCGCACCAGCGCCTCGAGTTCTGCGGTCTGTTCGGGCGTAAAGTCGTCGCGGTAGCCGCCCACCTTGCCCCGGCGCACCTTATAGGTGGAGGGGTCGCCGGCGTTGACCAGCTTCATGCCGCCCTGCTTGAAGGTGCCGCTGGTCTCGAGCTTGCGCAGATTGTCGAAGGAGCCCCACTCGACGGCGGCGCGGACTTCCTCCTCGCTGAAATTCTCGCCCACATGTGCCAGCACACGGCTCAGGGTGGGGACCGGATCGGCGCGCAGCTCTTCGTAGCGAATCATCAGGCCCCGGGGTAGCTCCCGGATATTGCGCGCCCAGCTATTCTGATACTCGATCAGAAACGGCAGGCCAATGTCCGAGTGGCGTACGAACTCCCACATCTCGACGGTCCTGCGATCGATCGGGTGCGCGATGCTATGGTTGATCAGCTCCTGCTTGGCCCGCGACTGACGCTTGGTGAACTGGTGGTACCAGGACACGGCAATGTCGATGGGGTGTCTCGCAAGAAAGACCACGGGTTTTTGGCGCAGCGTGTTGTCGGCGGCATCGGCCTCGAGCA
>CAZGGN010000169.1:0-6203 GCA_964525195.1 uncultured Congregibacter sp.
GCTGGAGCGCGGCAAACTGCACCTACTCCTGCGCGGCACCAACTTTCAGGTAAAGGTCTGGGAAGCGCTGCTGCAAATCGCTCCCGGAGAGTTGGTGAGCTATCAACAGCTTGGCGCACTGGCCGGCACCACCAACGCGCACCGGGCCGTAGGATCGGCCATGGCGCGCAACCGCATCGCCTACCTGATCCCCTGTCATCGGGTGATCCGCCAGGACGGTGACTGGGGCCACTATCGCTGGGGACTGGAACGCAAACTGGCCATGCATGTCTGGGAGCAACGCCAATGACACCGGTCCAGCTCACACAACTGGTTCTGCTGGCGGCGATCTGGGGATCGTCGTTTATGTTCATGCGTTTTGCCGTTCCCCAGCTCGGTCCCAGCTGGCTGCTGGGACTGCGCCTGCTCTCGGCATCGCTGGTGCTGCTCGCAGTCAGCAGTTTTTTGCGCAAGCCCCTCAATCTGCGACAACACTGGCGCCACTATCTGATTCTCGGATTCTTCAATACGGCCCTGCCCTTCTTTGCCTTTGCCTATGCCGCACAGACGCTGCCGGCTTCGCTGCTGGCGATCCTGAATTCCACCGCGCCGCTGTGGGGGCTTGTCATTGGATTTCTGTGGCGTGGCAAGCCGATTACCGCCCGGGCCCTGCTGGGACTGGTGCTGGGCATGTCGGGCGTGGCGAGCCTCGTGGGTCTTGGCGGCCTGGCGGTCCAAAGCGATGCGTTATTGGCGGTATTGCTCACCACCTCAGCGGCGATTTGCTACGGCATCGCCAGTAGCTACGCCGAGTATGCAGCCAAGGTCGAAACCTACGCGAATGCGCATGGGAGCCTCTGGGCTGCCACGCTGCTCATCCTGCCCTTCATCCCTTTTGCCCCGGTACCCGCAGCATGGCCCGTCGCGGCCGTGGCCGCCGCTCTGATCCTGGGTTTACTCTGTACCGGTGTCGCCTATCTGCTCTACTTCCATCTGATTGCGACCGCAGGGGCACCCTCGGCGTTGACCGTGGGTTATCTGATTCCTCTCTGGGGCGTACTCTGGGGCTGGCTGTTTCTGGATGAGGCCATCGGCTGGCACACCGTGCTCGGTGCAGCGCTGGTGCTGAGCGGAACGATGCTGGTGACGAACTTCAGTCTCGCCCGGGTGCGCCGCATATTCACAGCGCGCTAGTTCAAAGAATCGCTGTCACGCCGCCAGCGCTGAGTGACTTTTAACAGGGCATAGGAAAACGGAGAGGCCACAAGCACCAGCAAGGCCAGCAGCAGGGGCAGGATCAACAGGAACCAGAAGCCGTCAAACCACGCCAGCTCTATATCGAAGCCGAGCTCAGCACTCAGCCCTCCACTCAGCAGCACAGCCGTACCCAGCAGAAGGCCGAGAACCACACCGGTGAGCAGCCCCATCGCGAGCTGGGTTCCAAGAAAGCGTTTAAAGCTCATCGCGCAAAATCCTGATCGCGCCTGAAATTGTCAACAGAGCCTGGATCATGCCGACGCGAGCACGCGGGCGGTCAGCTCGTTGAGCCGGGCAAGGCCGGCACGCAAATGCGCGTCTGGCAGCGCCGAACTAAAGCGGAAATGCCCCTCTACTCCGAAGCGCGATCCGGGAATCACCAGCACGTCCTCTTCAGCGAGCAGCCGCGATGCAAACTCATCGGAGCTAAGGGGCAAATCGAATTTTACAAAGGACATGGCAGACGCCTGCGGTGGCACGACTGAAAACACGCCCGGGTGCGCCTCCAGTGCCGCCTGCAGCGTCTCGAATCCGCGACGGATCAAGCCTCGGGCGCGCGCGGTAATCGCGTCCCGGGCAGCCGGTGCGAGCGCCTGCGCCGCGAGCTCCATTGACATCATGCTTGCCGCTATCGATGCATACTCGTGGCGTCGCCAGAGCTGGGGAATCAACGCTCTGGGCGCAAGCAGCCAACCCAGACGCAGCCCCGGAAGACCATAGGCCTTGCTCATGGAGTTGATCACGATAACGCGCTCGTAGTCTCCCCAGAACGATGCCGTGGGTTCATCACTGTCGCGCTCGGTGCCGATATACACCTCGTCCGCGACAATCCAGGCGCCGACGCGTTGCGCCGCTGCCAGAATCTCACCACGGTCCCGGGCACTGAGAATGCGGCCCGTCGGATTATTCGGGTTCACCACATGGATGATTCGTGTACGCGCATCGACCGCCTTGCTGAGCGACTCGCTATCGATCGCCCAGGACTCGGACTCCAGAAGGTCCACGCTGCGAACCTCGTAGCCCAGGTTATGCGCATTGCCCGCGAGCTGCTCGTAAGTAGGACAAAACCGCACGACGTTGTCGCCGGGGTCCAGCAGCGTCGCTGCGACCAGGGTATTGGCCTCGGTGGCACCGACGGTGACCAGCACATTCTCTGCAGTGGCCTGCGGATACAGCGCGGCTATTCGTTCGCGCAGCAGCTCAGTCCCGTTAACCTGCGGATAATCCACCAGTCGCGCAAACAGCGCCTCGGTATCCACCTTTGCCAGAGCGAAGAGCTCGGCGTAGCTCATCGGGTGCACACCGCTCTCCGAAAAGTTGTAGTGCACCCCGTGCTCTGTCTCGGACAGATACTGCTCTACCGCAAAGGGCTGAAATTTTGACATCAGCAAACGCCCCTAAAGTGCAGACTCGACAGGCACACCGTCGCGCTTGTAGATGACGCCGTTCTTCATGACCATATCAACCCGCGAGAGCAGATTGATGTGGCGCAGGACGTCGCCTTTTACCGCAATGATATCGGCGTATTTGCCGGCTGACACCGTGCCCCACTTGTCCTCGACACCCATCATTACTGCACCCCAATAGGTTGCACCACGAATTGTGTTCATCGCATCGATGCCCATTACGTTCACCCAGACGTCCATCTCATTCCAGGTGCTCTGGCAATGAAACTTGAGCGGGATACCACTGTCCGTGCCCACCAGCATTACCACGCCCGCATCGCGCAGCTGCTGAAACTTGCGCTTCAAGGTCGGCTTGCGAATCGGAGTGAGCTGCGTGTAAGCAAGCTGCCCCGGATACTGTATGGACGCCTTGATATCCGCAATCGTGGAGGGCTCAAGTCCCCGCTGCCAGCACTCGTTGTCCAGCTTCTCGGGATTATCGACCGTGAATTCGTAGTTCCAGAGACCTTCCACCGTCGGCGTCCAGAACATCGGGCCACCGGCCACACGACCGGTGGCGGTGCGCTCACGAAGCAGCTCAATCACATCGGCCGGATACTCGGGTGCCGTGGTCAGGCCCGTGTGCTCAAAGTTATCGACGCCGATGGCGATACCGCGGCGAATCTCATCCGGGCGATGCGAATGGGCCACAACTTTCAGTCCGTGCTTGTGCGCCTCGTCGACAACGGCCTGAGCCTCTTCCAGAGTCATCTTGTCCTGGTCGATCAACTTGATGATATCGACGCCGGCCTCAGCCAGGGTCTTGACCTTGCGCCGGCCATCGGCGGGGCTGTCGACGCCCCAGCGATAAAAGTCCGATCCCGGATAGGGTTCGTGCTGAATAAACGGGCCCGAGACAAACAAACGCGGCCCGGGGATCTCCCCGGACTCAATGCGTCGCTTTACAGAGATTGAGGCCTCCAGCGGTGCACCCAGGTCACGGGTTGTGGTGACACCCGCGAGGAGCAGCTGCACGGCGCTGGCGGGCATAATCTCGCTGGCGAAGCGGTCGCGGTAGGTAGGATGCCAGTGACTGTAATCCGCATGACCGTTCAGCATCAGGTGTGCGTGGTTCTCCCAGAGCCCCGGGAGCACGTCCATGCCCTCCGTGGAGACCACGTCGTAGCCCTCGGGCACGGCCAGCGTGTCCACGGTGCCGACTTCCCGAATGATGCCGTCCTCAACCAGGATAACGCTGTTGGCGATAGGTCGATGGCCGTAACCGTCAATCAGGCGCCCCCCGACCAGGGCGGTGCCGGCATGCGCGGTGCCTGCCACCGCTCCGGCAAAAACCACAAGCGCTGCGGCGATTCGGCTTACACTACGAGAGAAATGTTTTGACATTAACGTCTATCCTGAATCCTGCATTTTCGAGGGCACAGGATACACTGAAGGAGTATGCCCATGGACATAGGCAAGCACTGCCAGCCCGCGTTGCTGCTGCTGGCGGCCCTCGCTTTTACAGCTGCACCCGGGCAGGCGCAGGAAAGCAGTAACGAGGCGGTACTCAACGTTGTGACCGCCCTGTTTGACGGAATGCGCGAAAAAAACGCGGAGGCCCTCGCATCCCTGTTTTTGGACGAGGGACGACTGGGAACTCACGGGGTCGACGAGTGGATCGCTCAGGTCAGTTCCTCAAACGCCTATCTTGATGAAGTGACCTTCGATGAAGTGGTGCTGGTCGATGGCACTATGGCCATGGCCTGGACCCCCTACAATCTGTTCGTCGACGGACAGTTCCATCACTGCGGCGTCGATCTGTTTGCGCTGCGTAAGGTCGATGGAGCCTGGAAGATCCTCCAGTTGGACGATACGCGCCGCAGCGCGGGCTGCGATGCGACACGGCGCGGCAAGTAGCGGACCTCAAATCACGACTTAGCCCTCAGGCTTGGTCCGCACAGCACTAGTAGCGATAAAACGCGTCCATGGCGCGGTAAAGCATATGCACATCGACCTTTGAACTGAGCGCATAGGTCGAGTGAATCGATAAAAGCGGCACACCGTAGTCGATGACTTCCATGTTCCGTCGGGACAGAGAATTGCCAATCGTGCCGCCGGAGGCACGCCCTTTGTAGGTCGCGGTTTGCCAGGCGACGCCCGCGGCATCCAGATAGGCGCGATTCCAGGCCATGTACTCGGAGTTGGCGTTGAAGCCGCCGCCGTAGAGCTTGAGATTTACGCCATAGCCCAGGCGAGGCGCATTACCCGACTCCCAGACGCCCGGATAGGTCGGGTGAATACCGGGATTTACATCAGAGGAAACAACGTTTGTATTACCCAGCGCACGACGCAGGTCCATGTCGTTAAAGTCATTGCCGCGCTCGCGATAAATCAGCTCGGCAAGCAAATTCACAAAGTAGTCGGAGTTTGAGCCGGTGTTGTTCACGTTGCCGACTTCTTCGTTATCGACGAGAAACGCTACGGCCGTCCGCGCTGGGGTATCCTGCTCAAGAATTGCGCGCAGTGCGGTGTAGGAAGAGAGCTTGTCGTCCTGACCGTAGATCGCCATCATGCCCCGATCAAAGCCCACATCCCGCGGCGCCAGAGCGGGCACAATTGCCAATTCGGCAGACACCAGGTCCGCCTCGGTGATTGCGTATTTACTGGCGAGGTAGCCCAGCACCGCATCCTTGATCGAACCCTCAGCGGGCGTGATCGAGGCAACGATCGGATCCATCTCTTCGCCCATGATCACGTCGCGGTTCTGACGCTCGCGGTAATCGTGATCGACGTGGGGCGACAGGTCGGGAATGATAAAGATCGGGTCGCCCTCATCCAGGCCCACCGAAATCTGCACCCGCGAGCCATCTTTTTTATCAACGTGTCCAACCAGCGCCAGAGGCAGGTTTACCCACTGGTAGTTCTTGATACCACCGTGGCGGTAGGTCTGAAAAAGCGCAAAACCCTCGGCTTCGTAAAGTGGCCGGCCCTTGAGTTCAAGGCGCGGCGAATCCACGTGGGCGCCGACCACGCGAAATCCATCCACCATGGGCTCGGAACCGACCACGATCAGCGTCAGCGTCCGATCCCGATTGACGTCGTAGTAACGCCCACCGGGCGGGAGACTGCCGGTTTTGGGCAACGGCTTGAATCCCGCCGCATCCGCAAGGCGCAGAGCCTCACTCACAAAACTCAGTTCAGTCTTGGCTGCGCGCATAAAGGCTTTGTAGTCCTCAGCAAAACTGAACACTGCATCGCGCTCTGAATCAGATAACCCCAGCCAGGCGGAACTCGGACCGCTGCTGACATCCGCAGCGATGGCAAGCGACATCGGAGCGCTCAGGAGTACAAGCAAAATAGCGGAAACGGGAGTGCGAATCAGGCGCACTGCGGGCAGCAGCGCCAGACGGCGAAAAAGGGTTGTCATCGTTGATTCCTCGTCAGTTCACATCAGCGCCCTATCCTAACGGAATGCGACGCAAATGGAGCCAGCGCAAATGGAGCCAACAAAAAAACGGGATCGGGAAACGTTCGAGGATTTTTGGAAATTGGTCGGGACGGCAGGATTTGAACCTGCGACCA
>CAZGGN010000170.1:0-6050 GCA_964525195.1 uncultured Congregibacter sp.
CCCGGGATGGCGGCTACATTATCTACGATGTAACTTGTCCCAGTGCCTCCCGGACCACCGCCTTTGCCAGTATGTCTGCCGCGTCATAGACGCTCAGCTCACTGTGCAGTGAGTTTGCTATGACTGACAGCTCAGTACAGGCGATGACCAGACAGTCAGCGCCCGCGGCGCAAAGTTCCTCGGCACAGTGCGCCAGAGCCGTGTGCCCCACAGAGACGTCGCGATTCGATTTGACCGCGAGGATCAGTTCCATCAACGCAGCCTGGGCGTTCGCCTCGGGATAGACGATTTGCGCATTGATCGAGGCTATCCAGGGCTCGTAGAGGGCGATCCGGGACAGGGCCGAGGAAGCCAGGAGGCCCACACGTCGAACCCCCGGCTGACGCTGCGCTATCTCCCCGGCGACCAGCTCCATGATGTTGAGCAGGGGGATGTCAATCGCGCTCAGCAGATCGTCGTAAAAATGGTGGGCGGTGTTGCAGGGCATGACCAGAAAGTCTGCACCCTGGGCCTGCAGGCCGCGCGCCATGCGCTGCAGCACCGGGACGGGACTTGGGCCGGTGTTATCGATCAGCGCCTTGATTCGCGAGGGTACTTTAGGATTGTTGTCGACCAGCATCCGGATATGGTCGTTGTCATCGTTCGCCGGTGTTCCGGCAACAATTCGCTGCATCAGATCGACGGTCGCTGCGGGACCCATACCGCCCAAAATGCCCACGACGCGTTCACCCGCGCTGCCGCCGTCTTTTTCTGGAGTGGCTGTCCGGCTCATGCAAGCCACTCTGCTGTCCATGAACCACAAAAAAAGTACACAGGGATATCTCGTAGTGAGGGCCGGGAAAAGGCAAGCTTACCCAATGCCGGGCGCCGCGCCCATTGCAGAATAGCTGTGAGTAGCGGTCCTGCTGCTGCTAGCGCGTTATACTGATAAAAAGTGTTGGAGAGTCTCGCCCGTGTTTCGTTTCTGTATTGTGCTGTCCGCACTCCTGATAGGTGCCTGCGCCTCGATCCAATACAATTTGCCGGTCGTCGCAAACGACACAGACGGCTTGAAACGGCCGGGCAAGTTCATCTGGCACGATCTCATTTCCGATGACCCCTCAGCGAGCGCCCGCTTTTATGGAGAGCTGTTTGGCTGGACCTTTCGCTCCCTCGAGCTGGTCGGCGCAAACTACTGGGTGATCAGTCTGGATGGCACGCCGATCGCGGGCATGGTGTCTCAGGCAGACCTTCCGACCCGGCGGGATGTTTCCCAGTGGGTTTCCGTGCTGTCGGTTCCTGATATCGATCAGGCGACCAGTCAGGTGCGCAGTGCCGGTGGCCGGGTGCTGCGAGAGCCCGTATCGATCGGGGACCGCGGCGTGATTGCAGTGTTTGCCGATGCGCAGGGCGCACACTTTGCGGCGCTGAACACCGCAACCGGTGATCCGGCCGACGGGGTCGGCCTGCCGGCAGAGGGTGCCTTCCTCTGGCACGAACTCTGGACCTCGGATGTCGCCAGCGCCGCGAACTTCTATGCGGATCTTGGGCAGTTGCAAACAGAATCGAGAGACACCCAGATGCTTGATGATCAGCCGGTGCCTTACACCTTACTGCGCAGTGCGGGGGTGCCTCGGGCGGGTGTTCGCGCGGCGCCGGATCCGGATATGCCCGCGCTGTGGATGCCCTATCTGCGAGTGGTCGACGAGAATCGTCTGGATGCGATACTCGAGCAGGTCACGGATCTGGCGGGCAGCGTTCTCGTGCCGCGCGTCGCACGACCGGCCGGGGGCTTTGTCGCCGTGATTGCCGGTCCCTCCGGCGCGCCGATTGCACTGCAAACCTGGGGCGATGACCAGACCCCGCTGGAGGATATCTGAGATGCGAAATCAAAGGCCCGGATCGATGCTGCGCGTTTGGCTTAAACGCCTTATCGTCCTGCCGCTGGCGGGCGTGGTGATGAGCCTCAGTGGCTGCGATGACCCGCATATTTACGGAAGCGTTGGTATGTCTACCGGCTATGGCGGCTACGGGGGCTATTACGGTGGTTACGGCGGTTGGAACCAGCCGCGGATGCACACCAGCATCTCCATTGGTGGTCGCATCCGCTGACGCCTGCCTGGTGATCAGAAGTCCCAGCCGACGCCGGTCGTGACGCCCCAGTCAAACTCCCCGGCATTATCGTCGACCGCGGCGTTGTCATAGCTGCCCCAGGTGCTGAAATCCCAGTAGAGGTCGTCGATCACTTCCCAGCGAATTCTGGCGTTGGTGTCGGCGCGAAGACGGCCCCGCTCGGTGAGCGACGGATAGAGCGACGCATCAAAACTCAGGTCCAGCTCCGGAGAATCAAAGCGCCAGCGCGAGTAGCCCATCGTCATCACGGCCTCAACGCTGCCCTGGGTATCGCCACCGACGCTCTTTTCCTCGAGGGCCTGAAGTCCGAAGCCGCCGTTCAGGGCCTGTGCGTTGCTTTCGATAAGGTATCGGCCGATACCGCCGCCGAGAGTCATGCGATAGTCCAGGCCGAGTTCGTCGTTGCTTTCGTAGCCGCCAAACACCTGCCGGTAGAGGCCTTCGCGGTCAGTCCAGACTTTGCGCGAGAGCGTGATGCGGGAACTGGTCGTGGCCTCGGAATTGGTGTCGGAGACGGTGAACCGGCTGGTCAGGTCGTTGAGTGCGTTTTCGTCCTCATAGGAGATATTGGCGCGCAGCTCCGTTTGCGATACCTGGCTGGCTTTGGTGTAGGAGTAATTGGCACTGACGTAGATATCCAGGCGATCCCGGAACGTGTCTTCGATTGCGCGCAGCTCGACGACTTCCTGCCAGCCAAAGCTGTGCTCGCCGAACACGTCCGCAAGCGTTACCGTACCCGGAGTAGAGCCCGGCTTGACGGTGCCAAACAGCCGCTGCCCATCGTTCAGTCGCAGCTCGTAGTTATAGTTGGAGTCAATGCTGGCGATTTCCTTCCATTCGATATTCAGGGTGCCCATGGCGTCGGTCGAGAGGCTGAGTCGACCGCCTTGCAAGGTTTTGATTTCGCCGGTGATTCTGTCGCCGTTGTACAGAGTGATAACATCTGTCTTTCTCTGGGCGTGGACCGAGACGCTCAGGAAAACACTCGCTAACAGGAGTAAAACCCCCACAGCCATGCGTTGCCGCCATCGTATCCGCGTCATCACACAAACCTACCTTACTGAATCGCAACAGTGGGCCAGTGTAACCGCATCCTCGCCGATGATTCGCGCTGCGGGGTTGCTCTGTCTGTTGCTCGGCCTGGGATCTGCGCCAGCCTTTGCGATGTTTGATGGCCACGCGGCCGGCCCCTCCCTTGAGAGCGCCCGGGCGCGCTATATCAGGGCCCTGGAGTTGGCCGAGGCGGGCGACTGGAGGCGCTTTGAGGCCGAGCGCGCGGCACTGGATGACTATCCGCTGACGGCTTACCTGGATTACGAGCGCCTGATGAGCCGCCTGAAGCAGACGTCTGGCAGTGAGGCGCGATCATTTGTTGATGCGCAGAGTCAAAGTCCTCTGGGGATTCGTTTTCTCGGGCACTATCTGCGCACGGCGGGCACCTCCCGGCGCTGGGGTGATTATCTGGCTGCGGCGCAGAGCGAGCCGAACAGCGAGAGTCTGCGCTGCTATTACGGCCGCGCGAAACGCGCCCGGGGGGATGAGCAGGAAGCCTGGAGTCTGGCGCAGAGGCTCTGGGTATCGCCCAGTTCGGTTGATGATGCCTGTGACCCTCTGTTCAAACTCTGGCGTGAGTCCGGCGGTTTGAATGACGAACTGGTCTGGGAACGGGCGAGGCTGGCCTACGGCGCCCGGGAAAGTGGTCTGGTGCGCTACGTTGCCTCCCTGGGTAGTCCGGCGATTCGGCCGCAGCTTGAGGCGCTGCAACGCAGCTATCGTGAACCGCAGAAAAGCCTGGTCCTGTCCCGGGGACTGCCGGCACCGGCGCGCAGCGAGGTGCTGGCCCTTGCCCTGGAGCGTTATTCGCGCTACGACCCGGCTCGCGCGCTGCGCCAGTGGCAGTCGCTGGACCCTTCGATGGTTGACAGCAGGCAGCGAGAACAGGTCGAGGCCGCGGTGGCGTTTCGCGGGCTGCTCGAGCGTGAGGTCACGGTTCGCGACTGGGCCGACGCGAAACTGCCGCTCTGGAAAGATGACCGACTGACGGAGCTGCGCCTGCGCTGGGCTATCGCTGACTCCGACTGGCAGGCGATTCTCGCGCTGCTGCCGGCGCTCAGCGATGGCGCTCGTGAGGATGCCACCTGGGGCTACTGGGCGGCGCGCGCCCTGGAGGCAAGCGGGCGTCACGATGAGGCTCAGGCACAGTACGCCAAAGTGGCTCGGGAGCGGAGCTACTACGGGTTTTTAAGTGCTGATCGTCTTGGACTTCCCTACAGTTTTCGCGATGCCAGTCCCGCTCTGAAGCAGGCGACCTCAGAGGTTACGCTGGCGACCTGGGCGACGGATGCGCTGTGGCGGGTATACGAGCTGCATGCGATTCAGGAAGAGCGTCTGGCCCAGGCGGAGTGGAACTACACCCTGCAACGCCTCGATGGTGCGGAGCAGTTGGAGCTGGCACGCATCGCGCAGTCCCAGGGCTGGCACCGGCTGAGTATTGATGCGGCGAATGCAAGTCGCAGCTGGGATGCGCTGGATCTTCGTTTTCCCCTGGCCTTTGTCGATGACTTCTATGCGCGCGCCGCCGACCAGTCACTGCCGGTGAGCGAGCTCATGGCCATCGCGCGACGCGAAAGCGCCTTTTCGCCGGTAGCACGCTCGCCGGTAGGGGCCCGGGGGCTCATGCAGCTGATGCCCGCGACGGGGCGGTCGGTGGCGAAGAGCGTGGGACTCAGGGCGAGTACCGGGGACCTCTATCAGGTGGATTACAACATCACCCTGGGCAGTGCCTATTACCAGCAGCTGCTTGAGCGCTTTGACGGCAACCGGGCGGTCGCGCTGGCGGCGTACAACGCCGGCCCCAACCGCGTAAAGAACTGGCTGGGGCAGGGGCTGGCGCTGGACGCTTGGATCGAGACGATCCCCTATCGCGAGACGCGGGATTACGTAAAGGCGGTGCTCGCCTACAGCGTGGTATTTGATTACCGACTCGGGGAGCGAGCGCAGCTGATGTCTGCCGCGGAGCTTCAGTCCCGTCACTGACGTGGCCCCTGTGTTCAGCTTTGTGATACCGGTTCTCAATGAGGCCGGGCAAATCTCCCGATTGCTTTCGACCCTGCGGCGCGACTTTCCCGCCAGTGAGCTCATCGTGGTTGACGGTGGCAGCGTCGACCAGACGGTTAGCCAGGCACTCCCCCTTGCCGACAGCGTGCTGCTCGGTGCGGTGGGACGCGCGCGGCAGATGAATCTCGGTGCCGCCTGCGCGCAGGGCGAGTGGCTGTGTTTTTTGCACGCGGACACGCGCCCCCTCTTCGATACGTCGATGCTGGTGGATACGCTGAATGAGGGCGCGGACTGGGGCTTTTGCCGAGTACAACTCGAGGGCAAGCCCCGGGCCCTGCGGATGATCAGTTGGTGCATGAACCAGCGCTCCGGACTGACCCGGGTAGCCACCGGCGATCAGTTGTTGATCGTCAGACGCGCCCTGTTCGAAGCAGTGGGCGGCTTTGCCGATATTCCGCTCATGGAGGATGTGGAACTCTCCAAGCGCCTGCGTCGCCAGGGCAACCCGACACAACTCGCCCTTGAGGTGCGCAGTAGTGGCCGGCGCTGGGAAGAGCAGGGGGTCATCGCCACGGTACTGCGCATGTGGTTCTTGCGTTTCGCGTTTTTTCTCGGCGTATCGCCCCGGCGACTGTGGCATCACTATTACGGCGCGCAGGCACTGCGCTCGAGCGCTGCGGATGGTTGAGGCGAGACCGCCCGAGCGGCACCTGTTGCAGCAATTTGCGCGCTTTCCGAGTCCCGGCCAGGTCAAAACCCGGCTGCAGCTGTCCCTGAGTGCCGAGGAGGCCTGCGCTGTCCACGAGGAGTTGTTACTGCAAACCGCAGCGACGCTGACGGGTTCGAAGCTTGCGCCGGTAGAACTCTGGCTGGATCGCTGT
>CAZGGN010000171.1:0-3254 GCA_964525195.1 uncultured Congregibacter sp.
CCGTCGGCCTTGCGCACCCAGGACTGACGCTGTCGGGGCTCTTTGCGCGCCGGCGGCAGACGACAGCCGTAGTACAACACCTGGCGCTCGCTGGCCGGCATTCGCTCCAATCGGTTCGGCGGCAGCGGGAGATCGCGAAATTCTACGAACAGCCCGGCCAGCGCCGCAGCCTCGCGCAACTTCGCCTGGTGGCGCTGACGCTTGCTCGGTACAAAATGCCACAGCGGCGCCAGCGCCACGACGACGATCAGGATGATAATCGCGTAAGCCACCCACAACTCCCCTTCCATTGATTTATTCGATGTTTTCCCAGCGAAGCCCTGTGTTATAAATCACACATCAGCGCAGCGCATGCTACCAGCAGCCTGCGCTCGGGCACGATATCCATAACAGGCAGGTTGAGGGAGAGACGATGGCTAATTACACAAAAATCCTGATGGCAGTGGATCTGAGCGAAGACTCGGACAAAATTGCCGAGCGGGCTCTGGCAATCGCCCGTAACAATGACGCGGAGTTGCATGTCATTCACGTGATCGAGCCCCTGAGCTTCGCCTACGGCGGCGATATCCCCATGGACTTTTCCGGCATTCAGGACGAAATCCATCAGCAGGCAAAGCAGCAACTCGAGAAGTTCGCCAGCAAGCACGGTATCGCTGAGGACCGCCGGCATATCGTGCTCGGGCGCCCGGATGTGGAAATACATGCCCTGGTGGAAGAGGCCGGCGCGGATCTGATCGTGGTCGGCAGTCACGGTCGTCACGGACTGGCCCTGCTCATGGGGTCGACCGCCAACGGTGTATTGCACGGTGCCACCTGCGACGTGCTCGCGGTACGCGTTGGATCCTGACGTCTTTGTTCAGTGTTCAGTGTTCAGTGTTCAGTGTTCAGTGCCGGCGCCCTGCCCCGGTCTTGCTGCGTGAGCTCGAAGGGGCGCTCTGACGGGCGCCCTGATCCCCGTTCAGACCCTCGGAAGGCTCATTGGTAAAGTCACTGAGACGGTCATTGGGAACCGCAGGAAAAACCGTCGGAAAGCTCGGCAGCAAGAAAACGGTCGAGCGCGCCGGCATCAAAGGGCCAGCGCAGTTCGGTGCCCGCAGCAGACGCGAGCACCGGAATCAACCAGCCGTAGCGCTCAAACAACTGATCGTCACTGGCGATATCCACAACCCGCCAGCGCAGCTCGGCGCGCTCCCGGGCAGCGGCTTGCAACAGGGCTTCGGCCTCCTCACAGAGATGACAACCATCGGTACTATAAAGAATCAAACTCACGCGGCATCCGGACAAACGATCATGCGGGCAAAAGTCTAGCATGGGCGACCCCGGGACTCCCCAGCGCCAGGAAAGGCGGCGCTTTTTGACCGTGTACGGCCGCAAGGCGGTTCTTGAGGCACTCCAGGATCCCCACCTCGATTGCCGCATTCTGCACCTGGCGCAGAGCAACCGCAGCGGCGGGGTCCTGCGCGATATTCAGGAGCAGGCCGCCGCTCGCGGCCTCGATACGCGAACGCACAGTCGCGAGGCCCTCGCGCGAATTTCACGCAACGGCAAACAGGACCAGGGCGTCGCGCTGGATGTCTACTGCCCTGCCATGCGCGAGCTTGAGGATTATCTGACGACCCTGGGCGATGCACCGCAGCGGCTGCTGGCCCTGGACGGGGTTACCAACCCGCAGAACGTGGGGATGGTTATCCGAAGTGCCGCAGCCGCCGGCGTTGACGGCCTGCTCTACGCCGACCGCGGCAACCCCGCCCTCGGCCCACTGGTGATCAAAGCCAGTGCCGGCACGGTGTTTCGCGCGCCGCTGCTGCGCTGCGCGACCGTTGCCGACGCCTGTGACACCCTGATTGCTCAGGGATTTACGCTCTACCGCCTCGAAGCCAGCGGGCAGCGCCAGCTGTTTGCGAATCCGGCCTTTGCGCAGCGCTCGCTGTTTGTTCTGGGCGGCGAGTCGGACGGCATATCCAAAGCGGTTGCCGCCCTGCCGGGAGAAGGCATTGCTATCCCCATGGCCAACGGGGTGGAATCACTGAATGTGGCGGTCAGCGCCGCTCTGGTGGCTTTCGCCGCCTGCGAGCACAGCAGGCGCTAGCGCGACAGGTAGCTCATCGCATCCTCAAGCCCCTTGAGGGTGAGCGGATGCATGCGTCCTTCCATGAGCTGATGGGTAATCGCGATGGACTGGGTGTACTCCCACTCCTCCTGGGGCACCGGGTTGATCCACACCGCCTTTTCGTAGGTCTCCAGAATGCGGCGCATCCAGACCTCCCCGGACTCCTCATTCCAGTGCTCCACAGAGCCCCCGGGCTGGACGATCTCATAGGGCGACATGGAGGCATCACCGACGATAATCACTTTGTAGTCGTGGGCATACTTGTGCAGGATGTCGAGGGTGTTGGTGCGCTCCGCATGGCGGCGCACGTTGTTTTTCCACACGCTTTCGTAAAAGAAGTTGTGAAAGTAAAAACTCTCCATGTGCTTGAATTCGGTGCGCGTCGCCGAGAACAGCTCCTCACAGACCCGTACGTGTGGATCCATAGAGCCCCCCACGTCAAAGAACAGCAGCACCTTGACCGCATTGTGACGCTCGGGAACCATGCGAATGTCCAGCAGCCCCGCGTTGCGCGCGGTGGATCGAATCGTATCGTCCAGATCCAGTTCGTCTGCGGCGCCGTTACGGGCAAACTTGCGCAGGCGACGCAGGGCCATTTTGATATTGCGTGTGCCCAGTTCAACACTGTCGTCGAGATTTTAGAAGTCGCGCCGATCCCAGACCTTGACCGCTTTCCGATTGCCGCCATTCGGGCCGACGCGGATACCTTCCGGGTGATAGCCTTCCTGGCCGAAGGGTGAGGTGCCGCCGGTGCCGACCCACTTGTTGCCGCCTTCATGGCGTTTCTTCTGCTCTTCGAGGCGCTTTTTGAATTCCTCGATCAGCTTCTCGAGGCCGCCGAGGGACTCAATTTTTGCCTTGTCCTCTTCAGACAGCTCCTTCATGAATTCGCTGCGCAGCCAGTCGTCAGGGATCATCGCTTCGATCACATCATCGAGATCTGCCAGTTCCTCAAAGTGCGCGCCAAAGGCCTTGTCAAAGCGATCAAAATACTTTTCATCCTTGACCAGGCAGGTCCGGCTGAAGAAGTAAAAGTCGTCAGCGCTCCCAAAGGCCACGTGTCGGGTCAGCCCCTCATAAAGATCGAGGAGCTCCCGCGTCGTCACCGGGATGCCGACATCGCGGAGGGAATGAAAGAAGTTAA
>CAZGGN010000171.1:3266-6048 GCA_964525195.1 uncultured Congregibacter sp.
CAGCCGTTCGAAGAGCGCGACATCCTGCTCGTTTTTCAAGAGCGCACCGTAGAGGGGCGGAATGGCTTTGGATTGATCGCGCTCGCGAAGGATCTCGTCGGGGATGTCGTCCGCCATCAGGAGCTTCAGCCAGTCGATCAACTCCGAGGTAGAGGGCTTCTTTTTCAAGCCCGGCACCGAGCGCAGATCAAAGAACACCTCCAGCGCTTCCTGCACCAGAGTCTGGGTAATATTCGGATAGTGCACATCCACAATGCGGCGCATGGTGTCGCGATCCGGGAAGTTGATAAAGTGGAAGAAGCAGCGACGCAGGAAGGCATCCGGCAGTTCCTTCTCGTTGTTACTGGTGATGATGATCACCGGGCGCTGGGTCGCTTTAATCGTTTCGCCGGTTTCGTAAACAAAGAATTCCATGCGGTCGAGCTCGACGAGCAGATCGTTGGGAAACTCGATGTCGGCTTTGTCGACCTCATCAATCAGCAGCACCACCTGCTCCTCGGCCGTAAAGGCTTCCCAGAGCTTGCCCTTCTTGATGTAGTTGCGCACGTCATGCACTTTGTCATCGCCCAGCTGGGAATCGCGCAGGCGCGACACGGCGTCGTACTCGTAAAGCCCCTGCTGCGCCTTGGTCGTCGACTTGATATGCCATTGGATCAGGGGCATGCCCAGGCCCGCGGACACTTCCTCGGCCAGCATGGTTTTACCCGTGCCGGGCTCGCCTTTGATCAGCAGCGGGCGCTGCAGGGCGACCGCGGCATTCACCGCCATGCTCAGATCATCGGTGGATACGTAACGCTCGGTACCTTCAAACTTCATCGGGAGGGGCTCCATGGCTGTGGGGGAAGAGCGACATCAGATCGCCTCCCGGACTGTGCAAAAGGTCGCAAGGGTAACTAACCGGGACAAGCTACGGCAAGCGCCCTAAGCCGATGGCTCTTCCTGTTCGCCGCGAGGGTTACGCCAGAGCAAAAGCATGGCGCCCAGGAGACCGAGGGCGAAGGATGCGCCGGTGAACAGCGCCAGGGGGCGCAGGGCGTGCTCGGCGGCCTCCGGCCCGAGGGAGAGCCACTGAAATGCCAGGACAACCAAGGCCGGCGCCAGGGTCTCTGCGCCGGGCTGAATGTAGGCCGGCGTCAGCAGCAGCGCCGCGAGAGGCAGGCTGATCAGCAGGCGCAGGCCGAGACCGCGCCCACGCAACAGCCAGAGATTCAGCAGCACGAGTGCGAGCAAGGCGGACAGGATATACACCGACAACGCCACAAAATATCCGCCTTCAGTCAGCACGGCACATTCTCCCTGGTGTCCATCGTGCCCGGCGGCATCTGCAGAAAGTAGCCCTGCTCCACAATGGCCTGCAGGACCTGCTGCGTATCGACTCGCGCCAGCCTGCGCTCCGGGCCCAGCGCAAACACCAGCGCCGATTCGGGCTCGCCAAACATCGCCATCAGTGCCTCGGGCACGCTCTCAAGCCCCTCGGAGCGCGCGACGTAGAGATACATACCCTCGCGTCGGGGGCTGCGAAAGACCTCACAAATCAATACGTCGCTCATCGCGCAAGGGACTCCCGCAGCGGTCGGATCACGGCTGCAGCGCGCCAGCCCTGCCAGCGCCGGGGTTCAACTATCGCACTACCGGCAGCCTCTCGAATCAGCATCTCGAGATCGGCGCCAGAGACGAGGATCTCCGGTGCCACGCCCAGGTCCGCGGCGATCACCCGGGCCTGCTCCCGAAGGCTCTTGAGGAGATTGCGCTGCGCCGTGCCCAGCGGTCCGGGCAGCGCCTCGGGCAACGCCGCCTCGGGTGTTTCCCGGGCCTGCGCTACGCAGGCCAGGAGCACATCGCCCTGCTTGCGCAGCACTGACGGGGGCAGCACGCCCAGGGATTCCAGCGACGCCAGGTCGGCCGGCATGGCCTGGGCGATGGCGATGCAGGCTTTGTCTTCCAGCACCCAGCCGCGCGGCTTGTCCGAGCTCTGGGCCCGCTGCTCGCGCCAGTCGCTCAGGCGGCGCAAGACCTCCAATTGCCGCGGGGCCAGGCGGGATGCGGATTTGATGCGCCGGTACACCTCCGTTTCGCGATCGCGCAGCAGCCGCGCGGCCTCCTCCCCTTCGTCAAGAACCCAGTCCATGCGCCCCAGACGCTCGGCCCGCTCGCGCAATAAACGCCAGGCAGGCACGAGCTGCAGCACATCCTGCGCCGCGTAGTGGCACTGGGATTCGGTCAAGGGCCGCTTGAGCCAGTCCGAGCGGGTTTCCCCCTTTTCGACCTCAATACCCAGCAGGGTCTCCACCAGGGCGCGATAACCGAGGCCAAAACTCTCACCGAGCAACGCCGCCGCCCGCTGGCTGTCGATCAGCGGCGTCGGCAACACCCCGAGCCAGTGACGGAACACCTCCAGGTCTTCACTGCAGCTGTGCAGAATCTTGTAGCGTGCGGGATCGGTCAGGAGGGCACGCAGGGGCGCGAGATCGCTCACCTTGAGGGGATCAATCAGCCAGGCATGGTTGTCGACGCACAGCTGCAACAGGGCGACCTGCGGATAGTAGGTATTGCGCCGCATGAACTCGGTGTCCACGGCGATCTCGCCCGCATCGCCGATGGCCGCGAGCGCATCGTCCAGCCCCTCGTTACTCTCGATCAGGGTCCAGCTCACGAGGAAGATACCGCCTGGCGACCGGAAAAAGCGTGGGCCAGCGTGGAGCCGTCCACGTACTCCAGTTCACCCCCGAGGGGCACGCCGTGCGCGATGCGCGTCAGCCTGGGCACCAGAGGCCCGAGCATG
>CAZGGN010000172.1:0-1857 GCA_964525195.1 uncultured Congregibacter sp.
GTTTTCTGCCGCGAGGATAGGCTCACCCGCTGCGACACGACCGATGATCGGGAGCCCGAGTGCTTCCGGCAGCCGAATGCCCCGGGAAGCTCCGGGCACGATTTCAATAGCGCCCTTACGGGCCAGGGCTTTGAGATGTTCTTCTGCGGCGTTGGCCGAGCGAAACCCCAGTTCCCGGGCGATATCAGCGCGGGTCGGGGGCATACCCGACTCGTCGATATGGCGTCGGATGACATCCAGGACCTGTTCCTGGCGGGCGGTGAGCTTGAGCATAGGGCACCTGTAAATCCATACAGTGCCTGTGATTATATACAGTAATCTGCTTCGGGCAAGCGCCGGAGGCGGTCGTGGTGAGCGGTGAGCAGTCAGCGGTTAAATGTGCGAAGTGTTGATCGACGTGGCGGCGGCCTCAGCGCGCTCTGGCTCACGCCGAGCGCCTACAGCTCGTCGACGCCCAGCATCCTGTCCGGCTCAATGCCCGCCAGCGGACTGCCCCACTGGAGCGGATGTATCGCCGCATCCGGATCCTGTGTATCGTCGCTATCAAGCTCAAAGGCACTACGCCAGTCCTCCGGCGCCGCCGCCGGAGCCAGCGCGAGCTCAGCCCAGGCCTCGATGTCAAAGTCGGCAATCTCACCGCCCAGATACTGCACTTCCACAGTGCCCGCCTCGTGGTCCACTGACACCACCTCAAAGAGCTGCCCGCTGTCGGCTTCCTGATACCAGAAGCCTATGGTTGGAACAAAATGGCCCATCTGCATTTCTCCCGTGTGTCTTCTGAATCTAACAGCTGGCGGGGGAGTTTCCAGTGCGGTTGCGTGTCAGCCCGGGCTGACACCCCGGGCCCGGCAATTGCAGCTGAAAATGGGGATCTACGTGAATTCAAAGACTTGAGCGCAGAGGCGGAGAAAGCGTCTGAGCTGAGCGAAGCGCTGTTATACTTTCTGTGAATTTTAAGGGCGTTAGACATGCTGAAACAGTCTAAAAACCGGTCCGGATGAACATGGAGTCGCAACTCGCAGTCCTCTTTGCAGAAGTCGCCGGGCGTCTGAATTTGCCCTGGACCTGGGTCGCGTTTGCCGGCCTGCTGCTGATTGCGGTGCTGGGGCAGTTTTTGATTGGTCTTGCGCTCAGTCACCTGCATCGCGTGGCGCAACGGAGCGAGCAGCAGTGGGATGACGCTTTTGTCCTCGCACTGATGGGCCCAGCAAAACTGGCCTGGTGGTTGCTGCTGCTCACTCTCTTGTTCGCACTGTTACCGGCGCTGGCTTACCTTCGCCCGATTGCGCTCACGGCCCTGCACGCGTCTCTGGTGTTGCTGGTTCCCTGGTTCCTGCATCGACTGACCGTCAACATGGAAGAGCAGATCATCCTTGCGCGTTTTGCCGACGGCGCCTCGGTAGACAAGGCGACGGTTCGCTCGACGGCCCGTTTGCTGCGGGTGGCGCTCTGGCTGGTGACGGCCCTGATGCTGCTCCAGACCCTTGGCGTGTCCGTTTCAGGGCTGCTGGCCTTCGGCGGTATCGGCGGCATTGCCGTTGGATTTGCGGCCAAGGACCTGCTGGCGAACTTTTTTGGCGGTCTGGGTGTTTTTATGGATCGGCCATTTACGATCGGCGACTGGGTACGCTCGCCGGACCGGTCGATTGAAGGTACGGTAGAGGAGATTGGCTGGCGGATAACCCGCATCCGGACCTTCGACAAGCGGCCACTCTATGTCCCCAACTCCGTATTTGGCCAGATCACGATCGAAAACCCCTCGCGTATGCTTAACCGCCGGATCTACGAAAAATTCGGTTTGCGCTACACCGACAGTCGCGTGCTGAGTGCGGTGCTGGATGATATTCGGGAAATGAT
>CAZGGN010000172.1:1911-2322 GCA_964525195.1 uncultured Congregibacter sp.
GGCGGTCGATACGAGCCAGACCATGATGGTTAACTTCGAAGCCTTTGGGGCCTCGTCCCTGGACTGCTTTATCTATTGCCTTACGCGGACAACCAACTGGGTGGAGTACCACAGCGTGAAACAGGATGTTTTGCTCAAGCTGCTGGCGATTGTGCACAGCCACGGCGCCGATATCGCGTTTCCGACGCGCACGGTGCATCTCGATTCAAGCCTGCCGGAGCCCGGCGCATGACCCTCGGTCTTATCGGTGGAACGGGCTTAAGTACCCTGCCGGGGCTCGAAACCCTGCGCGCGCACCTAGCCACCCAAGGCCCGGATACCTTAAGCGATGCGGAACTGCTGGCGCGAGGGCGCCGCGGCGTAGCGCCGGCGCTCCTCGTCGGGGAAGGGGACGCGGACCTCGACGCAGCG
>CAZGGN010000172.1:2332-6028 GCA_964525195.1 uncultured Congregibacter sp.
GTACCCTGCCGGGGCTCGAAACTCTGCGCGCGCACGCCGTTGACACGCCCTATGGCCAGCCGTCGATGGCCATCGAGGAGGGCGTATTCGCCGGTCGACCGCTGTTCTTTCTGCATCGTCACGGGGGTCGTGGCAGGCCTGTGCCACCGCATCGGGTGAATTACCGGGCGAATATCTGGGCGTTGCGGGAGCTCGGGGTTACGCGCATTGTCGCGGTGAACGCCGTGGGTGCGATCAATCCGCAGCTGCGTCCGGGCAAGCTGGTGATACCCGATCAGCTGATTGATTACAGCTGGGGCCGCGAGCACAGCTTTGATGACGGCAGCAGCGGGGAGTTGCTGCACATCGATTTTACCGAGCCCTTTGATGAGCAGCTGCGCAAGGCACTGCTCGCCGCCGGGAGCGAGGCGGGGGTGGGCTGTGTGGATTCAGCCGTGCTCGCCGTAACCCAGGGCCCGCGGCTGGAAACCGCCGCCGAGGTGCAGCGCCTGGCCCGGGATGGCTGTGACCTGGTGGGCATGACCGCGATGCCCGAGGCGGCGCTCGCCCGGGAGCTGGCACTGCCTTATGCTTCCGTCTGCATGATAGTGAACGCGGCGGCCGGCCTGAGCGATCAGCCGATTACCCTGGATGCGATACGGCAAACCCTGCAAAAGGAAACTGAATTGCTTCGCAGTCTCCTCGGGGCCTTCCTCAAGGGCTAGTGTGGCCCGCTGCGATTCACCTGTTACTCAGGGGGATTCTGCTGCTGCCTCAGGGACAAATAATTCGACCGGCAGTCCGTGGCGCTCACGAAACTCTCGCTCCTGCGCAGGCAGCAGGGGCAGGGTGTCTTCCTCCACCGGGACTATGCGAAGAACAACGCCAATCACCGGGTGATCAAGGTAATGAATCTCCTTTGAACGCATACGCCGGCTTTGCCGATGCACGATCGCGTGGTGCCAGGGATACTCCAGGGTCTGGGTTGGATCGACAGCGTCGCTATCGGCGGCGGATGCATCGGTGATCAACGGTACGAGGCCGGGGTCGTCCTGCAGAGTGCCGAAGAGCGGACCTGGCTCGGACGCAGGCTCCGGCGCGGGGGCCCAGGGATTGAGCGACTCGCCGCGCGGCGTGCGACTCGCCAGTGACGGGGCAGCCAGGGGCGGTGCGTCGATCTGCCAGCCCTCAGGCAGATAGTCGCCCATCGTGTTGAGCCACAAATCGACGTTGATATGCAGATAGCGGGAGAGGTAGATCTGCACGCTGCCTTGCAGGGCCGGCCAGTCCAGGCTGTCCATATCGCCGGAGTGATCGAGTATCAGTGCCGGCGTTTGCGCCTCCTCCTCAAGCTGCGCCCACCAGCTGCCGTGAAACACAATCCGGTGGCCCTGGCGCCGCAGGCTGCGGGCCTGGGTCCGAAAGCTCAGACTGTCCTCGTCGAGGAGCTGATAGGGCAGCGCCAGTACCGGGCTGTCCGGGTCAATGGGAGCTTCGGCTGTTTCCTGCACAGTTTCCTCTGCGTCGGCAAGCGCCTCGCCGGTTACCGCGTTCAGTTCATCGGCGTCGCCCGGGGGTATCGGTGAACCGGGGAGAGCGTCCGGATCGGTTTCCCCAAGCAGTTCCGCCAGTTCCGGCTCCTGCGGCGCGGTGACGATCGCGTCGGGTCGGCTGTGGTCCAGTAATTCCTCGACCGGGCCCGGGACGATGAGCGTTTGCACACCCTGCTCATCGATGCTGCTTGTATAGGCCAGGCTCTCAGCGAGCCTGCGATCCGCCATGGCAGGATTGATAAGAAATCGCGTGTTTTCGGGGTAATGCAGTTCTGGCAGCGGGTTCCAGTCTTCGACGCTGCGGCTCGTGGCATCTTCACGCACAAAAATCAGCAGTTCAGTGCGATACCAGTTGCCGGCGAATTCATCCGCAATCTCGGCGGCGTGGCCCGGTGCTGTGACAAATCCAAGGCAGCTCGTCATTCCCAGCAGGGCCTTCAGGGACGGATTGATCTTAGGCGGCTTCATCGCGGACCTCCCCGGACAGGCGCTCCAATAGTTCCCGCGCCAGTTGCTCGCGCTGTTTCACTTCCGGAAGTTTACGCTCTATGCGCAGTCGCGTGGGGCCCGCCAGCTTGAACTGCAGTGGCTGCTCCTGAACGAGTGTGACCAGCTGCAGCGGATCGACCTGGGTATTGTCGAGAAAGTCGATGTGGCCGCCGGCCTCACCGAGTTCCAGCGCTTTAATGCCACAGCGCTGGGCGAGCAGCCGCAGCGAACTGTTCACAAAGAGTCCCTTGACGGCCGGCGGCAGCAGACCAAAACGGTCGATCATCTCTACCTGCATCTCGCGCAGCGCCTGATCGTTTTCGCAGGCGGCGATGCGCTTGTAAAGGATCAGGCGCATATTCGGATCCGGCAGGTAATCCTCGGGGATCAGCGCCGGCGCATGCAGTTTCACTTCGGTCACCGTTTCCAGTGGTGCATCGACATCGGGAATGTCGCCACGGCGCAGGGCTTCCACCGCGCGGCGCAAAAGGCGCGAGTAGAGACTGAAGCCCACACTCTGGATCTGCCCGCTCTGCTCATCGCCCAACAGCTCGCCGGCGCCGCGTATTTCAAGATCATGGGTCGCCAGCTGGTAGCCGGCCCCGAGGTCGCCGGCGGCCTCGATTGCCTCCAGACGTTTGCGCGCATCGTCGGTCATAGCCGAGGCCGGCGGGCAGAGAAGGTAAGCGTAGGCCTGGTGGTGCGAGCGGCCCACCCGTCCGCGAAGCTGGTGGAGCTGGGCGATCCCGAACTTGTCCGCGCGGTCAATGATGATGGTGTTGGCATTCGGGATATCGATACCGGTTTCAATTATCGTTGAGCACACGAGAATATGATGACGCTGATGGTAGAAATCCGACATCACCCGCTCGAGCTGGGTCTCATGCATCTGTCCGTGGCCGACGGCGATGGAGAGCTCCGGGAGCAGCTCGCGCAGCTCCTGGGCCCGCCGCTCAATCGTGCGGACTTCGTTGTGCACGTAAAAGACCTGCCCGCCGCGAAGGGACTCGCGCAGCACCGCCTCTTTGATTAATCCCTGGTCCTGCTCGCGCACAAAGGTTTTGATCGACAGGCGGCGCGCCGGGGGCGTGGCGATAATGGAGAGATCGCGCATGCCACCCAGCGCCATATTCAGCGTGCGGGGTATCGGTGTGGCGGTGAGCGTGAGGATATCCACCTCGGCTCTGAGGGCCTTGATACTGTCTTTCTGGCGCACGCCGAAGCGGTGTTCTTCATCAATGATCAGGAGCCCGAGATCGGCGAAGCGGATATCGCTCTGGATCAGCTTGTGTGTGCCGATCAGGATGTCGATGTCGCCGGTGCTCAGGCGTGCAGCCACGTCTTTGGTGTCCGCGGCGGCGCGAAAGCGCGATAGAACCTCGATTTTCACGGGCCAGTTGGCAAAGCGGTCACGAAAGGAGTTGTAGTGTTGCTGGGCCAGCAGGGTGGTGGGGACGAGAACCGCGACCTGGCGCTGGTTAGCCACAGCAATGAACGCCGCACGCATGGCGACCTCGGTCTTACCAAAACCCACATCGCCGCAGATCAGTCGGTCCATGACGCCCGGACCGCACATGTCCCGCTCGATAGCGTCGATAGCGGCGGCCTGGTCCGGCGTCTCTTCGAAGGGGAAACCGGCGGAAAAACGCGCGTAGTCCTCACCCGGGTTATCGAA
>CAZGGN010000173.1:0-5202 GCA_964525195.1 uncultured Congregibacter sp.
GTTGCTGGATGGCTCTCTTGAGGGTTCCGGGCGGCTGCGCTGGACGCCCACTCTGGAAGGAGAGATTGAATTGAGCGGGTCGGGCATCGATCCTGCGGTGCTTGTCCCGGAGCTGCCCGGGGATTTGCAGCTCGAGTTGCAGGCCAGCGGCGGTAGCCGCGACGGTGTGGCCTTTGCCCGGATCGACACGGCAACGGTGTCCGGGGTGCTTCGCGACCTGCCGGTGGATCTGCAGCTGCGGGGGCAGTTGGATGACGGCCGCTTTGATCTGCAGGGCTTTCGTCTTGCCTCCGGTGAAACGCTGGTGACAGCCGACGGTCAGGCGGGTGACCGCTTCGATCTTGACTGGAGCCTGAGCAGCCCGAAGCTCGGCGACCTTCTGCCGGAGGCGAAGGGCTCCATTGAGGGTGCGGGGCATGTCGGAGGCACCTTGAGCTCGCCAACGCTGCGCGCCTCGCTACAGGGGACCGACATGCGCTATGCGGAGTATGCATTGAATGCATTGGCCCTGGAGGCGGATATCGATCTGGAGCGCCCCGCGCCCTCCAGCGTGTTGCTGTCTCTGAAACAAGGTGCCCTCGGCGCTATCACCTTGGAGGAGCTGGAGCTGACCGGGGATGGAACCCGCGCAGCACATGAATTCAAACTGGTCGCCGCTTCATCCCTGGGCAGTGCGGACTTACAGCTCGCGGGCGAGCTGCAGGATACCGCCTGGGAGGCACAGCTGACGGAGGGCAGCGTGCAATACGTTGCGCTGGACCGCTGGACGCTGAGCAGTCCTCATGCGATTCAGGTCACCGCTGATAAACAGACCCTGGGCAAAGGCTGCTGGGCCAGCGGTGACGCCAGCCTGTGTCTGGAGGGTGGGCGAGATCCGCAGAGGCTTGCCGCTTGGGTAGATTTACAGGACTTTGCTCTGACGTATTTGCAGCCGCTGCTTCCGACGGTTCTCGCCCTGGAGGGCCTCCTTGAGGCGAAGGTTTCGCTGACGCAGCCAGCCGGTCAGGAGGCCGAGCTTGATGCGCAGCTGAGCGCTGATGGTGTCACGCTATACCGGCTGGCAAGTGACGCAGGGTCAGTCGAGCCGGAACTGCTCATTGCCCTGGAGCCTTCTCGCCTCAGGGTGCGGCAGGACAGCACGGGATTGAGCGCCAGTCTGGCGGCCCCCTTTAAGGATGCCGGCGGTATCACGGGACAAATGAACATAGAGCCCGGCAGCGTTCCCTTCGGCGAGCGCCCACTCCGCGGGGAAGTCGATATCAATCTTCCGGATATTGAGTTGCTGACCGCCGTGTCTGCGGAGCTTGAGCATGCGGCGGGAGCGCTCCGTGGGCAGTTTGAACTCACAGGTTCGATTAAGGAGCTGCTGACCCAGGGCAAAATCGAACTACGCGACGGCGCGGCGCATCTGGCCACGCCGGGACTCCAAATCTCAAAGATCAATGTCGACGCGCGGACGACCGGCCCGCAGGCGCTGGAATTTACGGGAGAGGCCCAGTCCGGCAAAGGCACGCTGGCAATTGTCGGCACGGCGCGCCTGGCGCCCGCGGCGAATGCGGCAGATATCACCATTAATGGTGACGCGTTTCAGGTGGTCGACACACCGGATGCGCGGGTGTTCGTTTCGCCGGCCTTGAACATAGCCGTTCGGGATACGGGCACGAAAGTCACCGGCGAAGTCGTGATTCCCCGCGCCGAGATCACACCGCGTAAGCTACCCCCTTCAGCCGTATCGGCGTCGAGCGATCAGGTCATTGTCACCGGTGATTCGGACGCTGCGCCAGTGCCGGGCGCCGGGGTCGAAGCCAGGGTTCGGGTAAATCTCGGCAACGACGTCAGCGTCGACGGCTTCGGCTTCAAGGGTCGCCTGACGGGTGGCCTGTTGGTCGAGCAGGTTCCGAATCGGCCGACTCTCGGTACCGGGGAACTGAAAATTTTGGATGGCGAGTATCGCGCCTATGGTCAGGGTCTGGTAATTGAAGAGGGGAATATCCTGTTTGCCGGAGGACCTATTGAGCAGCCCGGCATACAGGTGCGCGCGGTGCGTCGCCCGGCGAACAATATTCTGGTTGGGGTTCGGGTACGTGGCCCTGTGCAGGCGCCTGAGTTTGACCTCTTTTCGGAGCCGACCATGAGCCAGACCGAGACACTCTCCTGGCTGGTGCTCGGACGTCCCCTGGCGGGCAGTTCCGAGGGCCAGGAAGACATGCTCGCGCAGGCGGCGACAATGCTGGGCCTCAAGGGCGGCAACTATCTTGCGGATCGTTTCGGCGGTGATCTGGGCGTCGACAGTATTGGTTTTGAAACCGGGTCTGGCGAAGCGGGGGCCGCGAGTGATGTGAACCAGGCCGCGCTGGTGATTGGCAAATATCTGTCACCGGATCTGTTTGTGAGCTACGGCATCGGCCTGTTCGACGCAATCTCCACGATCCGACTCGAGTACACGCTCAACAAAAGCTGGAGTCTGTCGACAGAATCCTCAACGGAAACCAGTGGCGGCGATGTGAATTACGTTATTGAGCGCTAAAAGCGTAGCGCCCGTTGGCTGATATGGCGCCCGCGTTTATTTTTTACCAAAGCCCTTGAGCAGATCGTTGATATTGGAGCTGAGGTAGTAGAGCGCGGCCCCTGCCAGCAGGCCAATAAGCAGGAGCGTGAGGAGAATTTTGCGTGGCGCTGACGACATGGCTTCACTTGAAAACCGCGATGAGGCCCTGAGCGTGACGCTCTCGAATCACTCGGGACAAGCTGTGCTGCGGGCGCAGGCCTAGCCGGCTGCCGCCCCCCGTGGGCCGGCAAAAAACCAGATGATCAGGCCCAGAACCGGCAGCAGTAACACAAGCGCGGTCCAAAGTACCTTGGCGCCGATGCTGCTTGGGGACTGAATGATATGGATAATTGCCCAGATGTCGGCAATCAGAATCAGCAGTCCGATAACGCCGTTAACTTCGATGCTCAAATCAATTTCCCCTGACTTGTATTGGAGACTCGTTGAATAGTCCCTTTTTAAGACGGGTGAAATCAAGTCGGTGCTTTTTCGGATTCGAGCGCGCTGGCACGGCTGTGAAAAATCGCCCGTCTGCACATGAGGCCGACCTTGCCTTGATCGTCGGTAGATGCCGCTGGTCAGGGCAGCAACCCGGATTGGGCGGTATGATCGCGGTTCGCTTTGAACGGTCCGGAGAAGACAGTTGTGACATCGCCTTATATCAGCTACGCAGACGCCATTGAACATCTGTCCTGGGACAAGGCGGTCGATGCCTTGCGCGCCGGGCATCGGCGTCCCCGGGCGCAGATCGCCGATGTTTTTCTCGGGCCGGCAACGGCGACGCTCCTGAATCGGTCCGCGTTCATCGATGGATTCGGCTATGGCGTCAAAGCGGTCACCGTGATGGCGGCCAACGGGGCCCGGGGCCTGCCCACGACTCAGGGCGCGATGATGGTTTATGCGCCGGACAGCGGCGAACTCACCGCCATCATCGACAGTCGCCTCATCACCGAGGTCAAGACCTGCAGTGACTCGGTTCTCGCGGCGCAGCTCCTGGCTCGCCCCGATAGCAAACGGCTCTTGATCCTCGGTGGCGGTCCGATTGCCGCCAGTCTGGTGGGAGCCTACCTGGCAATCTTCCCCGGACTTGAGCACATCGCCATCTGGACCCGACGGCCGGAGCAGGCGCGAGCCATCGTTGCACGCAACCGCCATCTGGAGGTCGCGATGGTGGTCGCCAATGACCTGGCGGAGTGCGCCGCGCAGGCTGACATTATCAGTAGCGCAACGATGGCGCGGGAGCCGGTTCTGAGGGGCGAGTGGATCTCTCCGGGAACCCACGTGGACCTGATCGGCGCCTTCAAGGCCGACATGCGCGAGGCCGATGACGAGCTGATCGCAAAAGGATCGCTGTTTGTGGACAGCCGCGAGACCACCCTTGAGCACATTGGCGAACTGATGATTCCCCTTGCCGCCGGGATCATTGAGGAAACGGACATCAAGGCGGATTTTTACGATCTGATCAGCAAGGCCCATCCGGCTCGCGAGTCTGATTCGCAGGTCACCGTGTTCAAAAATGGCGGTGGCGCGCATCTCGATCTGATGATTGCCCACTACATAGCCCAGGCGGTGGATGCCAACCGATGACGCCTGGCGAGATCCGTGCGACGGTGCTTGTCCCGGGCAAAGCCGACGGTGAGCTGCTGCATTGCACAGAGGGTCTGAGCTTCTGGGGTGGGGTAGACCCCGATACGGGAGTGATTATCGACGCGCACCATCCGGATCGCGGTGCGGGCCTTGCGGGCCGTATTGTTCTCATGCCCACCTCCCGCGGATCCTGCAGCGGCAGCGGCGTTCTCCTGCAGCTGGCGCGCAACGGGAAAGCCCCGGCGGCGCTGGTTTTCCGGGAGCAGGAAGACATTCTGACTTTGGGCGCCATGGTCGCGGCGCGCCTGTTCCATGCGACGGTTCCCGTTCTGCGGGTGTCGCCGACGCTCTTCGATGCTCTGTCCCGGGCGGTCCACGCGACCATTGGCGATAACAGCCTGTACTTTGACGGTCAATCGACCCCATTGTCATTCATCAAGCCTGACATCCTGGAGCTCAGTGACGCTGACCGTCGAATGCTCGACGGCAGCGAGGGCCCGGCCCTCCGGATTGCGATGGAGGTTTTATGCCTGATGGCGGCGATTCAGGGGGCGAAGGGGTTTATCGATGTTTCCCGGGGGCATATTGACGGCTGCATTCTCGCGCATGATGCCAATCTCGACTTCGCCGAGAAAATGCTGCAAATGGGGGCAAAAACCCGCATACGGACCACTGTGAATGCGATTTCCGTGGATCGGGAGAAGTGGCAGTCCCAGGGCGTCGAGCGCTATTTTGGCGAGAGGGCAAGTCGCCTGGCTGATGCCTACGTGAGCATGGGCGCGCTGCCGACCTTCACCTGCGCTCCTTACCTTCTGGATGATGCGCCGGTCGCGGGGGAGGCGATCGGCTGGTCGGAATCCAATGCGGTGATCTATGCCAATTCCGTGACCCTCACCCCCGGCACCGTGACCCTGCGGTTGGAGGGCTCGGAGGTGGAGGTCCACGTACTGGCCCGGGAGTTGGCGGTGGATCTCGCCGGCAGCGAGATGGGGTTTCGCTACCAGGGGATGAACGTGTTCCAGATCCAGCTCGCCAAGGATCGCAATGCGGTGCCGATGACCCGCGAC
>CAZGGN010000173.1:5212-5979 GCA_964525195.1 uncultured Congregibacter sp.
CGGCCGTGCGCCGCTGACGGGCGTATATCTTCCTGACAATCGCGCACCGGGCTGTGAAATCCACGTGGTGCTGCCCGAACGCTTTGATGACGCGCTGTGGCCCCTGTTGGGCTGGTTGGCGGGCGCAAAATCTCCCAGCCACATCCCGCGGCTGACGGGACTGGAGGCGACAAACCCCACACCGGACGATCTTAAAGCCCTGTGTGCAGCCTTTGGCACGACCTCGGCAGCGCCTATGCTGCATGTGCGCGGGCATACGCCCGAAGGGGATCTGCCCGCGCGCCCCGATGCCGGCAAGCAGCAGATTACGCCCGCCGATCTGGCGCAGCAGACCATCCAATTGCCCACTGGCGAGCGGGGGCCACTGGACGCCGTGGCGACGGTGCGTGAGCAACGCGACTGGGCGCGCATCACCCGCATCGATGGTCAACGCACGGTGACGGTGCAGGCCGAAGTCGATGCCCGCCAGGCCAGCGGTCAGGCGATTGTGGCCGATCTCAAGGCGCGCTGGCTGAGCGACTTCCAGGCCCGGCATCCCGAGGTGCAGGTGCGCTTCGAGGGGCAGGTGGCGCGCTCGGCGGAGACCGGCGGCTCGATCCGGCGCGGGCTGCTGATCGGGCTACTGGGCATTTTCGTGATTCTGTCGCTGCAATTTCGCGGCTATCTCGCGCCGCTGATGGTGATGCTGACCATTCCGCTGGCCTTCCTCGGCGCCATCTACACTAATCGCATCCCTGACCACCATCGCCGGCCTGCTGCCGCTGCTC
>CAZGGN010000174.1:0-5871 GCA_964525195.1 uncultured Congregibacter sp.
CACTGTTGGCAATAAACTGTGCAATGCCCCTGAGCATCTCGGACTCCAGCTCCAGGTCATCGGACTGTGCCGGCCACCCTTCAACGCTGCTCCGAAACATCTGCAACACGTGGAGTTCGCTATTGCCACGCTGAACCCCCCGCTCCACGCGGAATCGGAAACGCGCCTCCCGCGGCTCATTCTGCAGTTGCAGATAGGTGGACTCTATGATGCCGGCCCGGGCATCCATGCGCGCAATATCAATATTGGCAGCCGAGAGAAAGCTGCGCAGCTGCGGCCACAGCTGACCGGGGGCGATAGCGACCAGGGCCCAGCTCGCATCACCCAGTCGCTGAATGCGCACGAGCTGATCGGCGCTCGCCGCCACCAGCGGCGCCGGGCGGGGGATTTTGTCTGAGGCGCCTAGCTGAGGCTCGCTCTGGATATCCGGGATCGCGTAGATCTCCACCAGACTCTCGTCAGATTTGCCCTCGGGAAGCTGCATACGCGGCATCTCCTCGGCCTCGCGATAGTCCCTGGAGCTATCGCGAAAAAATCCATCGTCACCAAAAAGATAGCCGCAACCGGCAAGAGGGGGAACCAGCAGCAAAAGGACCAGGACACGGAAAAAACTCATAGTCCGAGGTCCTCAAGGGCGGCCTCAATCACCCTCTTTGACGCATCCTCCGGCGCCGTCAGCGGCAGGCGGATACCGGCCTGCATGCGCCCCAGACACGCCAGCGCATGCTTCACGGGGATCGGGTTGGCCTCAACGAACAACGCCTTGTTAAGCTGTTGAAGCTGCGCATCCAGTTCGCCTGCGAGCCGTTCGTCGCCCGCCAGCGCTGCCGCGCACAATGCCGAGACGCGCTCAGGCACAACATTGGCGGTCACGGAAATATTCCCGGCGGCACCGGCGAGAATCAAGCTCGCTGCCGTCGCGTCATCGCCGGAATAGACCGCAAAGCCGGCCGGTGCAGCCGCCAGCAGTTCCCGCCCACGGGCCAGGTCGCCGGTCGCGTCCTTGATCCCCACAATGTTGTCGATTTGCGCAAGTCTCAGGGCCGTCTCATTTCCCAGGTCCACCGCGGTCCGAGACGGCACGTTGTAGAGAATCTGCGGGACACAAACCGCTTCCGCTATCGTTCGGTAATGCTCGTAGAGCCCGCGCTGGGAAGGACGATTGTAGTAAGGTGTGACCAACAGACAGGCGTCAGCGCCGGCCGACGCCGCAGCGCGAGTCAACTCAATCGCCTCTCGGGTAGAATTCGCCCCGGTGCCGGCAATAACCGGAATGCGGCCACTCAGATAGCCGATACAGTGGCTGATCACGAGAAGATGTTCGCTGACATCGAGTGTGGCGCTCTCGCCGGTCGTGCCCACGGCGACGATGGCCGCGGTTCCGGAGGCTGCATGCCAGTCGAGGAGACCGTCCAGCGCGGGCCAGTCGATGCTACCGTCTGGATGCATGGGAGTAACTAGGGCGACAATACTGCCTTTAATCATAGTCAAGCGAACAACCGCTGGGGTGGAGGCGCTGCAGCACCGTTGAAGGCCCGCAATTATCCATGACAATATGCCGAACACAAGCAATGCGGAAGGGAATAAGAGTCTTGATTTCGCTCAAACACAAGCTCAAAGCGGGAATGAAGCGGCAGCAGTCGCCTTTCATCCGGTCAATAGGCACAACCATAATCACCACTGTGGTCGCACTGCTGCTTTGTAACGCTGCCACGGCTCAGCTGCTGGAAAAGCGGGTGACCGCACTAAATCCGCTCGACAGACAGTACATGGATGTCCAGCGGGAGCTGATCAATGAGCTGACCCTGCGTTACTACGGCGCCCGCTGCTGTCGCCGCACAGCGGAGCTGGAGTATCTTCAGCGACTGCTTGACGATCAAAAGGTGAGCCCTCAACAGACCCGCGAGCTGCAGGCCATGGGCGTTCTTCTCGGGGACCTGCTGGCCGCGGAACTGGATATGCACTGGGTGGTCTACGAAGACGCCAAGGGTCGCAGCCGGGCGCTGCAGCTGCAGGAAAGTGACAACTTTTTATTCCCGGTCACCATGATCGCCCGTCGCTGGGAAGCGGGCGACAAAACGCCGGTGGAGGAAATCTACCGCAGCGCCTATGAGGCAATCGAAGCCGTGCGCCCGCCGCTGCCGTTCCAGTGAACCATCGGCGCATCCGCCAGCAGCGCTGAATAAACGCGATGAGCGACAACATGCCCGGGGCCTCGCTAAGTGAGGATCGACAGCAGCTGAGCCTGCATGGCGACTGGTCTGGCCAGTCGCTTCCGGACCTCCGCGGAATTTTGACCGCCCTTGGATCCCGGGAACAGCCAATGCGTGTCGACGTGGCGCAGGTCAGCGTCTGGGATCCGCGGCTCAGTGCACTGTTGCTGCGCCTGGAGCGGGAGCTGGGGCGTAAAAACCGGCGGATGGAGCTGATCGGTGCCCCGGCGAGCGAACAACAGTTACTGGCCCTGGCCACCGCGGTCTCGCCGTATCAGGAGGAGTCGGGGAACACTCCCCGTATGTTCTCTACCGCGCGCCTGCGCACGGGTCTTGCAGATATCGGCGACAGCTTTCTGGACTCCCTTGAGTTTCTCGGTGCCGCCCTGCATGCGCTGGCACGCAGCCTGCTGGGCCGCGGCGCGCTGCGTCGACGGGAGTTACTGGGCAGTCTGTTTCAGGCAGGTCCTCAGGCGCTGGGCATCATTACGCTGACGAGTATCCTCGTTGGCATGATCCTCGCCTATCTGGGCGCAGCGCAGCTGCAACAGTTCGGTGCCGCAATTTATGTCGCCGATTTGGTCGCCATCGGTATGCTCCGCGAAATGGGTGCCTTAATGACAGCGGTCGTGATGGCCGGGCGCACCGGTGCCGCCTATGCGGCACAGCTCAGTACCATGCAGGGTAATGAAGAAATCGATGCGATCAGCACCCTGGGCATCAATCCGATGGAGTATCTCGTGGTTCCTCGGATTTTGGCGCTGGTGTGCATGATGCCGCTCCTGGTCATATTCGCGGATGCGCTGGGGATTATCGGCGGCGCCATGGTAGCCATCGGCATGGGGGTCACCCCCCTGCAGTACTTCAGTGAACTCGAGACCGCCGTGTCCGCCTCGCACTTTCTTGTCGGCATCGGCAAGTCCCTTGTGTTTGCCACGCTGATTGCCGTCGCAGGCTGCCGCGAGGGGATCAGCGCCGGGCGCAATTCCGAAGCGGTGGGCAAAGCCACCACCGATGCGGTGGTCACCGCCGTGGTCTACCTGATCATTGCGGATGCGGGGATCAACATTATCTGCCAGCAGCTGGGTTGGTAAGTATGTCGGAACCGGTCATCAGCGTACGCAATCTCACCATGGCCTATGGCAGTCGCATCATCCAGCAGGATGTCAGCTTCGATGTCCAGCGCGGCGACATTTTCGTCATCATGGGTGGATCCGGTTGCGGCAAGAGCTCTTTGCTCAAGCACCTGCTCGGCCTGATCGAGCCCGCCAGCGGTGAAGTGATCTATGGCGATCAGAACTTTACCCGGGCGACCCTGGGGCAGCGCCAGAAAATGCGCCAGCGCTGGGGCATCACCTACCAGTCCGGGGGTCTGATCAGTGCCATGACCCTCGCGGAAAACGTGGCCCTTCCTCTGGAACAGTACAGTCCCTACAGCCCGACCGAGATCGCCGATATCGTGGCGCTCAAACTCGCCCTTGTAGGATTGGACGGCTATCAGGCCTATCTGCCCGCGGAGATTTCCGGTGGCATGCGAAAACGAGCGGCGCTGGCGCGTGCAATTGCTCTGGACCCTGATATTCTCTTCTTTGATGAGCCCTCGGCGGGTCTGGATCCGATAAGCTCGCGACGTCTCGACGATCTCATTTTGCAGCTGAAAGAGTCCACAGGGGCGACCGTCGTGATGGTGACCCACGAACTCCCGAGTATCTTTGCGATCGCCAATAATGCGATTTATCTCGATGCAGACAGCAAACGAATGATCGAAACAGGCAACCCCCTGTGGATGCGGGAAAACAGCCCCCACGCGGTCGTCCGCCAGTTTCTTAAGCGCGAAGCAGTCCTGGAAGATAACAATGAGTGACCGCAAAAACAGTATTCTGGTCGGCGGTTTTGTCATCGCAGCCCTATTGATCACCACCATCGGCTCGCTGTTTTTTGCCGGTGGCGGTCTGGGCAGCAACCGCAGCAAAATCATCATGGCCTTCGATGGTTCCCTGCGCGGACTCACCATCGGCGCCCCGGTGGCGCTTCGCGGCGTGACGATCGGTCAGGTCACGGACATCGACCTGATTCTCGATGCCGATCAAGGTGAGGTGACCATGGCGGTGACTGCAGAAATTGATCCGGAGTCCATGCAACTGGTCGGCAGCAAGACGAGCCGGGGCACACTGACTGCGGACGATCTTGTGTCCCGGGGGCTGCGGGCCCAGCTGGACACCCAGAGCCTGCTCACGGGCCTGCTCTACGTGCAGCTGGACTTTCTGCCGGAAAAGGAAGCCAAACTGACGAAGCTCAAGTCCCCCTACCCGCAAATTCCTACCATACCCACGGAGCTGGAGCAGATCCGGCAATCTCTCGAGCGCATCGACTTTGCCGCGATTGCAGCGAACGTCGATCGTATCGCCAACGGTCTGGACAAGCTCCTCAACAGTGAAGATATGCAGGCCCTGCCGGGCTCGATGCGCAGCAGCCTCGCCGCCGTTGAGGGCGCGAGTCATCGCCTGACGGAAACCCTGGATCAGAGTTCACCGGCACTGGCAGAGCTGCTGAGCAAAGGCAGTGATACGATTTCCGATCTGAATCAGCAGCTGCCAAAAATCACCGCATCACTGGACAGTTCCATGCAACGTCTGGACGAAGCACTCGCCGTCGCCAACTCCACGCTGCAGCGCCTTGAGCGCGCCGCGGCCCCCGACTCCGCTCCCCGGCGACAGCTGAGTGAGGCACTGCAGGAGCTATCTCTGTCTGCCAGGGCACTGCGTTCCCTGGCCCGGAGTCTCGATGAGCACCCGGAAGCCCTCCTGCGCGGGCGCCGTGGAGACGAGTCATGATCCGTCGGGTAGTTCTCAGTCTGGGGTGTCTGATACTGGTCGCCTGTGCCGCGACCACGCCGCAAATACAGCACCTGCAGCTTTCTGCGGGCGAGGCGCGTGCCGCCAAGGGCGAGCAACCGATCATTGTGCTGGATGCCGTCGACCTGCCGGACTTTTTACTGCGCGATGAATTACTCGTGCGCGAGAGTGACTATACGCTCCACTATGATCACAACCGACGCTGGGCGGAGCCGCTGGATCTGGGTATCCAGCGTGTGCTCGGACGCCGCCTGGGCGCATCACTGGGTACTCGCAGGATTGTCCTCTACCCCGATGCGCCGAGCGCTGGCATCGCGGACTGGCGGCTGCGCGTGTCGGTGCTGCGCTTTGAGGCCGAGGGCGATGAGGTGCTGCTGCGGGCGAACGGGCGCTGGGAAGCGATGCGTGGCACCGCTGCAGGGATGAATAATATTGAGACGATAGAGTTCGAGCGACGCCTTCGACTGGGGGGAAACAGCGGCGCCGATATTGCGCAGACGATGAGTCAGTTGCTCTGGGAATTTGCCGAAGGGCTTGCAGAGCCGCTGAGGACCCGATAAAACGCTTTCTTCACAGCAGTCAATCGCTCTCCTCCAGGCACTGATGGGCAAGTCATCGGGCGTCAGGGATCAGCCGCCTCTGGTTACCCCCGGGTTGAAGGCCGCTGTGATGCATACGGACCATTTCAAATACAGGCAGGGAACATGGTATGGAATACCTGAAAGAACTGAAAAATCTCGAGCAGTGGCTGCCCATGGCCGTCGAGTACGGAACCGCGCTACTCCTCGCGCTGGTCATTTTTT
>CAZGGN010000175.1:0-5845 GCA_964525195.1 uncultured Congregibacter sp.
TGCTGCTGCTCTTTGCCCTGGCGACGGCGCTGTTCTTCTGGCAGATGCTGCAGCTGAAGCCGGATGCGAGTTTCGAGAAGATGATTCCCGTGTCGCATCCTTATGTGCAGAACTTTCTCGCAAGCCGCGACGATCTCAAAGGTCTGGGCAATTCCGTACGGATCATCGTGGAAACCCGCGAGGGGGACATTTTTACCCCGGCTTATCAGGACCTTCTGCGGCGGATTACCGATGACGTTTTTTATGTCAACGGAGTCGACCGTTCGGCGCTCCAATCGCTGTGGACGCCGAACGTGCGCTGGCAGGAGGTCACCGAAGAGGGCTTTGTCGGCGGAGCGGTCATTCCCGATGACTATGACGGCAGTGAGCGGGCACTGGCGAAGCTGCGCGAAAACACACTCAAATCGGGGCAGATCGGCCGCCTGGTCGCCAACGATTTTCGCTCCTCGATCATCGTGGCACCGCTGGTCGAGATCGACCCGAGCACCGGGGAACGTCTCGATTACAGTCGCTTCGCCCGGGATCTGGAAACGCTGATTCGCGACAAGTATCAGTCCGACACCATCAACATCCGTATCGTTGGCTTTGCCAAGCTTATCGGAGACCTCATTGAAGGCGCCGGTCTCGTCGGCTTCTTCTTCCTCATTGCCTTCGTCGTCACCGGTGTACTGTTATTTATTTATGCGCGCTGCGGCTGGCTGACCTTCGCGTCTCTGCTCTGTTCCAGCGTGGCCGTGGTCTGGCAGATGGGGCTGCTGCGCATGATGGGGATGGGGCTGGATCCCTATTCGATGCTGGTGCCGTTTCTCGTGTTTGCCGTGGGTATCAGCCATTCGGTGCAGATCATTAATCGTTTCGGACACTTTATTCATCACCGGGTGTCACGGATTGAATCGGCACGGCTGACCTTCGTCAGGCTGTCCAAGCCGGGATTCATCGCTCTCCTCAGCGACGGGGTCGGGTTTTTTACCCTGCGGGTGATTGATATACCGGTCATCCGGGAGCTTGCGGTGGTTGCCAGCACGGGAATTGCGGTGCTGGTGCTGAGCAATCTCGTGCTTCTGCCGCTGGTGCTTTCCTACACGGGCATCAGTGACCGCTGCGTGCGCTATCGCGCCGACAAGGACCTCAGTAAATATGAACACTGGTGGATGCTCAGTCGTGCCACGGAGCGGGGGCCGGCCCTGACGATTCTGGCCGTCTGTGTCGGGCTCTTTGCGCTCGGTATCTGGCAGGGCCAGGGGCAGCAGATAGGCGACCTTGATCCCGGTGCGCCGGAGCTGCGCCCGGACTCCCGCTATAACCTGGATAACGCCTTTCTGACGCAAAATTACTCCACCAGTACCGATGTGTTTGTGGTGATGGTGCGTACCGGTGAGCAGCAATGCGGAAGCTATCCGTTTATCGCCGGCGTCGATCGTTTTCAAACGGAAATGCAGGCAGTGCCTGGTGTGCAATCAGCGCTGTCCCTGGTCGATGTGTCAAAGCTGGTGATCCAGGGCATGAACGAGGGCAGTCCCAAGTGGCATGACATCAGCCGCAATCAGCTGATTCTGAATAACTCCCTGAGCCGGGCGCCGAGCAGTTTGCGCAATACGGACTGCTCCATGGTGCCGGTCATTTTGTTTCTCGACGACCACAAGGCGCAGACGCTGGAGCGGGTAGTGGCGGCGGTAGAGGACTTTGCCGCCCGCTATGGGAACGATGATCTGCGCTTTGAGCTCGCGGCGGGTAATGCGGGCGTGGAGGCCTCGACGAACATCGTGATTGAAGAGGCCCAGACCAAGATGCTGCTCTGGGTTTATGGCGTGGTGATCGCCCTGTGTCTGATCAACTTCCGCTCGGTGCGGATTACCGCCTGCATTATTATTCCCCTGGCCCTGACATCGGTGCTCGCCCAGGCCCTGATGGCGTTTCTCGGCATTGGCGTCAAGGTCGCGACACTGCCGGTGATCGCGCTGGGCGTTGGCATCGGCGTGGACTACGGTATCTACATTTATTCGGCGCTGCAGTTTTACCTGCAGCGGGGCGAGCCGCTTCGCATCGCTTATTTCGAAGCCCTGAAGAGCAGCGGTACGGCCGTGGCGTTTACCGGCCTGACCCTGGCCATCGGCGTCGGGACATGGATTTACTCACCGATCAAGTTTCAGGCCGACATGGGGCTGATGCTGACCTTTATGTTCTTCTGGAACATGGTCGGCGCGCTGGTCTTCCTGCCGGCGCTGACCTATGTTTTCAAGGTCGGCGGGAACGGGACCGCCAGTGCACAGGATGCTCCCGACGCGAGCTGAGGGCTTCCGACGCGAGCTGAGGGCTCCCGACGCGAGCTGAGGGCTCCCGTCCGGCGAGCGGCTCGCCGCGATCTCAGTTCAGGGCCTCGAAGCGATTGGCCTCGAGATTTTTCCGCACATTATCGATATCAAACAATTCGCCGTTCATGGCGATATACACCCCGGGCCTGGCCGCCTGCAGCGCACCGATCGCGCAGCCGATGTTAAATATTGCATCGGAGCTTTTGAACGCCGCCGGCTGCAGCGCGCCGGTGAGCACGATCGTTTTGCCCGCTATGCCTTTCAGCGCCTTGCCCGTCGTGACCATACCGTCGGTGCCGTGAGTGATCAGTACCTGAAGCTCGCTGCAGCGTTCGACGCTGTCACGGATTTGCTGGCGATCAGCATCGGTGAGCTCCAGGCTGTCCTTGCGCATCGCCGATTCGACCGTGTAGGGGAAATTGGCGCCCATACTGTCCAACAGTTCGCCAATCACCGGCGCGCCGACCTGATAGTCACTTTTTGCATCGAAGTAGATTTTGTCGATTGTGCCGCCAGTGGTAATGATGTGCAGGTTCATGGGGTAAGCAAGGCCCGGGCTGAGAAAGGCCGCATCCTGCTACATGCTTGTCGCGCTGTCGAGTTCTTTGCAGGGGAAGCCCCCGAAGGGGAAACTGGCCATGAACTCCGCCGGCGCAGGGACGTTTTGCGCCCGGAGCCTTATAATGCCCGGCACCAGAGCGACGGCCACCATCAGGAATCTGCATGAGCTTTTACGAGCGACACCTGCTTCCGCACTTTATCAACTGTGCCTGCGGCAGTCGGCCCATTATGAAGCAGCGTGAGAAAATCGTGCCCCGGGCCAGCGGGACGATTCTCGAGATCGGTATTGGCACGGGCCTGAATCTTCCCTACTACGACCCCGCCAGGGTCGATCGGCTGATAGGTCTCGACCCCTCCGAGCGGTCCTGGAAACTGGCCGGTGAGCGCGCGAGAAATCTTGTCTTTCCTGTCGAATTCATCGGCCTGCCGGGTGAGGAAATCCCGCTGGCTGATGACAGTGTCGATACGATTGTGATGACCTACAGCCTGTGTACGATTCCGGATCCGATCAAGGCGCTCGCCGGGATGGCGCGCGTATTGCGCCCCGGCGGTGTGCTGCTGTTTGCCGAGCATGGCCGTGCTCCGGACGCGGCGGTTCGACGCTGGCAGGACCGCCTCGATCGGCCCTGGGGCGCGCTGGCCGGAGGCTGCCATCTCAACCGCGATATCCCCGCGCTGCTTGGCGAGGGCGGGTTTGTGTCGACGGAGCTTGAAAGCATGTACCTCCCCAGCACCCCGCGCTTTGCGGGGTTCAACTTCTGGGGCGCCGCCACAGCCTCCTGAGTCCTTTGCATGTACCTTTGGCTGCGCTCGCTGCTCGCCGCTATGGTCCTCTTCACGCTGCTGCCGGGCGTGAGTCAGGCGGCGGGGTTGCGCTATCTGATTGAGGGCGCCGGTAAAGAATCCCGGGAGAACATTCGCGCCTATCTGGGCGACTCGCTAAAAGACAGTATCGCGGCAGAGCGCTTTCTGGTCACAGCGCCGACGCGCACGGCTCAGGCTTTGCAGGCACTGGGTTTCTACGACCATGAGGTCAGCCTTAAGGTGGATCGCAGCCGCGACCCCTGGGTGGCGACGATTTCCGTGCGCGAGGGCGAACCCCTGCGTTACGCCGCGGTGACAGTGCAACTCACCGGCGAGGGGGAGGGTGATCCGCTATTGCAGAATCTGCTCAATAGCCGCGCACCCAAAGTCGGTGATGTCCTGCACCACGGTCGCTACGAATCGCTGAAGAGCGAATTGCAACAGCTCGCCACTCGTCGGGGTTACTTCGATGCCCGCCTCGAACAAAATCGTATTGCTATCGATGTCGCGGCGGGCGAGGCGCGGCTGATGCTGAGTTTTGACAGCGGTCCGCGCTACGGCTTTGGCACCGTGGCCGTGGACGAGTCGCTTCTCGCCCCGGAACTGCTGTCCCAGTTGCTGCCCTTTCAGACTGGCGATGGTTACGAGCAGCGACTGCTGCTGGAACTTCGTCAGCGCCTCATGCGTCTGGGCTATTTTGCCGGGGTAACGGTCCAGCCAGACGTGGCCGCCCGAACCGCGCAGCAGGTGCCCATTCAGGTCAGGCTGATTTCCGCGCCGCGCCATAGTTATGCGCTGGGGCTTGGCTACAGCACCGATACGGAGGAGCGCGTGAGCATTGCCTGGCGCAGTCCAAGGCTTAATCGCTACGGGCACAGCCAGGAATCCGTGCTCCGCTGGTCGCCGGTCAATCCCCAGGCTCGCGTGACTTACAGTATTCCCCTGGATGATCCGGCGAACGATATCCTGCAGTTCATCGCCCGCCTTGAGGACAATGAGTTTGGCGACCTCAACAGTACCCAGCGTGAGCTGCGTCTGCGTCGGGAGCTCACCTCTGGAGCGAGCCTGCGCGGCCTGCAGCTGCGTTCCCTGGATGAAAGCTGGGGGGTGTTCAGTGAAGACTTTAACGCGCGGTTCCGACTGGCTGGTGGCAGTTTTTCGACGCAGAGTCGCCGCGGCAATGCGGTAGATCCGAGTCGGGGGCTTCGCCAGTTTTACAGCGTTGAGCTCGCGTCCTCCGATCTCGGTTCTGATTCGGATATCGCCCGTTTCTACGGGAGCTTTACCGGTTTGCACAGTCTGGGTGAACGCTGGCGTCTGGTCGCCCGGGGAGAGGCCGGATATCTTTGGAGCAGTACGGATTCGCCGCTGGCTCTGCCGCCTTCACTGGCGTTTTTTGCCGGGGGCGATAACAGCATTCGGGGTTTTGCCTACCAGTCGCTCGGGCGCAAGGTGACTGCCGGTGACCTGGGTCGCTCGCCCCGGCAGGGCTCCCTGGTCGTTGGCGGCACCCGGCTACTCACCGGCTCTCTGGAGATTCAGCGCTACTTCAGGGAACACTGGCGCGGAGCCCTTTTTGTTGATGCCGGGGATGCTTTTGACAACGGCGACTTTGAGACCAATGTGGGCGTGGGCTTTGGCGTGCACTACCTGTCTCCGGTGGGCGCCCTGCGCTTTGAGCTTGCCAACCCCGTGTCGGATAGCGACGGTTCCTGGCGTGTGCACATCAACATCGGGGCCGAGTTTTGATCCGCTCCGTGGCCTCTTTTCTCCTACTGGCGGTGCTGGCGCTGATGCTTGCAGCCCCCATCGTTCTGCTCGGCAGTAACGTCGGCGCGCGTTGGGCGCTGGCGTTTGTTGAGGCGCGGTTGCCCCTGACCGCCCGGGACATCAGGGGCTCACTCCTGGGCGGCGTCGAGGTCCGCGAGATTCGCTACGAGAGTGAAGACCTTCGCGCGGAAGTTCAGGATCTCTCCCTGAGAATGGCCTGGTGGTGTCTGCTGCGCAGCACGGTGTGCATTGAGTCCGCCAATGCGCAGCGGGTCACTCTGCAGTTTGCAAACGCCGATCCCGAGGCGGAATTCCCGCCCTTGAGCGCCCCGCTGCCCTGGCTGCCTGTCGCTTTCGATATCAGCCGGCTCACGATTGCGGAGCTTCAGGTCCGCTCC
>CAZGGN010000176.1:0-1340 GCA_964525195.1 uncultured Congregibacter sp.
CTCTTACGCTATCTATCGATTGCAACAAGTATCCGAGCACGACAACTGTATTGCGTAGGGCATCGAGCGCCCTGCCCACACAAACCGACTAACCCATAGCCAGCAAGGAACCCAATCTGTGACCAGCAAGGCCAGCAATATTCTCGACTATCCGGAACTGACCGCCAGCGACTATATCGATGAGCTTGGCCAACGCGCTCGCCGCGCCGCAAAGTCCCTTGCGACGGCCACGACGGAGCAAAAAAACACCGCGCTGCGCGCCGCTGCAGGGGCGCTTCGCAATCGCAGCGCAGAGCTGGTAGAGGCCAATGAAAAAGATGTCACAGAGGCGCGGGACGGCGGAAAGCCCGACTCCTTTGTTGACCGCCTGCGCCTCGATGCAGAGCGTATTGAGGCGATGGCGCAGGCGCTGGAGCAAGTCGCCGAACTGCCCGATCCGGTCGGCCGCCTGTTGATGGATACAACCCGACCGAATGGCCTCAACATCCGGCGCGTCGCGACCCCGATCGGCGTGATTGGAATGATCTATGAATCGCGGCCCAATGTCGGCGCCGACGCCGGAGCGCTGTGCCTGAAGTCCAGTAACGCAATCATTCTTCGCGGCGGCTCCGAAAGTCGGAACTCCACCCGACTGATCGTCGGCGCCCTGCAGGCGGGACTGGCAGCGGCCGGCCTGCCCGCTGAATGTGTGCAGCTGGTGGATACACCAGATCGGGCCGCGGTAGGAGCGCTCCTGCGCTGCGTCGATCACGTAGACCTCGTGATACCCCGGGGTGGCCGCGGCCTCGTGACCCTGGTGCGGGATGAGGCCCGGGTTCCCACGCTGTTGCACCTCGATGGCAATTGCCACAGCTATATCCACGCCTCGGCCAATCTGCAGGAGGCGGTGGATATCGTGCGCAACGCGAAGATGCGCAGAACCGGTATCTGCGGCGCCACAGAAAGTCTGGTCGTGGATGCCGCGATTGCCCCGACGTTTATTCCGATGCTCGCCGATGCCATGCCCGACTGCGAACTGCGTGGCGATGCCAGCGCCCGGGCCTGCGACGCGCGGATCAAGGAGGCCAGCCAGACTGACTGGGATGAGGAGTACCTGGACGCCGTCCTGTCACTCAAGGTTGTGGAGGGCGCAAAGGAGGCCTTTGAATTCATCAGTGTGCACTCCTCGGGACATACGGACGCGATCATCACCGACGAACCGGGGCTGGACGAGCTCCGGCATGAACTCGTCGGTGGTCTGGAACGTGGCGAAGAACTCGTCGCGGACACCCTTGCCGACCACGCTGTGGACGCGCTTGACGGCCGGCGGTCCCACGACGAGGACCTGGTAGCCGGCCAGC
>CAZGGN010000176.1:1350-5783 GCA_964525195.1 uncultured Congregibacter sp.
GGGACATACGGACGCGATCATCACCGACGACCCCGAGGTCGCCGAAGCCTTCCTCAACCGGATCGACTCTGCCGTCGTTATGCATAACGCGTCGACGCAGTTTTCCGACGGGGGAGAGTTTGGCATGGGCGCGGAAATAGGCATCGCCACAGGCAAGATGCACGCCCGGGGTCCGGTCGGTCTCGAGCAACTCACCAGCTTCAAATACACAGTCCGCGGCAGCGGCCAGACAAGGAGCTAATAGCATGTCTACCTATACTATTTTCTCGCTGGTGGCGTATTTCCTGCTCATGATGGGCATTGGTTACTACGCCTACCGCAACTCCACGAGCGATGTCTCCGAATATATGCTCGGCGGTCGCCAGCTGCATCCGGCCGTCGCCGCGCTGTCTGCCGGCGCGTCAGATATGAGCGGTTGGATGCTGATGGGACTCCCCGGTGCAATCTACCTTGCGGGCTTCAGCGCAGTGTGGATTGCCGTGGGCCTGGTCATCGGCGCCTACCTCAACTATCGACTGGTTGCGCCGCGACTGCGGGTGTACACGGAGATCGCAGACGATGCCATCACCATCCCCGACTACTTTGAAAAACGCTTTGACGACAAGTCCCGCGCGCTGAGAGTGATTTCCTCTCTGGTGATCGTTGTCTTTTTTACCCTGTATACCTCCTCCGGCGTGGTGGCCGGTGGCAAGCTCTTCGAATCCTCCTTTGGGCTTAGCTATGAGCTCGGCCTGTTTCTTACTGCCGGCGTTGTCGTTGCCTATACGCTGTTTGGCGGGTTTCTGGCAGTGAGCCTCACGGACTTCGTACAGGGCGTGATCATGTTCGTCGCCCTGGTCATGGTTCCCGTCGTAGCCATTGTGAAGCTCGGCGGACTGGGGGCGACAGCGAGCGATATTCGGGCGGTCGATCCGGCGATGCTCAGCTGGTTTACCGGGGTATCGGTGGTCGGTTTAATTTCGAGCCTGTCCTGGGGACTGGGCTATTTTGGACAACCGCACATCATTGTGCGCTTCATGGCGATTCGCTCACTCCCGGAGGTGGCGACCGCGCGGCACATCGGCATGAGCTGGATGCTGGTGACGGTCCTTGGCGCAATAGGCACCGGGATTGCCGGAGCGGCCTATGTGAGTAGCACCGGGAGCACCCTGGTCGATCCGGAGACAATATTTATCCTGCTCTCCCAGGTACTCTTTCATCCGCTGGTCGGAGGTTTCCTCCTGGCCGCCATTCTGGCGGCAATTATGAGCACAATTTCCTCCCAGCTGCTGGTGTCATCCAGTTCGCTGACGGAAGATTTCTACAAGACCTTTGTACGGCGCAGCGCCAGCCAGAAAGAACTGGTGCTGATTGGACGCCTGTCGGTGCTGGCGGTCTCCATCGTCGCAGTCCTTCTGGCCTTTGACCGCTCCGCCTCGATTCTGTCCCTGGTAAGCAACGCCTGGGCCGGCTTTGGCGCGGCCTTCGGCCCGATCATCCTCCTCAGCCTGTTCTGGAAGCGACTGACCCGCGATGGCGCCCTGGCCGGGATGATCAGCGGCGCAGTCACGGTACTGGTCTGGATTTATGCGCCACTCGAAATTGGGGGCGAACCACTCTCCACCTATCTCTACGAAATTGTGCCGGGCTTTGCCATCAGCATGATCGCCGCGGTCTCTGTCAGTCTCTTCAGCGAGAGGCCCGAGCGCGACATCAGCCGACGCCATGACCATATGACACTCACCATGGCCGGACGCTCTGAGCTGGCCTCTGCCAGTGCTTGATTAGCCAATCGGGGAGCCTGAAAATGAACCAAGCTTTAACGTCTATGGATCAGCCGATGGCAATTTTGGATAACGGTGAGCTCGATGCTATTCGAGCCAGTCACGTTGCAGATGAGCGCGAAATACTCGCCGCACTGGTGGGCGGAGCGGGCATCGATCTTTCGGTTCGCCAGCGCGCCCAGGAGCGCGCCGTCGGTCTCATCGAGCGTATTCGCGGCTCCGGTAATCCCGGGCTTATGGAGATGTTTCTGGCGGAATATGGCCTTTCTACAAACGAGGGCATCGCCCTGATGTGCCTGGCCGAGGCCCTGCTCCGGGTCCCCGATCCGGGCACGATTGATGCGCTTATCGAAGACAAAATCACGCCCTACCAGTGGCGCGAGCATATCGGTAAATCCGGATCAGCTGTGGTCAACGCCTCAACCATCGCCCTGATGATGACCGGCCGGGTTCTCGATGAGGACAATTCAGCCAGCGTCTCCGGCCTGCTGAATCGAGCGGTCAAACGTCTCGGCGAGCCCGTCGTTCGCCTGGCGGTGAAACGCGCGATGCGTGAAATGGGAAATCAGTTTGTACTCGGGCAGACCATCGAAGAGGCCATCGAGCGGGCAGAAGAGGAAACCCGTCGGGGCTTTCGCTACTCCTTCGATATGCTCGGCGAGGCCGCACTGACCCAGGCTGATGCTGACGCGTATTACGAAGCCTATGCCCAGGCCATTGAGGCCATCGGCAAAACCGCCGGTGATGGCCCCATGCACGAACGCCCTGGCATCTCCGTAAAACTCTCCGCTCTGCACCCGCGTTTTGAGTACGCCAAGACACCGCGACTGCTTCGGGAACTTGCACCGCGGCTCAACGCACTGGCCAGGCTCGCCAGGAAAGCCAACCTCGGGCTCAACGTTGATGCTGAGGAATCGCAGCGACTCGAGCCTTTTCTGCATATCGTGAAGGCCGCAATCTCCGATGATTCTCTGGCCGACTGGGATGGCTTCGGCGTGGTCGTGCAGGCTTACCAGAAGCGCGCGGCACCGGTTATCGACTGGCTGTACTCGCTGGCAGACAGCCTCGATCGGCGAATCATGGTGCGCCTGGTCAAGGGCGCCTATTGGGATTCGGAGATCAAGCAGGCGCAGGTCGAGGGCGCATCGGACTATCCGGTCTTCACCCGCCGCAGCGCAACCGATACCTCCTACATTTGCTGTGCCGCAAAACTCCTGGGGATGACCGACCGCATCTATCCACAATTTGCAACGCACAACGCCCAGACCGCAGCGACAATACTCGAGCTTGCCGACAAGGGGGCGAGCTACGAATTTCAGCGCCTCCACGGCATGGGCGAAACCCTGTTTAACCAACTCCTGAAGGACGGGGCGAATTGCCGCATTTATGCCCCCGTCGGGCCGCACAAGGATCTGCTCGCCTATCTCGTGCGCAGACTCCTGGAGAACGGCGCCAACTCATCCTTCGTGCACAAGGTAGTGGACCCGGCTATTTCTCCCCTGTCGCTGGCAGCGGATCCTTTCGATAATCTGTCGACCATTAAGGCCCCGCGCCCCGCATCACTCAGCGCTCCGGATGACATTTATGCTCCGGCGCGCAAAGCGGCCAGAGGCTGGGATCTTACGAACAGCAATGTGGTTCGCGAACTCGATCTCGCCCGGGATCGTTTTGCCCAGGCCCAGTGGCACGCGGAACCCCTGATGGCCGTCGCATTCACTGCCAGTGAACAGCGAGAGATTGTGAACCCCTCCAGGCCTGATGACATTGTCGGCTTTGTCACTGAAGCCACGCCTGAGGACTGCCAGTGGGCGCTTGATGCGGCGCAGAACTGGGATGATGCGGGCGCGCACCAGCGTGCATTCACCCTCCGCCGGGCAGCGGAGCTGTTTGAAAGCAACACCGGTGAGCTGATGGCCCTGCTGGCCAGAGAGGCGGGCAAATGCGCCCCCGATGCGGTAGCCGAGATCCGCGAGGCCGTAGACTTTCTGCGCTACTACGCCAATCGCGGCGAGGACTTCGCCCATGCTCAGGCGCGAGGCATCGTGACGTGTATTTCGCCCTGGAACTTCCCCCTGGCGATTTTCACCGGACAGATAGCCGCTGCCCTGGCCGCCGGAAACGGCGTACTCGCCAAACCCGCCGAGAGCACCCCCCTGATTGCCGCCGCGGCGATAAAACTACTGCACGCCGCCGGCGTTCCCCGGGAGGTTCTGCAGTTTTTACCGGGAGATGGACAAAGCGCCGGCCGCGCCCTGACCCAGTCGGACAAAGTCGACGGCGTCTGCTTTACCGGCTCGACCGCAACAGCCAAAGCCATCAATCAGAGCATGGCGCGGCATATGTCTCCCTCGGCGCCACTGATCGCAGAGACCGGCGGCATTAACGCCGGAATAGTAGACTCGACGGCGCTCCCGGAGCAGGCCATTCGCGATGCGCTGGCGTCGGCTTTCCAATCCGCCGGGCAGCGCTGCTCTGCGCTGCGGGTTCTTTATGTCCAGGACGATGTAGCCGACATCCTGCTCGAGATGCTCTTCGGTGCCATGGATGAACTCGAACTGGGCGACCCCTGGCTCCTCGCCACCGACGTGGGCCCCGTGATCAGCGAAGCTGCCCGGGCGTCAATACAGGAATACATTGATGCGGCAAGCGCTCAGGGGCGGCTCCTCAAGC
>CAZGGN010000177.1:0-5752 GCA_964525195.1 uncultured Congregibacter sp.
CGAACCTGGACCCTGGTAAAGATGTTCTGATATTCAACAGTCATCGCTTATCTCCCCTTACGACCAGACCGGCAGTTCAAGCCACCAGTTCCACCATTCCGGCCAACCGCGCGTCCAGAAGGGGCCACTTATAATGATGCACACGGCACTCCAGAAACCGGCAGACAGCGCCAGGAACAGTCCCAGACGGTGAATACCTAAAGCTCCGATGGAATAGCCGACGTCATCGCGGAAAAACGTATTTTCATGCTCTCCGGTCTTTACTACCGGATCGTCTTCGCCCGGGTTTGTCACCATGAGGATCAGCGATCCGTGCATGGACAGCGCGAGGGTTGTCGTGAAAAAGAACGACACGGCGAGCATGTGAGCCGGGTTGTAATGGAAGTGCAGGTACTGGTAACCAACATTCGATACCCAGTCGAGGTGACTGAGAATCCCGTAGGGGAAACCATGTCCCCACGCGCCGAGGAGGAATGGTCGGATAACTACCAGCGCGACGTAAGCAAAAATCGCCACTGCAAAGGCAAACGGCACATGCAGCCCCATGCCCAGTTTTCGGGATATTTCAACCTCCCGAAGAGCCCAGGAGATAAATGCACCTAACGCACAGAGCGTGATGATCTGCCACAGCCCGCCCTCCATCATTGGAGCGAGACCGAGACCGTACTTGAGATCCGGCGGCGCGATATTAATCTGCCACACGTTCCAGGTAGAGCCCTGTGACGCACCATAGAGAATCAGCGCAGTGCCCACGATACTGAAGAATACTGTCGTTAAACCAAAGAAGCCGACATACAAAGGCCCCACCCAAAAATCAAAGAGATCGCCACCCAGTAGCGTGCCACCACGTACTCGGTACTTTCTCTCAAAGCTCAACATGGACATGCCGTCACCTCCCAGCCCGCCGTAGACGGGAAAACATCAAAAATTCGCGCCCGGCAACTTTGCGCCGGGTTTAACTGTGTTTGTCTAACTACCATTCGAACGCATAGGGAATTACCGCATGCGCCATACGCCGCGCTTCCTCAAAACAGGATTCGTGCTCAGGTCCGCTGGCCGCAAAAGGACGCAGGCCGCGCGGCAGCAGCCGCGTCAGAACACTGATCACAAAAAACCAGGACACCGCCAGCGCGAGTAAAAACCGGTAATCGCGCCGATCCGTCCGTCGAGTCTGCTCAGACTCCAAATGTCCGTCTCCGATGCTCACCATGCTTTGACCACCTCCGGGGCTCACCCCCACTGCACTCACTTGCTTTGTCGTAGCTGTCATACGGTTTCAAGCTCATCAACAGCAGGCGCCGACACCATGGCGCGATGCTTAGGATCAAAGTGCTCAACGCCAACCTTCGCCGCACTGAGCTCACGCGCACGCTGCTCAGCGGCATCGCGTAATCGCTTCGCGGCAGAGATGCGCACCAGAACGGGCTCTCGCTCAATAAGTTGCTCAAGGAGCCTTTCGGCTTCGGGTTCCCAGCCGAGTTCGTTGTTGAAACGAGCGGGAGTCGCGTCAATCCGGTCGAGGTCTGTACCGAGCGGCAGGATGTGAAACAGCGCATCAAACAGTGCGTTGCAAACTTCCTGCAGGATGTAGCAGGCCCCGGCATAGCCCATAAAGGGTGTTCCCGTGTGTCGGCGGATAATCGAGCCGGGGAGGGAAGCCGGAATATAGATCGACTTGCCCTGGTTCTCGGCGATATACATCCGTTCGTTGTAACTGCCAAAAACAATGAGTGGCGGATTGTCGCTAATCGCCGCACGCACTTTCTCGTTGTCTGTCTTGGCACCGGCGCAGCGAGAGAAAGCAAAGCTGCAGGGCAGCCCAAGCTCTTCTTCAAGATAATGGCGCACGCCTCGAGCGTAAGTTTCACTCGCCGCGATACCAAAGTTGGCCGTACCGAAGAAATCCTGGGTCACCGACCGCCAGAGATCCCAGAGCGGCTTGATCGTGCTGTGTTTCTCGCGCTCGATGAAGGGCTGCGGATCCAGGCCCAGCAGCTCACCCAGGGACTCGAGAAACGCTGTCGTCGAATGCAGACCGATCGGCGCCTGGAGGTAAGGTTTCTCGAGTGCTTCGCAAAGCTTGCGACCAAACTCGCGATACATGCAGACATTCACTTCTGCGTCCGCCAGCTTCGGCACCTCATCGAGATGCACACCCATCGGGAAGCTTAAATTGACCTCGGCGCCGATACCTTCGATCAGTCTCTGTATCTCTGCCAGATCCGACCAAGTGTTGAAGCAGCCGTAAATCGGGCCAATGATATTCACTTTGGGCTTCGCGCCTTCGACCTTAGGCGCTGCTTTGGCTTTCTTTTTACCCTTGGGCTTGCCGTAGCGATCCCACAGCCAGTACAGAGCGCGATCTGCGCTTTGCCACTGGTCTTCGTCGATCGTGCGCGGCAGGAATCGCTCGATATTCGTGTCACGGGGTGTCACACCACCGCCGATCATTTCGGCAATAGAGCCGGTAACCACGACCGAGGGACGATCCGGGTCCAGGGCCTTGTGCGCGCGGCGCATCGCCCCTTCGGTACCGGTTTGACCCAGTTCTTCTTCCGCAAGTCCGGTGACAACAATCGGGAGTTCATGCGGTGGCAGCGCATCGGTGTAGTGCAGTACAGAAGTGACCGGAAGGTTTTCGCAACCCACCGGGCCATCGATAATCACCTGCAGTCCCTTGACCGCGGTGAACACGTAAACACTGCCCCAGTAGCCGCCAGCGCGGTCGTGGTCGAGCACCAACATCAGGCAGCCCTCCCCGGTGCGCTCGAAGGCCAGATGCCGGAGGTATCACCTTCGCCGACACCGGCGAAAAACGACTCCATGCGCGTAAACCTCTCGCGATTGGCAACCGCAGCATTGATCACCTGCGCCAGAGAACCAGGTCCTGCGGGGCCCATCAGTGGCCGCGCAGAAATCAGGTTGGTGAAGTAAAGCCCGGGAATACCCTGTTCTTTCGCGTGCTGAACTACCGGTGTCGTACCCACCGCCAGATCAGGCTTAAATTCCTCAACCGCCGCAATGTCTTCCTCAAGGGAAGCGCGGTAATTGATATGTACACCCTTCGCCTCAAGCCAGCTGCGATCGTCATCAGACCATTCGGTGCGAGGGCAGGCGGTGCCGACGTAGCGCAGATCCGCGCCCGCTTCAATCAACAATCTCGCAACCAGCAATTCGGAGCCTTCGTAACCCGACAAGGTCATCCGTGCCTTGATCGGCGCCGCAGCGAGAGCGCCTTTTATAGCGGGAAGTAGCGCATTGCTCGCCTTTGCGGAAACCTCCGCTTTGACTCCTGCCTGCTCGGCAATTGCCGACAACCAGGCCGCCGTACCGTCATGACCCACCGGTGCAGAGCCAACCAGACTGCGACCCGCAGCGGTGAATTGCCGCGCAGTAGCCTTGTAAAAGGGATGTAACATCGCGGCGATCGGGCTGGCCAGTGCGGCGTACAGCTCACGCCATTCGCGTGTAGGCACGATCGGCCCCGCCGCCAGACCCAGCGGCTCGAGCATACGGCCGATCATGATGGCATCGACCGGAAAAATCTCACCGACCAGAGCAATCGTGGGACGACCACTGGCCTCCTCCGAAGGTCTTGCAACCGGGCCCTGCTCTGCCTCGCTACGTGCATAGGCGAGCATCGCGCCGGCCAGAATATCTTTCGCTTCGGCGTGCGTGGGCACACCAAATCCGGGGACATCGATACCCACTATGCGCACGCCGTTGATCTCTTTGGGCAGCAAATCCAGAGGAACGCCGGACGCGGTAGGCACACAGAGATTGATCAGTACGATGGCGTCGTATTTTTCCGGATCCGCCAGCTTATAGGTTGCTTCCCGCAGATCCTCAAACAGCTTCCCGGTAACCAGTGTTTCCGAGTCGAAGGGCACATAACCAACGGTGCGTCGGGCGCCATAGAAATGCGAGGTAAATGTCAGGCCGTAGACACAGCAGGCAGAACCACAAAGGACGGTTGCCGTGCGGCGCATCCGCAGACCGACGCGCAGGGAACCGAAAGCCGGACACATGCTTTGCGGCTGATCGTGTGGACCGGATGGATAGTCTTTCGCGTACTGCTCCAGGACTTCGGACTTGCCCGCACTCGCAGCCGCCGCCTTCATCGTGTCGGCACCGGCATGGCAGCCAGATACGGTTTCTTCCGCTTTGGAACTCGCGATAACGCTCGCTGGATCGATTGTGGCGACGGGATCAGACATCGTCGTAAATCACCTCCAGGGACGGGCGGTTGAGGGCTTCCGGATTACACAGTTCGTCAACGGTGGCGGGCTCAAGGACCACATTGCGCCCGACCGTATCGCCATCAAACAAGTTCAGGAGTTCGTCCTGGGTGAGAGGCGTGGGCTGCTGCGGGGGCGCCACAGCGATCTGTTCCGCCAGGGCGGAAAAAAGCGAGCCCCACTGACCATCGGGCCGCCCTACGATTTCGTAGTTCGCGCTCTTGCGACGGATATCCTCATCGGCAGGAATAGCCGCCAGCTCGGGAATACCCGCTGCCTTGCAGAAGGCCGCAGCCTCGCCGGTACCATCGTCCTTGTTGGTGACCATGCCGGCGACACCGACGTTGCCACCGAGACGGCGGAAGTATTCCACTGCGGAGCACACATTGTTGGCGACATACAGCGACTGGAGATCATTGGACGCTACGACGATCACCTTCTGACACATGTCGCGCGCAATCGGCAGACCGAATCCGCCACACACGACGTCGCCGAGAAAATCCAGCAGGACGTAGTCAAAATCCCAATCGTGGAAACCGAGTTTCTCGAGGGTTTCAAAACCGTGGATGATGCCGCGACCACCGCAACCTCGACCCACTTCAGGGCCGCCCAACTCCATGGCGAACACCCCGTCCCGCTTGAAGCACACATCGCCTACCACCAGCTCCTCGCCGGCGGCTTTTTTCTTTGAGGCCGTCTCGATAATGGTCGGACAGGCCTTTCCGCCAAACAGCAAGGAGGTTGTGTCACTCTTTGGATCACAGCCAATCAGCAGCACCTTCTTGCCCTGCTGAGCCATCATGTAAGACAGGTTGGCCAGGGTAAAACTCTTGCCGATGCCGCCTTTACCGTAGATGGCAATAATTTGGGTCTTCGAATCGCCTTCGCTGGAGCTCGCAAGGAGAGAGCCCTCATCGCCACCCGGCGTGTATTGCGTGACTGCTTTATTCATTAGTGCTTGCCCCTCCAGTCGAGGACCATTTTCAGGCAGTCCGGATCGCCAAACGCCCTGCGATAGGCAGGTGCCGCGGCGCGAACGGACTCTTGGTGAGTGATCAGGCCGTCGAGCGACAAAGTACGCTCACGAACGAGAGACAGCGCCGATGCAAGATCAGGCTTCTGCCACTCAGCGGCGACCGACATTGAAACCTCACGCTGGAACGCGGGAGGGAAAGCGAAATTGAGCGGCTCGTGGTAAAAGCCCGCGAGAATCACATGTCCACCGGGGGCAAGATGACCGATCAAGGTATCCAGGAGCCCGTTCGCGCCACTGACATCGGCTATGACCCGATAGTCGCGTCGCGTATCGCGCTGTGGATCGATGACCTGGTAACCCTCGGCTCCGGCGTGGCGCTGGGGATTGGTCTCCCAGACGGTCGGCGCCGGTGCCCCCAGCGCGACAACGATCCGCGCCAGTAAACGACCGAGGACGCCGTGACCGATGATCAATTCAGGCAGGGCGTCGGAACCGGCACGCACTGCCGCGTGGTAGGCGGTAGCGGCCAGAGCCAGAA
>CAZGGN010000178.1:0-5672 GCA_964525195.1 uncultured Congregibacter sp.
ACACGACGATACGAATGCCAGGGTTTCGCCGGTTTTTCTCACTTGCTTCATCCAAGCCCGTGATCACTCCAGCTTGAGGAGCACTAATAGGAGACAAGGTGAAACATTGCGTCACAAGATAAAAAGCCCTCATGCCATGGATTAATTTAGTATATTGCACAGGGAGGCATCGCAACCCGACAGCTTTCCGGGTCAGGCCTCCGGTACCATTCGTAACGATTTGCAATAGCTGATTGCAACATTGATCCAGCAGCTTGAGCGTAAGCTGGTTTACGCAGGATGTGGGGCCATGGCAGTGCCTTTATTCAAAACAATCGGCCACGGCATTCACTGTATCGATGCGCTGTACACGGCGCCCGGGATCGCCTGCTGTTACCTCATGGTGGAGGGCGACGAGTGCGCCCTGATAGAAACGGGCACCTCGCGCACCGTTGAGAACATTCTTGCCACGCTGAGCGCCCTGTCTATTGACAGGTCACAGCTGCGCTACGTTATTCCGACACACGTCCATCTGGATCATGCAGGCGGCGCCGGCTCACTCGTGGCGCAGTTCCCGAACGCCGAACTCCTGATTCACCCCCGCGGTGCGCGGCATATGATCGATCCTGGGCGCCTCATTGCGAGTTCAGAGCAGGTCTATGGCAAACAGCTATTCGCCGAACTTTACGGCGACATAATCCCGGTCGAAGCGGCCCGCGTGCGGGAACTGACAGACGGCGAAACGGTGCTACTGGGCAAGCGGGAACTTCAGGTGCTGCATACGCGGGGCCACGCAGAGCATCATTTCTGCCTGTTCGACACCCGCTCCCGTGGCTGGTTCAGTGGTGATATGTTCGGCGTCAGCTACGCTCGCCAGCGCTACCCGGGCGGCAGTTTCCTCATGCCGGCCACGACGCCGACACAATTTGATCCCGGTTTGTATCAGGCTTCAGCACAAGAGCTGGCACGAGCCCAGCCGGCAAGCTTCTATCTGACTCATTACGGAGCCCTTCCCTTTGAGCCCTCACAGCTTGATCGCCTGCTGCGGCAGCTGGACGCCTACGCGGCGCTTGGACGAAGCTTCGATGGCGACCTGAAGGATTTGGAGGCGCAAGTGCTCCGTATCACACGCAGGGAACTGGAACGACTCCTGCCCCCGAATGAGGCGACTGCAGAAAGCGACAGCCTGAGAATGGATGCGGCATTGAACGCCCAGGGAATAGCCTGGTGGAGCAAACAGCGTGCGGCCGTTTGACAGCGACCCTGAAGATCCATCATGAGCCCGGAAACCCTGTTACTCGGCGTGGATCTTGGAGGCACAAAAATCGAGGCAGCACTACTCAACGCCCGACATGAGTGTATTGAGAGGCAGCGTTGCACCACGCCGAGCGAGAGTTACGACGATGTACTGACAGCAATCTCTCAGCTGTGCGACTTGGTCGAAGCACAGGCCCGTAACAAGGGCTTCTCTATCGAGAAAGCGCTGCCTATCGGCATTGGCACCCCGGGCTCCCCCTCCCCGACCTCGGGATTAATGCGCAACTGCAACAGCACGGCGCTCAACGGCAAAAAGCTTGGCGAGGATCTCGCAAAGCGCAGCAGGCGCGCGGTGCGCATGGCCAACGACACAGACTGCCTGGCGCTTTCGGAGTTTACCGATGGCGCGGCGGCTGCAGCGCAAAGCCTGTTTGCGGTGATTCTGGGCACCGGCGTCGGCGGAGGCTTCTGCATTGGTGGCACCGTGCTTCGCGGGCCGAATGGAATCAGTGGCGAATGGGGTCATAACCGCTTACCCCTGGAGCGCGTCGGGCATCTTCCCCAGGCCCTCGAGTACAATCGACCCTGCTACTGCGGACGATCGGACTGCATTGAAACGTGGCTGAGTGGGCCTGGATTGGCGCTGACGCACGCGCAGCTGCACAAAAGTCCCCTGAAAATATCTGAACTGACAAGCCCGGCTCCGGATAGGCTGCACCAACATACGCTCGACATCTATACACGTATGCTGGCGGTCGCCCTGGCCTCAGTCGTCAATCTGCTGGATCCGGAGCTTATTGTGCTCGGCGGCGGACTCTCAAACCTGACATCGCTGTATGGAGAGCTGCCGGCGCTGCTGCAGCGAGAGATTTTCTCGGACGTCTGCAAAACGCGCGTGCTGCCGGCAATGCACGGGGACAGCAGCGGCGTTCGCGGCGCCGCCTGGCTCTGGGCCGACAGTTAACTAGCTCTTAAACCCGTCCGGATTCATGGACTGCCAGCGCCAGGCGTCCTCGCACATGCGCTCGATGCCAAAGCGGGCGCTCCACCCCAGAAGGCTGCGAGCCATCCGTGGATCGGCATAGCACTCCGCCACATCCCCCGGACGACGGGCGACAATTTCATAGGGAACCGCCTTGCCGCTCGCATCCTCAAAGGCTTTTACCAGCTCCAGCACACTGTAGCCGGTCCCCGTACCCAGATTCACAATCAGAGGCCCGGGCCCGGTCGAACGCTCCAGGGCCCCCAGGGCACACACATGCCCCTCTGCCAGATCCACCACATGAATGTAGTCGCGCACCCCCGTGCCGTCGCGGGTCGGATAGTCCCCGCCAAAGACGCTTAAACGCTCCCGGCGACCCACCGCCACCTGCGCAACAAAGGGCATCAGATTGTTCGGAATCCCGGACGGATCTTCACCGATCAATCCGCTCTCATGCGCTCCGACAGGATTAAAGTAGCGCAACAAAGCGACGTTCCAGCTCGAATCCGAAGCCACAAGATCAAGCAGAATATCTTCAATGATCAGCTTGCTGCGCCCATAGGGATTGGTTGCACTGCGCGGAAATTCCTCAGTGATCGGGACGCTGGCGGGATCGCCGTATACCGTGGCAGAAGAACTGAACACCAGATTGCGCTGGCCGGTTGCCCGCATGGCACGAAGCAAACACAGAGTGCCCGCAACGTTGTTGTCGTAATAGAGCAGTGGCTCGGCAACCGATTCTCCCACCGCCTTTAAGCCGGCAAAGTGCACCACCGCATCCGGACTGACCGAGGCCAGCACTTCGCCCAAAGCCGCCTCGTCACGAATATCCACCTCATGCAGCACCGGTCGATAGCCGAGAATCGTCTCGAGGCGATCGAGAACCGCCGGCGAACTGTTCGAAAAGTTATCCAGCAGACTGACTTCGTAGCCGGCTTCGCTAAAGGCAATACAACTGTGCGAGCCAATGTAGCCGGCGCCCCCGGTAAGCAGCACGCGTTTCTGTTTGGTCATAGATTGCTTCTGGATAAAAACCTGACGGCTTACGCTATCAGTCTCTGGGGACGCTGAATAGTCCGGGAGGGCAATCGTCGAGTTTGTTATCATGCATCCCACTACTCAGGAGCCCTGCGCATGATCGTCCTCGTTACCGGAGCCGCCGGCTTTATTGGTTTCCATCTCAGCCAGCGCCTTTTGAGCGAGGGGCATCAGGTCGTCGGTCTGGACAACCTGAATGACTATTACTCAGTGCAGCTCAAACAGGATCGCCTTGCACAGTTGCAGGCGCAGGCGGGGTTTCATTTTGCGCAGCTGAACCTTGAAGATAGCGCCGGACTCGAAAAGCTGTTTGACACGCACCGCTTCGATGCAGTTGTCAATCTCGCCGCCCAGGCCGGTGTTCGCTATTCTCTGGAGAATCCCCGGGCCTACATCAGCAGCAATATCGACGGCTTCATGAACATTCTCGAATGCTGTCGCCATGCGCAGACAGCGCAGCTGGTCTATGCATCGAGCAGTTCGGTCTACGGCATGAACACGCGGATGCCTTTCTCGGTGCACGACAACGTTGATCACCCGGTGTCCCTCTACGCGGCTACAAAAAAACCAACGAACTGATGGCCCACACCTATTCGCATCTCTATGGCCTACCCACCACCGGCCTGCGCTTTTTCACCGTCTACGGCCCCTGGGGACGACCCGATATGGCGCTGTTTCTGTTCACGAAGGCCATTCTGGCGGGTGAACCAATCAAGGTCTTCAATCAGGGACAGATGCAGCGTGACTTCACTTTCATCGACGACATCGTCGAGGGAATCGTGCGGCTGCTGGCCAAACCCGCAACCCCCAACCCCGACTGGGACGCCGCAGCCCCGGACCCGGGCAGCAGCAGCGCCCCCTACCGGCTGTTTAACATAGGCAATAACCAGCCCGTTGCGTTGATGGACTTTATCGGCGCCATTGAAGACGCTCTCGGGCAGGAGGCCCGCAAGGACTTTCTGCCGCTGCAGGCGGGGGATGTTCCCGCGACCTTCGCCGATATCGATGCGCTGTCAGACTATGTGGGCTACCGACCGGGAACCCCCATTAAACAGGGAATTGCCCGTTTTGTGGACTGGTACCGGAACTACTACAGACAGTAAATCCACCCTCGGCTAACCTAGGCCCCTAGAGAGTCCTGTAATTTTCGTTTTACGAGGAAGTTCATCTGATGAATGTCGTTATGATCGGCGCGGGCTACGTTGGCCTGGTATCCGGCGCCTGTTTTGCGGAGTTTGGTGCGACGGTTACCTGCGTTGACAAGCAGGAAGAGCGCATTGCCGCCTTGCGACGGGGGCAGATACCGATTTACGAGCCCGGCCTGGACGACCTGGTGCGCAAAAATGCCGGCGCAGGCCGGCTGCATTTCAGTACCGACGTGGCCAGCAGTGTGGCCGGCGCCGACCTGGTCTTCATCGCTGTGGGCACTCCCACTCGTCGTGGCGACGGCCACGCAGACCTCAAGTACGTTTACGCCGCCGCGGAAGAAATTGCCCACAGTCTCAAGGGTTATACGGTAATTGTCGACAAGTCGACGGTGCCTGTTGGCACAGCCCGGGAGGTTGCGAGGGTAGTAGGTAAAAGCAATCCGGATGCGGACTTTGATATCGCGTCCAATCCGGAATTTCTTCGCGAGGGCTCGGCAATCGGAGATTTCATGCGCCCCGACCGGGTCGTTCTGGGCGTCGAATCCGAGCGGGCGGAGGCTTTGCTGCGAGAACTCTATCGTCCTCTTAACCTGATCGAAGCGCCCATTTTCGTTACCGATCTGGAGAGCGCCGAACTGATCAAGTACGCGGCCAATGCCTTCCTGGCTACAAAAATCAGTTTCATTAATGAGATGAGCCAACTCTGCGAAAAGACCGGCGCGGATGTCAATGCCGTGGCCAAGGGTATGGGCATGGACAAGCGCATTGGCAACAAATTTCTCCACGCGGGTCCGGGCTATGGCGGCTCCTGTTTCCCCAAGGACACGCTGGCGCTCACCCGGATGGCTCAGGAACACGGGGTAAGCAGCCGCATCGTGGAAGCCGTTGTAGAGGTCAACGCATCGCAAAAGGCGCGCATGGTGTCCAAGATCCGTGAAGCCCTGGGCGGCTCCGAAGCAGACAAGGAAATCGCGATACTCGGCCTGACCTTTAAACCCGAAACCGATGACATGCGCGATGCCCCGGCCCTGGCCATTCTTCCGGCGCTCGCCGACCGCGGCGCGATCATCCGCGCTCATGATCCCGAGGGAATGAAGGAAGCCCGGGATCTCCTGCCTGATAGCATCCAGTACATGGACAGCATCGAAGACGCTGTTGCTAATGCGGATGCCGTGGTCCTTATGACCGAGTGGAACCAATACCGAGGGCTTGATCTGAAAGCCCTCCGTGCCGCCATGCGCGGCGACGTCTTCGTTGATCTGCGAAAC
>CAZGGN010000179.1:0-5650 GCA_964525195.1 uncultured Congregibacter sp.
ACCCTTGCGCCGCTTGATCCATGACTGGATTTCCAGCAACCGCGTATCTGATGGCGACTTGGCCCGGGCGCTGTCGATGAGCTCATCGGCGCGATCGTACTCGTGCAGGATGTAGTAAAAGTAGTAGGCCTGAGCAGTCAGGTGTTCCGCTGAGCCCGGTGCTACCTCGCCGATCTGTGCGACCAGGCCTTCGATGCGCGCAATATCCTCGGGATCCTGGTTGCGAAAGTTGACCCTCGCGATGGCACCCACGAGTTCCATCATCGGGCGGGTAAAGCGCGGATCCAGAGCGATTGCCTTCTCCAGTTTTGCTTCAAAGGTACTTTGATAACCGCTGCTGCCCGGACTGGTCTGCTCCTGGAACCGCATGGCCTCATGGAAGGCGCGGTACGCGGCAAGATTGGATGTGGGTATCTGGGTGAGTTGTTCCTCATCCTCGCGGCTCAGACTGGTCTGTAGCGCAGCGGCAATCGCCCGGGCAATCTCGGACTGCACGGCAAAGATATTGTTCGCGCTCAGCTGCCGGTCATAGGTTTCTGCCCAGAGGTTGTCGTTGCTGCGCGCATCGATCAACTGCACGTTCACACGTATTTGCTCCCCCGCAATGCGAATTCCGCCCTCGAGAATCGCGTCCGCACCCAGTTCCCTACCAATCTGTGGGATCCCTTTGCTCGAGCCCGAGTAATCCAGTACGGATGTCCGCGAAATCACGCGCAGCCCAGCGACCTGCGCCAGCCGATTGAGCAAATCATCGTGCACTCCGGCGGCGAAGAATTCGCCGTCTTCGCTGCCACCGAGAAAATCAAAGGGCAGAACGCCGATTACCGGGGGGCCGTCGCCTCGCTCGGCGCGCTCCGCCGTTGGAATCACAGCGTCCAGCTCATCAGCGTTTTCCAGCACGCCGTAGCTGATCAGGCCCAGCACCAGGAGTAGCGCTGCCAGCAGCAGGTAGTCGGCGGTGCGCAGAGGACCTGCCTCTTCAGCATCGATCGCCGTTGCCGGCGGCGTGCGTCGAATGCCATCGGCGGTTACGTCAAAAAACCAGCCAAACACCAAGGCCACGGGGAATCCCGCAACCGCAGCCAGCAGCAGGTAGCGAATCAAGGATTCGGGCAGTGAGAGCGCGGGCAGCAGGACATCGGCGACCTGCATCAGTCCCCAGGCGCCGAGAATATAGAGCGCCAGCGTTCGCAGAACCCGGCGGCGGCGTAGCTCGGAGAACAAGCCGCGCATCACAATGGCAATCCGCGTGCGGAAGTGAACGGCCGTCGATCAATCATTGCAGGTTCTGTGTGGCGGCGCGGCGCATGGGATCGAGACAGTTTCTGTTCAGGAAGCACGGAGCGTAGCAGATCGGGCGATCCGGGGCAGTTGTCACGGCAGCGGCCGCACTTTGGCCCCGGACTCCTTTATGGCAATTTTTACCAAGCACGTTGCCGATAGCCTTGGCATGTGGGTATTGTTAGGCACAATTCCAAGATAACCGAAGCCCATCATGAAAAAACAAGCGTTCTATATGCTGGCCGGCCTTGGCTGCCTGAGTTCGTTGGAGAGTATTGCCCAGTCCGGTACGGGCAACGCGGAGGGACCCCGGCTCGAGATTGAAGAGGTCGTGGTGACCGGCTCGCGGATCAAGCGTAAGGACTTCACTTCCATTTCCCCTCTGGTAACCCTCGACGCCGAGCAGATTACCCTGTCGGGCGTGACGGCCATCGAGGATCTGGTCAACGAGGCGCCTCAGCTCGTTCCCTTCAACAACCGCAGCAGTAACAATCCGGGCAACGGCATCTCGAACCTGAACCTGCGCGGGCTCGGATCCAACCGCACCCTGGTCACACTTAACGGCCGGCGCATGGCGCCTTCCGATTCCTTCGGCGCTGTTGATGTCAACGTGATCCCGTCCCAGCTCTTAAAGCGTGTCGAAATCGTAACCGGCGGGGCCTCCACGGTTTACGGGTCCGACGCCATCGCCGGGGTTGTGAACTTTATCCTCGATGACGAGTACGAGGGATTGGAAGTCACCGCGCAATATGACGCGTTTGAAGAGGGTGATGGAGAGGTTGCCGACATCAGTCTGGCCTTTGGTTTTGGCAATGACCGCGGTCACCTGACCGGATTTTTGAATTACCAGGATCGCGAACCCGTGTTTGCCGGGGATCGGGCGTTTACCGAGGTGAGCCTGCGAGAGAGTTTTTCTGCTCCGCCCTTTGGACAACTCGTGCCTCAGGGCAGCGGTATCACTCCCGCCGGCAGAATAGTATTCCCGAGAGCGTCGTTGCCGGGCGGTGGTCCGCCGGTTCAAATCACCTTCGCTGCGGACGGCACGCCAACGGCGGTCGGGCCGGATTCCGCGAATTACAATTTTCAGCCGGACAATTATCTGCAGGTACCCCTGCGACGCAACACCGCAGCGCTGTTTGGCAACTACCAGCTGAGTGATCGCGTAAAAGCCTTTGGCGAAGTGCTCTACTCCGAAACATCGTCCTCACAGCAGCTCGCACCGCCACCGGCATTTGTGAATGCGCTGGTGAATCTGGATAACCCGCTTCTCACGCCTGAGCAGGCTGCATTGTTTGCGAGCCAGTACGATCCTGACGGCGATGGCCTGGCGCAATTTGCCTTTGGGAGACGCCTGGTGGAGACCGGACCGCGTCAGGGAGACCGCGAGGCGGATACCTTGCGCGTCGTGTTGGGTCTTGAGGGTGATATCAACGCGCAATGGGACTGGCAGGCGACGTACAGCACGTCGCAGGTTCGCGGCAAACCGGTCACGGGTAACGCGGTCTTCGCCAGCCGCTTTGAGCAGGGGCTGTTGGCGGATCCCGCGACGGGCGAGTGCTTTGACTCCTCCGGCGGCTGTGTACCGTTTAATCCCTTCGGGCTCACGATTTCCGAAGACGCAGCAGATTTTCTGCGCGCGGGGGACATCACTGACAGTTTCTCTGTGGATGAGGACATCGTCAGTCTGATTGTGACCGGTGACGCGTTTGAACTACCGGCCGGTCCGGTAGGTATTGCCGCCGGCCTGGAGTGGCGTGAGCTGTCCTCGAGCTCGGACCCCGATCCCAATTTTATCGGCGCAGGCGTACTCGGAGCTCTGGCGGCAGCGCCCCTTTCAGGCACCACGGATGTGGCGGAGGTGTACGTCGAGGCGCTGGTCCCGATTCTTGCGAACCAGCCTTTTGCCGAGTATCTCGGGCTGGAGGCCGGCTACCGCTATTCTGACTACAAATTCTCCGGCGTGGCCGACAACTGGAAAGTGGGCGTGGACTGGGCGCCGGTATCGTCGCTGCGGTTCAGAGCCATGCTCCAGCGCGCAGTTCGAGCACCGAATATCGACGAGCTCTTTGCGCAGGCCGCTGAGCAGCCTACCAATCTGCTCAGCCCCGAGGCCGACTTCTGTGCCGCATCGGCTGATCCTGTCGGCCGGGGTCTGACCGACCTCTGTATCGCGCAGGGGATTCCCGCTGATCAGATAGGTGTGTATCAACCCACGCCGGATATCGGCCTGACGGAATTTCGCGGCGGCGGAAACACGGAACTGGATCCTGAAACGGGCGACACACTCACTGCCGGTGTGGTGTACCAGCCAGGCTGGGCCGAAGACCTGTCGGTATCCGTCGACTACTACCGCATTGAAATCGACAATGCCATTGGTGATATCGGCCTGGAAGGTGCTCTGGATCTGTGTGCTCAATCCAACAATCCCGACAGCCAGTTCTGCAGCCCCGTGGTGCGCGGCCCGTCCGGGGATATCAGCGAGTACACCAATCCCCAGTTCAATCTTGCAACGCTGCGGGCAGAAGGTATCGACCTGGCGCTTAATTATCGCTTTGACCTCTGGGACGGACTCGCGCTGCCCGACTCGGACGCGTACATGACCCTGCAGGTGCTTTTTAACTACGCCATGGAAAACACCGTGCAATCCACGCCGACAGACGCCGAGATTGACTGCGCGGGTTACTACGGTGGTGCCTGTCGGCTGGGTCCGACCCTGTTTCAGATCATCCCCGAGTATCGCGGGAGCACGCGTCTGACCTACTATTCCGGACCGCTGTCGCTCGCCCTGAATTGGCGATGGATCGGTGATATCGAAAACCATCTCGACATCACCTGCGAGCAATCACCGCAGTTCTGCTACCCCAGCGAACTGGGGAATCTCGGCGATCACAGTTATCTCGAGTTATCCGGACGTTTTGAATTCGGCGAGCGCGCCGAGGTGTACGGCGGCGTGAGCAATATCTTTGAGGAAGAACCACCGCTGATGGGGCTGGGCGCAATTCAGTCGAACACGGCGCCGGCGCTGTACGACGTGTTTGGTCGCCGCTTTTTTGTCGGGCTGAGATACCGAATGTAGTGCGGGCAGATCAGTTCGGTGAATTGATCTTTCCTGCTTCTCGCAGATCGCCAAGCAGCTGCTTAAACGCCAGGGTGTTGCGAATCGCGTCATAGGCCGGAGAGTAGGGCTCAAGGTAGGGGAGAGCCCGACTGGGCTCCTCGAGGGCGTTGCGCAGGCAGGCATTGGCCTGATCCAGGGCCTGGGCCAGACTCAGTAGCCGGCAGTAGTAGACCCGCTCGAGCATCCACTCCGCGCGATCCCTCTGCGGATCGTTCCAGGCGGTGCCCAATTGATCAATCACGTATTGCCTGTTGCCGCTCGCCAGTGCGATCAGCCCGAGCTCCGAAGGACCGATGGACGGGTAATTCGCCGGCGTGCTGTCCGGGACTCCCAGCAACTGCAGCGTGCGGGCCAGGTGCTGCTTCAGCGCCTCCTCATCGCCGGTGATCAGGCTGTGCATGAGTTTTGCCAGCAGGTCACCGGGTACATAATCCAGTGGAATCGCCGCGTCAGCTGGCACGCTTTCCATTTGTTCCAAAAGCAGCGCGGCCTCGGCAAAATTTCGCTGGGCCAGTTGCGCCTCCCAGAGCGAGAACAGGTAAAAGTCCCGGGGACGGCCTCTGGTGCTGCCCACCAGTGCCTGTAAATCCTCTGCGTAGCGGGCGAGGTTCTGGTCTCGCCAGAGTGCTAGCTGTGTGCGCAGAAGATTCAGTCCGGCCGCATCGACGTTGGTGGCCTGCACTTCTTCCAGCGCATCGGCGTAGCGATGCAAGGTCATTAATCGTGTTACCACCATGTACTGGTGTTTTGGATTCTGCGGCTCCAGGGCGCGGGCCCGATAGGCGGTATCCAGATACCCCTCCCAGTCGCCCTTCCGACGTTTGATGTAGGCCTGTATTTCCAGCAGCCGAGGATCGCTGGGTGCCATTTTCTGGGCTTGGGCGATCAGCGTATCGGCCCGCTCAAAATCGCGCAGCACGTAGTAAAAGTAAAAGCTCTGGGCGATGTAAAAATCCGCAGAGTTCGGCGCGACCTCAGCGATGCGCTCGATCAACTCCTCGATGCGCGGGAGAAGATCTCTGTCGCCGCCGTAGACCCGAAGAGCCATGGCGCCGACCGCCTCAACCATAGGGCGGGTGAAGCCCGGATCCAATTCGTAGGCCTTTTCAAGGCCGCTGACAAACTTCTCCCAATTGCTGCTGTCCAGATGCACCTCGCCGCGCCACTGCATGGTCTCGTGGAACGCCCGATACGCTGCCATGTTGCTGGTGGGAATCAGTGCCAGTTCGGCGCTGTCTGATTCGCTGAGCG
>CAZGGN010000180.1:0-5636 GCA_964525195.1 uncultured Congregibacter sp.
TCCTCGCTCTGCATGTCCACGCGGATCGAGCGCTTGCCGCGGTTCGTGCACAGGTAATAGGCGGACTCGCTGCTGTTTTCACCATCGGGCGTCTGCAGCCAGGGCGGACCCCAACCGCGGGTGTCGTCGCCACTGTCAGGACGTTCAATCTTGATGACATTGGCGCCAAGGTCTGCAAGCGTCTGGCTGGCCCAGGGACCGGCGAGCACGCGGGATAAATCCAGCACGCGCAGGCCATTCAGAGCGCTCATCAGAAGGCGGGTATATCGGTCTGCGTGCGGCCGAGAATCAGCGCGTGAACGTCGTGGGTCCCTTCGTAGGTATTCACAACCTCAAGGTTCACCATATGTCGCATCACCGGATATTCGTCAGAAATGCCGTTGCCACCGAGCATATCGCGGGCCTGACGGGCCACGTGCAGGGCCTTACCGCAGGAGTTCCGCTTGATCAGTGAAATCAGTTCCGGAGCGATCTCACCGTTATCCATCAACTGCCCGGCGCGCACGCAACCCTGAAGGCCGAGGGCGATCTCGGTCTGCATATCGGCCAGCTTCAGCTGAATCAGCTGATTCGACGCCAGGGGGCGATCAAACTGCTTGCGCTCCATGGTGTAATCGCGCGCCGCAAACCAGCAGGCCTCGGCGGCACCCAGGGCACCCCAGGCGATCCCGTAGCGGGCGTTGTTCAGACAACCGAAAGGACCTTTGAGGCCCTGCACGCCGGGGAGTAACTGCTCCTCGGAAACAAACACCTCATCCATCACGATCTCGCCTGTCACCGACGCGCGCAGCGCCAGCTTGCCCTCAATCTTGGGCGCCGAAAGACCCTCCATGCCCTTTTCGAGGATAAAACCACGAATCTTGCCGTCGTCAGTTTTTGCCCAGACGACAAACACGTCAGCCACCGGGCTGTTGGTGATCCACATCTTGGCACCGCTGAGGCGATATCCGCCGTCAACGCTGCGCGCGCGGGTGACCATGCTCCCCGGGTCCGAACCGTGATCCGGCTCCGTAAGACCAAAGCAGCCGATCCACTCGCCGGTGGCCAGCTTTGGCAGATATTTTTCCCGCTGCGCCTCGCTCCCGTAAGCGTAGATCGGATACATCACCAGCGAGGACTGCACGCTCATCATCGAACGATAGCCGGAATCCACCCGTTCGACTTCCCGGGCAATCAGGCCGTAGCTCGTGTAATCGACACCCGGGCAGCCATAGCCCTCGATGGTCGCGCCGAGCAGGCCGAGCTCGCCCATCTCGCGAAATATCGCAAGATCCGTCTCCTCGCGGCGAAACGCTTCCTTCACCCGCGGCTGGAGCCTGGCCTGCGCATATTGCGCCGCGCTGTCACGGACCATGCGCTGCTCATCATTGAGCTGCGAATCCAGGGAAAAGGGGTCGCGCCAGTCCAGCTTGCCCCAGCGAGTTTTCTTGACCGCCGCAGCGGCTACATCAGATGCACTATTCATGGCGCTAATAATGCGTCAGATAAGGCTCAAGAACCATACCGCAGTGGTGTTAGCTGTGAATCATCTCACCCTGCTGCGCCGGTTCCTCGCAGGGCGTCTCGAGGCTATGATGCAGTCACCGCTAACCCCTTAAGAAATCGATCGAGTCTCCCGTGACCGATAGCCTGGATCTCAAACTGAACGCCCTGTCTGAGCTGGTCGCCAACTGCCTGCCGGCGCTGCGCACGGATAACTTTGCCGTCCGGCTTGTGGAGGGGCTCCGGGGCCTGCTGCCGATCGACGACGCCAGCGTCCTGCATTACGCTCGCGGCGATCTGCCCTCACTGGTGTATCGCGAAGCACCCCGGGCCCGGGGTAGCGACACCATGGAGCGTTTTCTCGCCGGCGCATTTCTCCTCGACCCCTTCTACCAGGCCGCCGCTCAGGAAGGCCTGTTTGGTGTGTTCAGCCTCAAAGAACTTGCCCCGGAGCGCTTTCACGAAAGCGAGTACTACCGCAGCTGGTACCGAAACTGTGGTTTTCGGGATGAGTGCGGGTTTCTCGTAGAGGTCGGCGAAGGGGCATTTGTGAATGTCGCTCTGGGCCGCCTGCAGCAGCGCCGCTTCAGCCAGTCGCAGATCCGCACGCTGCGCAGCGTGCGACCTGCGGTCGATGCGCTGTGCAAACAGCACTGGGCCGCAGAAAGCGGCAGCGGCGAGGGCGTACGGCGGCAACTGCATCTCGCCCTGGATGACTTCGGCTCCAGCCTGCTCACCGAGCGCGAAACCCAGGTCATCAATCTCGTGCTTCACGGTCATAGCACCAAGTCTGTCGCCGAGCGCCTCGGGATATCCGTGGAGACCGTCAAGCTGCACCGCAAACATGCCTACGCCAAACTGGAAGTCAGCTCCCAGGCCGAGCTGTTCTACTTATTTCTGGACTCGCTCATGAGCGCCAGCGATTACCGCGGCGGGGATACGCTGGTCTCCTACCTGCAAAAACCGGCGCGCTGAAGTTAACGCCCCTGCGCAGAGCGCCCGGGCAGCGTCTTACACAGCTTCGGGCATCGCATCAAAGACCCGGGCAGTACATCAAAGGTTAGTGTCGTACTCCAGGGGCGTGACGTGCCGGGCAAACTCATCGAGTTCCTGCTGCTTGAGCAGGCTGTAGACTTCCTGAAACTCGCTCCCAAGATAGTTCGCCACAAAGCGCGACTGACGGAACTGGTCCAGCGCTTCGTTCCAGTGCCTCGGCAAACTGGGTTCGAGCTGCTCCCAGGCGTTGCCTTCCATTGGCTCCGGGGGCTCCAGTTTGTTTTCGATGCCAAATAGCATGCCGGCCAGCAGGGCGGCAATGGCCAGGTGCGGCTGCGCGTCGGCCCCGGCAACGCGGTGCTCCAGGCGCATCGCTTCCGGCTTGCCCGCAGGCACCCGAAGGGCAACCGTGCGGTTCTCGTAACCCCAGCAGGGCGCAAGGGGGGCGTGCATCCCTCGCTGGAAGCGCCGGTAGGAATTCATATGCGGCGCGAGGAGCAACATCACATCCGGCAGCGTTTCCATGCAGCCGGCGATAGCGTGGCGCAGTATCGGGCTGCCCTCGGCGCTTCCATCGTTAAACACATTGCGTCCGCTGCTGTCCTGCAGGCTGCAGTGCATGTGCATGCCATTGCCCGCCAGGTCACCGAACGGTTTGGCCATGAAGGTGGCAATCTGCTCATGGCCACGGGCAATGCCTCGAATGGCGCGCTTGAGCAGGAGCGTCTGATCGGCCGCCAGCAGCGCATCGGGGCTGTGCAGAAGGTTAATCTCATACTGCGAAGGTGCACTCTCCTTGATCAGCGTATCGACCGGCAGATTCTGCAAAACGCAGCATTCGCGCACCGCATGCATAAGTCCATCCACTTCTGCCATTGCCTCAAGGCCGTAGGTCTGGCCGGTTGCGAGTGCGCCGCCGAGACTGTCCTCCTGAGTGTGCATCGGGCGACCCTGGCTGTCGCGCTCGGTCTTTAGCAGAAAAAACTCCATTTCACTGGCTACTACGGGCTGCAGACCCCGGGACCGGAACCGGGCCTCAAGCGTCGATAGCACCCGCCGGGGGTCCAGCGGGTTCGGACTGCCATCCTCAAGATCGAGACTGATCAGGACCTGTGCCATGGGTCGCTGCCCCCAGGGCATGGCAGCCAGGGTACGAGGCTCTACGACGCAGCGACCGTCACCATCGCCGCTACCGAACACCCACTCTTCTACGTCTCTTCCCCAGCTGTCAAATACGACGGCACTGACCGGCAGCTTCAAGCCCCCGGCAAAGACGCTGGCAATCTTGTCGCGGGTCACCCACTTGCCGCGCAGCCCACCGGCGAGGTCCGCCAACACAATTTCAAAAAGCTCGACGTCCGGATGCTCCTGCAGAAAACGATCCAGAATTGCTGCGCTGTTACTCATAAAAATCCTTGCGGGCCGGCGGTTCCCGGCAACACCTTTGGGGTAATGGCAGCGGCATTGCGCTGTGACACACTGGCCCGGTTAATAACCATGAAACTATAGCACCGGCGCGGGTGATTCCCCGCTACCCCGATAGAGGCAGATTCAATGAACAGTACTGTTGATACCGCAACCCTCAAAGCTCTTGATCGGGCTCACCATCTGCACCCCTTCACGGACTTCCACGACTATGCAAAGGGAGATGGGCGAATCTTCAGCCGCGCCGAAGGCGTGTTTATCTTCGACAGCGACGGCAATGCGATGCTCGATGGCATGTCGGGGCTGTGGTGTTGCAATCTGGGCTACAGCCAGGATCGCATCAAGCAGGCGATTTCTGATCAGCTGCAGCAACTGCCCTATTACAACAACTTCTTTAACTGCTCCAACCAGCCTGCAGTAGAGCTGGCCACGGCCCTGACAAAAGTGGCGCCGGCAGGCTTTGAGCATGTGTTCTTCACCAACTCAGGCTCCGAAGCCAATGACACCAACATACGACTGGTGCACCGCTACTACGACCTGCTGGGCAAGCCGCAGAAAAAACAGATCATCAGTCGCAACAACGCTTACCACGGCAGCACGATTGCGGCCGCGTCCCTCGGTGGTATGAAGGCGATGCACGAGCAGGCGATCGGGCTCAACTATGTGCACCATATCAACCAGCCGCACTGGTTCGAACTTGGCGCTGAGGGTGAAGACCCCCAGAGCTTTGGCTTGCGCGTAGCGCGGGAGCTCGAGAGCAAGATCGACGAACTGGGTGAGGAAAACGTCGCGGCATTTATTGCCGAACCCGTTCAGGGTGCCGGCGGTGTGATCGTACCCCCGGACAGCTACTGGCCCGAGCTACAGCGCATCTGCAACGAGCGCGACATTCTGTTGATTGCCGATGAGGTTATCTGCGGTTTTGGTCGAACCGGCAGCTGGTGGGGCAGCCAGACCTTCGGGCTACAGCCGGATCTGATCACCTTTGCCAAAGCGGTGACCAATGGCTATATGCCCCTCGGGGGAGTGCTGGTCTCGGACAAGGTCGCTGACGTGCTTATGGCAAGCGGCGGCGAGTTTGCTCACGGCCTTACCTATTCCGGGCATCCCGTGTCCTGCGCCGCTGGCCTCGCAACCCTGAGCATTCTGCAGGAAGAAAACATCGTAGAACGAGCAGCAGAACACCTCGCCCCCTACTTCCAGGGCAAACTCGCAGAGCTGGCCGAGCATCCCATCGTCGGACAGGTACGCGGCCGCGGCTGTTTTGCGGCAATTGAGCTGGTGCGCAACAAAGAGACCCGCGAGCGCCTCGCAGCGGAGTCTGAATCAGCAGTGTTCTGCCGCAACACGGCGAACAACCTGGGCCTGATGGTGCGTCAGACCGGCAACGCAATGATTATGTCGCCGCCGCTGATCTGCGAGCATGAGCACATCGACTATCTGATCGAGAAGCTGACCGCTGCGTTGGACGCAACGGCCCATCACTACGGTGTAAGCAGCTAAAGGGAACCCCTCCCGCAGCCCGGGCATCGACTTGTGATGCCCGCGTGCTAATCTCTGTGCTCTGCGTGAACGAGTTGCACACAGCTTGTCTGAGCACATCCAGCACATCAAAACCCTTCGCCAGCGCGACATGGTGCTCTTTACCGTGGCCGCCATCCTGCTCCCCGCGCTGGCCCGAGCGCGCGAAGCCGCCCGCCGCGCCAGTTGCCAGAACAACCTGAAGCAATTGG
>CAZGGN010000181.1:0-2338 GCA_964525195.1 uncultured Congregibacter sp.
TTTTTGAATGTAATCAGGTGAGATGGTGAACAGCTACAACGACACAGCCAGCAAACTCAAGGTGATGGGCCATCCGGTGCGGTTGCAGATTCTGGATATGCTGCGATGCGGCGAGACCTGCGTCTGTCATATCGAGCAGGCATTGGACAAACGTCAGGCGTATGTCTCGCAGCAGTTGATGACGCTGCGTGATGCCGGTCTGGTCGATTCACGCAAAGACGGTTTGCAGGTGTACTATCGTCTGATCGATGACCAGATGAATGATCTGCTCGATTTGCTGGTTGGACCGCTGACCCAAAATGGATTGGACGTGCTGGACGGCTGTAACTGTCCGAGCTGCTCAACTGTACTAATCACCATGATCGAATAAACAGGAGAAAGACCTCATGTTAGAAGTCAAAGTCCTCGGCTCCGGCTGCGCGAACTGCCAGAAGCTTGAACGCGAAACCCGTGCTGCACTGGACGGTGCCAGCGTTGCCTATCAACTGACGAAGGTCACCGATTTTGCCGACATCGCCGCCTACGGTGTGATGCGTACACCCGCACTGGTGATGAATGAAACAGTTTTATCCAGCGGCAGGATTCCCAAACGGGATCAGATCGTGAACTGGCTCGGGATCGAAACCCTGCTGCAGCGCCGGCCGGAGACCTTGTCCGCAGGCCAGCAGCAACGCGTGGCAATCGCCCGGGCACTGGCACGCAATCCACGGCTTCTGCTGCTGGACGAACCTCTGGCGAATCTCGATCGACAGGCTGCGCAACAGGTGTTGGACTGCCTGCGACAGATCAGTCGCGAAAGCGCGCTGCCCATGCTGTATGTCAGCCATCAGATTGAAGAAGTCTGTGCAATCGCAGACCAGATTCTGCTGATCGAAAACGGAACTCTGCAAGCTCAGGGATCGCTTCTTGAGCTGACCAGTCGCCTGGACACAGGCCTGGCGGAAGATGAGTCCGCCGCCGCATTGCTTGAAGTCACGGTGGGCGAGCGGGACACGGACTACGCCCTGACCGAACTGCGCATTGAGGGTCAGTCACTCTGGGTGGCGACGCAAAGCGCCATGGGCAGCCGGCAACGACTGCGGGTTCCCGCACGGGATGTCAGTGTATGCCGGGAACACCCGCAGGGCAGCAGCATTCTGAATATTCTGGCCGTCAGGCTTGTCGATATTCGTCATTTGTCCGAGGCGCATTGTCTGCTCCGCCTGCAGCTTGGAGAACAATTTTTACTGGCGCGGATCACCCGTCGATCCCTCGATGAACTCGCACTCACAAACGGTGACGCCTTGTTTGCGCAGATAAAGAGCACGGCTCTTTTGGGCGAAAGCGCATGAACACCCATCCCTTTGATGTACTCACACCGGATACGATTATCGACGCGGTGGAGGCCACCGGCTGCGTCAGCGACGCGCGGCTGCTTGCGCTCAACAGCTACGAGAACCGCGTATATCAGGTGGGGATCGAAGACAGCGAGCCGTTGATCGTCAAGTTTTATCGCCCGGGCCGCTGGACCGAAGACCAGCTGCGCGAGGAGCACAGCTTTAGCGCCGAGTTGGCAGAAGCCGAAATTCCCGTGGTCGCGCCGCTGGCGAGCGAAAGCGGGGAAACCGTGCACCGCTGGGGCGAGCTACTGTACACGCTGTTTCCGCGACGCGGCGGCCACGCGCCGGAGTTCGATAACCTCGACAACCTGTTGGTTCTGGGTCGCACGCTGGGCCGCATCCACGCCATCGGCGCGACCAGGCCGTTTGCCTACCGACCGCGGCTCGAGGGTCAGGCGATTATCGACGAAAGCCGCGCGCTACTGCCGGATAACTTTATTCCTGCGGCCCTCAAAACGGCTTACACAACCCTACTCGATGACCTCGAGCGGGAGCTCCAACCAAAGATCGCGCAAATAGAGTCGGCCAAAAGCATCCGTGTCCATGGAGACTGCCACGGCGGTAATATCCTGTGGCGCGATGACACCGCACATTTTGTGGATCTGGATGACTGCATGACCGCACCGGCGATTCAGGACCTCTGGATGTTCATATCCGGCGAGCGCAATGAGCAGGAGATACAGCTGGGTGAGGTGATTGCCGGTTACGACGAGTTTTTTGACTTCGATCCCAGGCAGCTGCACTGGATCGAGACACTGCGAACGCTGCGTATTATCCGCTACGCCGCCTGGCTGGCCCGGCGCTGGGATGATCCGGCCTTTCCGCGGGCGTTTCCCTGGTTTAACAGCGAGCGCTATTGGTCAGACCATATTCTGGAACTTCGCGAGCAGTTTTCGCGCTTGCAGGAGCCACCGCTGAGACTGCTCTAGACATCACTGAGACAAACGTGACGCCGGATA
>CAZGGN010000181.1:2348-5623 GCA_964525195.1 uncultured Congregibacter sp.
GCTCCACAGCCAGCGCCAAAAGCTATTACCCTTAAGCACCTGCCGATCGACCGCATCAAAAAACCGCAGTTGTCCTGCCGGATCTGCAAAGTAATCCAGGCGCGTTACCATCTTGCGCTCCGGGTCCAACTCCTTGACTACCTTTGCCGGATTTCCCGCGACGATCACGTTGGCAGGCACATCCCTGGTCACGACAGCCCGGGCCGCAACAACACTGTTATCCCCAATCGTGACGCCTTTTAACACCGTGGCGTGATCGCCGAGCCAGACGTTGTTGCCGATACGCACGGGTGTCGGCGTGTCGTCCCGCTGCGTGCGGTCATACACCGTATGCCAGTCCGAGTCCGTCACGTAGGTGCCATTCGCCATCATCACCCCGTCACCAATGATAATTTCATCGGAGGCACTGATACGCGACCCCGGACTCATCAGAACAGCACGGCCAATGCGGATAGTCCCGGCGCCGGCCTCACGACCCCAGACACCGATTTCAACCCGGTGCATCGGCTCAGCCACCGCGGTGAAACAATCACCAATGTGAATATTCGGCCCGGAGATGATCACGTAGCGGGGCTTCATAAAGGTAGAAAAGTCACCGAGACTTGCGCACTCCGGGCGCAGGAAATATTCCACGTACCAGCGGCGGTAGCTCAGGTAGGCGCGTTTTACCCAGTAGGGTCGAAGATCATCACGCATGGGTGTTAGGCGCGGTTTTAAACATAGCTTTTACGCATAGACAGGGACTCGAAGCATTTGCGGCAGCAACGAGGCTAACCGTATCATCCCCGGCCACTGAGTATCCAAGTCAATCCGCTCAATATGCAGATCCCGTCCCGCAAAGTTATCAGCAGCCAGACCGGCATTCACCCGGGACTGGCGCAGCTGCTCTTGCGCCATCAGGCATCGGAATGGCAAAAACCGGCTCAGGCGGTTGATTTACCGGCGCTCGCGCATATCGACCGCGCGCTCGACGCGCACGGCGGTCCGCTTATCCTCGATTCATTCTGCGGTACCGGTCAGAGCTCGATCCACCTGGCAGAGACACACTCCCATGCTCTGGTCATTGGCATCGACAAATCCGCCCAGCGCCTGGGCAGAAGCAGGGAGACACCCGACAACTGTCAGCTGCTTCAGGCACATTGCGAGGCCGTCTGGAGGCATCTGCTGCGACGCGGATGCAAATTGGAGGGGCATTACCTGCTTTATCCCAACCCCTGGCCAAAACCCGGTCATCTTTCTCGCCGGGTCCACGGCCACCCGGCCTTCCCGCTTCTCCTGCAACTGGGCGGCAGGCTGGAGCTGCGCAGTAACTGGCAGCTTTATCTGGAAGAATTTGGTGTTGCCCTGCATCTACTCGGGCAGCCATCACGTATTGCTGTGATAGCAGACACAGGCCCGGCGCTGACGCTCTTTGAACGCAAGTACCGGGATAGTGGACACCGTCTATGGTCGCTGACCGCGCAGCTTGGCGCAGAAGCAACAAAGCAGCCTTAGGGGACAAAGCGAGAGTTTCGTGAAGCCCCCGCAGCAATCCGCTACCCTATAGTAATGACAAAAGGACAAGAACCATGATGCCCGGAATCGATGACCCGATCTGGCAGCGAATTTGCGAAGAGACGCGAGGTCACTCGCAGGACGAACCGATCCTCGCGAGCTACCTGCATGCGACGATCCTCAATCACAAGCGTATCGAGCGTTCGCTGAGTTTTCTGCTGGCTAATCAACTCGACAGCCCCGCCGCGTCCTCGCTGCTGCTGCGCGAGGTGATGCTTGAAGCTTTTGAAGCGGACCCCGCTATTCTGGACGCGGTTCGCGCCGACCTGCTCGCCGTACTGGACCGGGATTCGGCAACCCACGAACTGTACATCCCCTTTCTCTACTACAAGGGCTTTCATGCGCTGCAGGCACACCGCGTGTCGCACTGGCTGTGGAAGCAGGGCCGCGAGTCACTGGCGCTGTTCTTTCAAAACCGCGTCAGCACCAAGTTTGCGGTCGATATCCACCCGGCGGCGCGCATTGGCAAGGGCATCATGCTGGATCACGCTACCGGCCTGGTGATTGGTGAGACGGCCCGGGTCGGCAACAACGTGTCGATTCTTCAGTCGGTTACCCTGGGTGGCACCGGCAAGGAAGACGGTGACCGCCATCCCAAGATCTGTGACGGCGTGCTGATCAGCGCTGGCGCCAAAATCCTCGGCAACATCTGTATCGGAGAAGGTGCAAAAGTCGGCGCAGGCAGCGTGGTACTCGAAGCCGTACCGCCGCACACCACGGTCGCGGGCGTGCCGGCCAAGATCGTCGGTAGACCGTCCTCAGATCAGCCGGCGCTGGACATGGACCACTGCTGGCCCTGCTGCGACGACTGACGCGAAGCCGGAGCGGAGCTTCCGGCGCGCCCTTGATCGAGTGCAGCGGGCGTCGAGCGCCATGGATGACGCTGTTTGGCGTCCCGCGAAACCGATTACGGGCGTGCCGGAAGCGGCTTGATAAGAGGTACGCTGGCGTGGAACAGCCTAGTCCCGATGATACTGTGGTGACAGCTCAATAACGGCATCAACAAATGCCGTCACGTTATCGGGATTAACCCCGGGTGTAATGCCATGGCCCAGGTTAAACACGTGGCCAGTACCGTGCCCAAAGCCCGCCAGAATCGTACCAACTTCCTCGCGAATGCGCGCCGGTGATGCAAAGAGCATCATCGGGTCCATGTTGCCCTGCAGGGCCACGCGATCACCCACGAGGCCCCGCGCGGTGGAAATATCGGTAGTCCAATCGATGCCCACGGCCTGCGCGCCGCAGCCTGCAATCGCAGGCAGCCATTGTCCACCACCCTTGGTAAATACGATCACCGGCACGGGTCGACCGTCGGCCTCCCTGGGCAGACGCGACACGATCCGCTGCATGTATTTGAGCGAAAACTCTTTGTACGCCGCAGCGCTGAGGCTTCCACCCCAGGTGTCAAAAATCTGCAGCGCCTGTGCCCCGGCCTCGACCTGCGCGGTCAGGTAATCCGCAACCGCATCGGCTAGCACGGTCAGCAAGTCGTGCATCAGCGCCGGCTGATCGTAGGCCATGGTTTTAACGCGGGAAAAATCCTTGGAAGAACCACCCTCAACCATGTAAGTCGCCAGGGTCCAGGGCGAACCGGAAAAACCGATCAGGGGCACAGAGCCATTCAGCTCTTTGCGAATCGTGCGCACCGCGTCCATAACATAAGACAGGTCATCCGCCGCGCGGATTGAATTGAGGCCGGCCAGATCCTCGGCGCTGCGCAC
>CAZGGN010000182.1:0-4875 GCA_964525195.1 uncultured Congregibacter sp.
TGTAGTAGCGTGAGCGAATATTAGCAAATTAAAATATTAAGTAAATTATATGTTTTTGCAGAGCGTTGCCTTTATGTCTCCACGCCCGATAGTTCGCTCCTTTTTCCTGGCCTGCTTTTTTGCCGCGGCGCTGGCTCCGACCCCGGCTGTGGCGCGTCAGGCGACACCCCTGCCGGAGCTGGTGATAACTGAGGTCAGTGAGGCTGTGTACTCGGCGATCGGGGCTACGGCGGCGCCGTCAAAGGAAAATTACGGTCACAACAACAACCTGTCCTTCATCATTGCGGACAAGGGGGTGGTGGTCGTCAATGGCGGCGACAACGCGCTGCTGGCTGAAGCTCTGCACCGGGCTATACGCGAGCGCACGGACAAGCCCGTACGCTATCTGGTGGACGAGAATGGCCAGGGGCACGCCTTTCTCGGCAACAGCTATTGGTCCCGTCTGGGCGTGAAGATCTTTGCGCACCGTGAGGCAGTTGCCGAGATTGATGCGCACGGCGAGGCGGTGTTGGCGGCGATGCAGGAGCGCATGGGGGCGATGGCGGTGGGCACCGAGGTGGTCCGGCCGGATGTTGCCGTGGCCGAGCGTTACGTCCTTGATCTCAATGTGGCGGGGCAGCCGATTGAACTGCGCAGCTTCGGGCGTGCGCATTCGCCGGGCGATTTATCTGTCTGGATCCCCGGTCAGCGGATTCTGATTGCCGGGGATATCGCCTTCCACCAGCGCCTTCTGGGCATATTTCCCGATTCGGATGTCAATGCCTGGATAGACTCCTTCGACGTGATGGCCGCGCTTGATCCGGCGATTGTCATTCCGGGTCACGGGGAGCCGACGGACATTGAGACCTTGCGGTTTTACACCCAGGGCTATCTGCGCTACCTGCGCGATGAGATAGCGGCGATTCTTGAAGACTTTGGTGGCCTGAGTGATGCCTACGAGATCGATCAGTCTGCTTACGAGCACCTCGATACCTTTGACGAGCTCGCGCTGAAAAATGTTGGTCGGCTGTTTCGGCAGATGGAGGCGGAGCAGTTTTAAGTCGCTTGAGGCCGGGCGCCAGAGCTTCACAGTCGTTCGTGGCGGCCCATCAGGCATGGCGTGAAGTCATGCGCGACACCTGCGCGACACCTGCGCGACAAGAGACCGCCCCTGAGATCTGCAATGAGCCAAAAAAAAGGCCGGTAGTTACCGGCCTTTTTCTTTTGCTGGCGCCTGAAATCAGAAACTCCAGGAAAACTCGATTTCGTACTGATCCATGGTCAGGTCAATCGTTTGCGTCGGGTCAAAGGCGTTTGTGCCACTGATGGTGTTCTCCGGCGCGTACATGAACGCAACGCTCAGCTCGTTGCCCTTGCGGGTCTTGCGCGACACACCAAAGGTAAAGTGCTGTTCAACCACGGCGGGCGCCAGGATGTTGAGCACGACAGCGCTGTCATCGATCGGTTGCTCGCTGTAGTTGTAGCCAAAGCGGTAGGTGAAAGGCGAATCGCCGCGCGCGTAGCTGCCGCCGATCTTATAAGTCGTGACGTCATTCCAGCCAAAGCCGGCGCCGTTGTCGCCGCCAAAGCAGTTTTCCACGTTTGTGCCGCCGGCGCCGGCCGTAGGACAGTTAAAGACCAGGCTCAGGGGCTTGGCGATCGAGTCGATCTCGCCGTATTGGGCATGCTCCACGTCGAGGTGCAGGCGGAGTCGATCTGTCGCCTGCCAGCTTGCGCCAACCCGGGTGACCGCGGGAATATCGAACATACCCTGCTCGGCGAACAGGTCGGAGTACTTGTCAAACTCCTCCATGTACATACGCGAGTGGTAGGACAGAGAGAAATTCAGCTTGTCATTAAAGTCCCAGATGGCACCGACCTTGAGGCCGTAGCCAAAGGAATAGTCAGTGCCGTTGTTGCTCAGATTGGTCGGGGGTTGGGTTCCGCCGCTGGCAGCAAAGGTCCGGGTGAATCCACCAAAGGCCGACACACCCTCAATCTCAAACGCCTGAATAGCGATGACCGGCGCAATACCGAAGGCAAAGTCACCGCGTTTGAAGCTGTATCCGAGTTCAATAAACGCCTGATTCAGATTGACGCCGGTCGGCCCCGTACCAAAGGTGCCATCCAGGGTCATTACCGGCGCCGGGCCGGGACCGTCGGGGTCGAAGGTGGCGCTGCCGTTCTTGTAATCGGTATTCATCCCGCCGCGACCGTAGAACAGCGCGGTAATTGCGGCGTCATTTTCAAGGACCCAGCTTTTGGCGACATAGGGAATAGGAAAGTATTCGCTGCCGCTTTTCACATTGTCGGCATTAATGGTGAATGCACCGAATTGCCCGTTGATCTGGCTATCGCTCGCATCGTAACTGCGCCGCGGTGAAAAAATCGCAAGTCCGAGATCCAGCCGATCGCCAACGACGACCCCGGCAGCGGGGTTGGTGGCGGCATCAATCGCCTGCTCGGGTGAGGCTACGCCTGATCCGGCCTGCGCCTTGTTGTGGGTGCCGATGCCGTGGGTAAAGTACCCGTTGGTTGCCATCGCGTTCCCTGAAACCAGCAGGGCGGCCGCTACGGCGCCCCGAGTGAAGAGCGGCGTAATTCGCATGATTCGTTCCTTTATCATTATGTTCCCCCGTTGGGTCTTCCTTGCGATAGCCCAACATTCGAATATTAAGATATTGTGATTTGGGCTCGCTGTAAACGACAACGGCCAATTTTTTCCCGCGCTTTGCTTTTCCGGCGACCCGAATCCGGCTCAGACGCTGTCCTGCTCACAGTAAAGGTCATAAAGAACCGCGACCACCTGGGCGATTTTCGGGTCGGCTATGGAGTAGAACATGGTCTGCGCATCGCGGCGGCTGGTTACCACGCCTTCGTGGCGCATCCGGGCCAGGTGCTGAGACAGGGGTGATTGCTTGACCCCGAGGTTGCGCGACAGCTGCCCCACAGACTGCTCCCCGAACTTGAGCTGGCACAGCACCATGAGCCGGTCCGGGTGGCCCAGCAGCTTTAAAAGATCGCTGACATCGGCAGCGGAACTTTGCATTTTTTCGAGATCCATGTCGCTCCGGGTTTGTTATATGAGAAATTTATAATATATTAACGGATATGTGTGTCTATGCGAGTTTACCTCTGGTAGCTTGCAGCATCTAATAAAAAGGAAGCGATGATGCAGAAACAACAGGAACTGGACCAGCTCGTCCGGTCGGTCGCCGAGTCCACAGAGAAACTCAGCGGTTCCGAGAGACGCAGCTTTCTCAAAAATGGTCTGGCACTGCTCGGGGGCGCGGGCATCGCCAGTGCCGCTGGCCGGGTCGTGGCCGCCGATGGCATGCCGCCTGGAATTCCCTCCTGGACGCGCAGTCTGGGTTCTGCGGTTAACACCAATCCTTATGGCGTGCCCTCACCGTACGAGGCAAACGTCAAGCGACGTACCGTGGAGTGGCTCACTGCCGACAAGATCGCTTCGGTGAGTTTTACGCCGCTGGCAGATCTCAAAGGCATCATCACACCCAGCGGTGTGGTGTTTGAGCGCTACCACGCCGGCCTTCCGGAGGTTAATCCGGATCAGCATCGACTGATGATCCACGGCATGGTCGACCGCCCACTGATTTTCAGTATGGAAGACCTTATGCGCTTCCCATCGGTCAGCATGATTCGTTTTCTTGAGTGCCCCGCCAATGGCGGTATGGAGTGGCGCGCGGCCCAGATGGACCGCCTGCAGTTTTCTCACGGCATGCTCGCCTGCTGCGAGTGGACCGGTGTTCTGCTGTCTACGCTGCTGCAGGAGTGTGGCATCCAGAAGGGTGCCAGCTGGATCCTTGCAGAGGGTAGCGATGGCTCCCATATGAGCCGCAGCATTCCCATGGAGAAAGCCATGGATGACGCGCTGATCGTCTATGCCCAGAACGGTGAGGCGCTGCGTCCGGAACAGGGCTATCCCGTGCGCCTGATTAATCCCGGCTGGGAGGGCAACACCTGTGTGAAATGGCTGCGCCGTCTGGAGGTGGGGGATCAGCCCTGGTTCCACCGCGAGGAGACCTCAAAGTACACCGATCTTCTGCCGAGCGGAAAAGCACGGGAGTTTACCTTCGTTCAGGAGGCCAATTCGGTGCTCACCAATCCCTGCCCTGAAAAGCCGCTCGGCAAGCCCGGCAAGGTCTGGGTTGAGGGTCTGGCCTGGTCTGGCCGCGGACGCATCAAGCATGTGGATGTGTCCTTTGATGGTGGGGTCAGCTGGCGCGAAGCACGCTTTACCAGTGTGGTGGAACCGCGGGCCCTGACGCGCTTTGGGATCGAGTGGGAATGGAACGGCAACCCTGCCTTGTTACAAAGCCGTGCGGTAGACGAAACAGGCTACGTACAGCCAACCTACCGCCAGCTTCGCGATGCGCGTGGCTCATCGTCGATTTATCACAAAAATGCGATCCATACCTGGAAGCTCAACGGCGATGGGAGTGTGGTCAATGCCCAACTTGCATAAGTATCTGACATTTTTCGCGGGCGGACTGTTGGCGGCGGGTTTTGCTCTCGCCGAAGAAACCGGCCACTTTGGTTACGGCAGCCCTGCCAGTGCAGAGCAAATCGCAGGCTGGGATATCGATGTCCGCCCGGACGGTAAGGGCCTGCCGCCGGGAGAGGGTTCCGTTGAAGACGGCGAAATGCTCTACGAGGCGAAGTGTGCATCCTGTCACGGCTCCTTCGGTGAGGCCGTGGGTGGCTACCCGGCTCTGGCTGGCGGCGGTGGCAGTCTCACGGACCCCCGGCCCAAAAAGACCGTGGGCAGCTACTGGAAGTACACCAGTACCCTCTGGGATTACATCCATCGCGCGATGCCTTTCACGCAACCGGAGTCCCTCAGTGACGATGAGGTCTACGCAATCACCGCCTATG
>CAZGGN010000182.1:4942-5543 GCA_964525195.1 uncultured Congregibacter sp.
CTGACGAGATAGAGGTGGCCTCTGAGGCGGCTGCCTATGTCCCGGATGATGCTGAGGATGGGGCCGAGAGCGAGCCTGCTGATGGCGCAGTGGCGGCCTCCGGCAGCGGCATCTATGAGCGGCACTGCGCCCTCTGTCATTCCGAGGGTATCGGCGGTGCTCCGGTTGTCGGGGATACTGACGCGTGGGTCGCGCGCCTTGAGCAGGGTATGAAGACCCTGTACCAGCATGCAATTGAGGGCTATACGGGCGAAGACGGCATCATGCCTCCCAAGGGCGGCTTCGTGAATCTGTCGGATGCGGAAGTTCGGCTCGCGGTGGACTATATTGTAGGACATAGCCAATGAGGGAATGCCGCATGTCGATGTCACGCACTGTCTTGCTGTTACCGCTGGCGCTATTCGTCGCTGGCCCGATGGCAAGCGGCCTGTCCCGCGCCGGTGACGCCGAGTCCATTGCCCAGGGCAAGGAAATCGCGGCTGACCGCAACCGCGGCAATTGTTTCTCCTGTCATATGGCTGAGGGCGCTGATATGGCGGGCAATGGCGGACCTCCGCTGATGATGATGGACATGCGCTACCCGGATCGCGATGTCCTCAAG
>CAZGGN010000183.1:0-5516 GCA_964525195.1 uncultured Congregibacter sp.
GATACAACGTTTTGAGCTGACTGAGTGTCAGGTCGCGACGCTGCTGCCAACTGGCCTGGACAGCACCGCTGTCAACACGCTCCAGCAGATCGTCATTGAGAACGTACAGCCTCAGCAGACGATCGTGACTCTGGGAGTCCAGGCCCAGACGCAGCGCCTCCCGCTGCCAGCGCAGATACTCCATCGTCGCGCCCCAGCGAACACTGTCCCAGGGCGGTTGGCCGGCGCCAAAAAGGCGATAAAAATAGCTGTAGCGCTCGTCCAGCGCCTCGAAGTCGCGCGTTCGGCGCAGGCTGTTGAGCATATCGCGCACCAGCGGGCCCTGGACGGGGCTGTACAGGCCCTCGTTTACTCTGATCAGATGTAGCGCACGCTCCCGACTGCGCATCGCAGCATCGCTCTGGCCCAGAGCATCCTGAGCCCTGGCAAGAGCGGCCAGTGTCTCGGAAAGTACCGGGGCATAGGGTCCGTCGCTAAACTCCTGCTCCGCCAGCTGCCGCTCGAGACTATCGACAAGCTCGCGCGCAGAGGCCGGTTCTGTCGCCGGCAAGGGCTCCGACACGGACACGGCCTCGCCGGGCCAGTCAGCCCCCGCAAGAACATAGTTTTTGCCATAGGGTTCAGACCCTGCCCGGGTCCCGGAGGCCAGTAGGGGACACAGCAAGACAAAGAGAAAAAGCAAGGAGCGCATAGAGTCGATATAATGACCGATCTGCAGCTCCGGTACACCTCCTGAAACACCATGAGTAAAAAATCCCGTCGGGATATCCCGCGCTTTGAACATCCGATTATCGAAACCCATTGCCACCTCGATTACCTCGAGCCCGAGGTGCTGGGCGAAGAGATAGCGGCCGCCCGGGCCGTCGGCATCGAGAGAATCATTACCATCGCCGTAAGCCCGGACAATCTCGATACCGTACGCGCCATCGCGAATGGCGAGGACCGCGTTTTCTGCACCCAGGGCATACACCCCCATGAGGCAGAGGCCTTCAACGCGGACGTCGCGCAACGCATCCGCCATGCAGCGACCAATCCCCGGGTCGTGGCGATCGGCGAAATCGGTCTGGACTACTACTACAATCATGCGGATCGAGCAGTGCAGCGACAGGTTTTTGCTCAGCAGCTTGAGATCGCTGCGGCAAGCAATCTCCCGGTTGTCATCCACAGTCGCGATGCGGATGAAGACATGCAGGCCATTCTCGCCGAGCATCTTGTGAGGCTACCCCGTCGCGGGGTAATCCACAGCTTTAGCTCCGGACTCGGGCTCGCGGAATTCGCGATCGAATCAGGCTTTATGCTCGGCTTTAACGGCATGGTGACCTTTAACCGCGCGGAGAACGTTCGCGCCGCTGTAACGCTGACCCCGCTGGAGCAAATTATTCTGGAAACGGACTCCCCCTATCTCACCCCGGTCCCCTACCGGGGCCAGAGCAACAGCCCGCGCTTTTTGCCTTTTGTGGCAGAAAAGATCGCAGAGATAAAGTCGGTTCCGATCGAGAAGTTGCTGGGGCACTGCTATGCCAACAGCGAAAACCTGTTTTTCCCCATGGACCGAGCGGTAGTCGCCTGATGGAATACGCAATAGGACAACGCTGGCTGAGTCACGCTGATAGCGAACTTGGTCTTGGCATCGTGGTAGAACAGGAAAACCGACGTGTCACGGTACATTTCCCCGCGGTAGAAGAAGAGCGTACCTATGCCATGGAGAACGCCCCGCTGACGCGCCTGCGCCTGCGCGCGGGCGATACCCTCCACACCCGCGATGGCCGGACGCTGAAGGTACTCGACGTGCATGATGAGCAAGGGCTGCTTATCTACGCCGCTACGGACGGCGAATCGCGTGATCTCGTGCCTGAGCTGGACCTGGATGATCAAATCGATCTCGGGACCCCCCGGCAGCGCCTCCTCGCCAGCCAGTTCGACAGCCATGCGGCCTTCTCGCTGCGCTTAGCTACCTGCGAACACCTTCACCGTCTGCAGCGCAGTGGCCTGCGGGGAATGCTGGGCACGCGCACGGCGCTGCTACCCCATCAACTCTATGTCGCCAATGAAGTAGGCAAGCGTCATGCCCCTCGCGTCCTCCTCGCCGACGAGGTGGGATTGGGTAAGACCATCGAAGCGGGAATGATACTGCACCGCCAGCTGCTGAGCGGGGACAGCCGCCGTGTGCTGATCATGGTACCGGAGTCGCTGCAGTTCCAGTGGCTGGTGGAAATGCGCCGACGCTTCAATCTGAACTTTGCCCTGTTTGACGAGGACCGTCTCACAGAGAACGCCGGCGCCGAAAACCCCTTCGATGAGGAACAATTGGTGCTCTGCTCTACGGCCCTGTTTCAGGCGCCCGCAGCCCGCGCATTGGCCCTGGAGGCACAGTGGGACATGATTATCGTCGATGAGGTGCATCGACTGCCCTGGAATGATGAATCGGCAAGTGATGAATTTCGCTTTCTGGCCACCATCGCGGCGGAGACCCCCGGACTGCTGCTACTGACTGCAACGCCGGAACAGGTCGGCCTGGAGGCGCATTTTGCCCGCCTTTCGCTTCTGGATCCCGAGCGCTTTCATGACTACCAGGCTTTTGTTGAGGAAGAATCACAGTATCGTCACTGGAGCGACCTGCTCGACGCTCTGGATCGCGGCGAAACGCCCGCGGATCTACCCGCAGACATTGACCGGAACAGCTCGAGCGAAGAACAGGCCGCCGCCCTCCTCGATCGCTATGGCACCGGTCGCGTCCTGTTTCGGAATGCCCGGGCCAGCGTGGGGGGCTTTCCGGTCCGGGAACTGGAAAAACACCCACTCCCCGCCCCTGACAACCCACACTACCGTCAGCTTTACCCGGACCTGAGCGCGGACAAGGAATCCTGGCTGCAGGAAGATCCCCGGGTGGCCTGGCTTGTACAGCAACTGAAATCGCTGCGGCCGGCGAAAGTCCTGGTGATATGCGCCCAGGCCGACACCGCGCTGGCACTTGAGAGCTATTTGCAACTTCGCGCGGGCATTCGTTCCGCCGCGTTCCACGAGCAATTGAGCCTGATCGAGCGCGATCGCGCCGCCGCCTATTTCGCCGAGCAGGAACAGGGGGCGCAGGCCCTGATCTGCTCTGAAATCGGTGGCGAGGGCCGCAACTTTCAGTTTGCCCAGCACCTGATCCTTTTTGACCTTCCCGAGCACCCGGACCAGTTGGAGCAGCGTATTGGCCGCCTGGATCGCATTGGCCAGCGGGAGACGATCCATATCCACGTCCCCTATATCGAAGACAGCGCCCAGGAAACACTCATGCGCTGGTACGACGAAGGAATCAATTTGTTCCGTGCCAGCTGCTCGGCCGGCGACATGATCCTGGCGCGCTTTCACAACGAGCTGCGACGGCAGCTGGCCCAGCGTGACGATCAGTTTGAAAGGCTGATTCAGGACACGGCCGCCTTTACCGCTCAGACGCGCCAGGAACTCAGCGAAGGCCGGGACAGGCTGCTCGAAAGAAGCTCCTGTAACGCCGAGCAGGGACTCGCGCTGGCTGAAGCGATTCGCAAAATTGAGGAACCGGAGCGTCTCGAGCACTATCTTGAGCAGCTCTGCGCCGTTACCGGGGTTGAGCACGATGAGCATGGCGCGCACAACGCGGTGCTGCGACCCGGCGAGCAGGAAGTCCTCGCAATCTTTCCGGAGCTGCCCGAGGACGGCTGCACGGTCACCGTCTCAAGAGACCTGGCATTGCAGCGGGAAGACTGGATATTCCTGGGCTGGGAACACCCCTGGATGGAAAACGCCATGAACACGGTACTGGGCAGCGCGCTTGGGCAGGCCAGTGTCGGCGTCCTTGCGCTGAAAGGCGTGCCCGCTGGCTCAAGACTTTACGAAATGCTGTTTACCGTATCGCTAAGTGCGCCGCGAGCGCTGGGACTCCAGCGCTACCTTCCTCTGGCACCAAAACGTCTGCTGCTGGATGCCAATGGCCGCGATTTAAGCGAGCTCCTCCCCCACGAGCGACTCAACGAGCGAGTGGAAAAGATACCCCGGGGGGCCGCGAGTAAAATCGTCAAGCAGCTGCGTGACGAAATAGAAGCGCGAATAGACGATGCGGAACGAGCATTTTCCGAGGAACTCAGTACACGCCGCAGCGCCGCGGAAAAGGGCTACGCGGCACAGATTGATTCAGAAATTGATCGGCTGAGCGCCCTTCAACAAGTCAATCCTGCGATCCGCAGCGAGGAGCTGGATTATCTGCGAGAGCTACGGGAAAGAGGCCTTGGCGCCCTGTCAACAGCGCGTGCAACACTTCAGGGCGTGCGTCTGGTGCTCACGCGATAGCGAGAGGGAAACACATCAGGAGGCCGCGTTCTGTCCCCCGTCGAGCACCAGCACATGCCCGGTAACAAAGGCTGCGGCGCGGGAGCAGAGATAGATCACTGAACCGGCAGCATCCTCCGGGGTGCCCAGTCGACCCCGGGGAATAGCCCGGGCCATCTCCGCCTCGTGTTCGAGCATGTGCGCTGTCATCTTGCTGGGAAAGAAACCCGGGGCTATCGCGTTGACCGTAATCTGATCAGAACTGAGGTCTACCGCCATCTGTCTGGTGAGGTGATGGACTGCGGCCTTGCTCGCAGTATAGGAATAGTTCTGCAGCGGCGCGTAGGACAAGCCATTGATGGAGCCGATATTAATCACCCGCGCTGGATCTTCTGCCGTCCCGGCCCTGCGCAGTTGCGGCAGGAGCGCCTGGGTGAGAAAAAACACGGACTTCACGTTCAGGTCCATCACCTTGTCCCATCCCGCCTCCGGAAACTCATCGATGGGTGCCCCCCAGGTGGCGCCCGCGTTATTCACCAGAATATCGATATGTTCTTCCTGATCGCAGATGGCTTTTGCAAAGGCGCTGAGGCCTTCGGGGTCCGCCAGATTCCCCGGTACAGCGATGCACTCCCCAAGGGTCGACAATTCGTCGGCGGTAGCCTGTAACTCCTCCGCGCGGCGCGCGGTGATGTAAGTCTTCACGCCATTTTCCACCAGACCTCGGGCTATCATTGCACCGATACCGCGGGAGCCACCGGTCACGACAGCCACTTTGCCCTTCAAATCAAACAGATTTTTCATTCTTGTCTCCAATGCCATAAAGCTACTGAGCGGTCGGGCTGTACCAGATGGGTGAGCTGTAAGCCCGCTCCTGTATCGTATCGGGCTGCCCCCGGGCATGCTCAAGTCCGAGAGCGAGCGCGTCGAGAAATGAATGGCGAGCGGTGGGGATCTGCAGCACCCTGGCGTAGTAAAACGCGGCCTGTCCCGGGTCAAACTCCGGATCCTGCCAGCGTCCCGCGAGCACCGCAGAACCGACGCGGTTATCTACCTTTCCATTAAAGCGGTCGACTGTATCGGCCACCGGCGCTATCGTCCCATCCGCACCGCGCCGCGCCGGATCGGACAGCAGAACGTCAAACACCTGCTCCTGCGAATTCCCGTCGGCGTCAAGCCAGCCCTTAACGATCTGCACCCGATCAAGAAACGCGGACCGGGGATCA
>CAZGGN010000184.1:0-4959 GCA_964525195.1 uncultured Congregibacter sp.
CGGGGTATCAACCATCGCCCAGCAGTCGAATGGTTAAACCTATAGAAAAGCTATAAAAATCAAGAAGATGGTGGGCCCAGTAGGACTTGAACCTACGACCAATCGATTATGAGTCGACTGCTCTAACCAACTGAGCTATGGGCCCGGAGAGGATAAATCGGAGCGCGATTATAGGGGATGATTCGGCACAGCGCACGGTGTCGTGATCAGGTTCTGACGCATTAGCTCCTCAGCCCTTGGTGTTGCACGTACCCATCCAAATGATCATTGAAGCCGGTTGACCCAATATGTGGCCCCGCATCGTAAGGAACTACTCTGCCTGTCGGGATCGACTCATGAAACACTTGCTGACAATCAGCTGCCTTGTATTCGCGTGCCTGGCCACTATCAGTTGCTCCGCGGAAACAAATCCCTCATCAGACGGCCTCTATGACTACGAGGCCGCCAGCCGCGATGGTATCGGCAAGTTCTACATGGGGCGCGAGATTTCTCACGTGATGGGTCATCTGGGCGCCGGGTGGCTGGAGCGCCCGCAGCGCGAGCAGCAGGAGCGTACAGACCTGCTCATCAAGCGCCTCCCGATTCAGTCCGATGACATCATTGCGGACATCGGTGCCGGTACCGGCTATTTCACGCTTCCGGTTGCTCAGCGTGTGCCGCAGGGCAGAGTTTACGCGGTGGATATACAGCCGGAGATGTTGGCGATACTGGACGAGCGGCTGGAGCAGCAGCAACTGGACAATGTGACCCCATTACTGGGGAGTGAGACGAGCCCGAATCTTCCATCCGGGGCCGTCGACCTGGCGTTTATCGTGGATGCCTACCACGAGTTTTCTCATCCTCGGGAGATGGGCGAGGCGCTCGTTGATGCGCTGCGCCCGGGAGGGCAGCTGGTGTTGATTGAGTACCGTGCCGAGGATCCGACGGTGCCGATAAAAGCGCTGCATAAGATGAGCGAGGAGCAGGTGCGCCGTGAAATGACGGCGCTCGGTCTGGAGTGGGTCGCTACCGAGGACTATCTACCGCAGCAGCATGTGTTGCGTTTTCAGAAGCCAGTCGCGCCGGAGTAACCCGGGGCGAGCTGGCCCGTCCTAGGCAGATCGACGTTTGGGCGCAGCTTTTGTCGCTGCTTTGGCGTTTGCCTTGGGCTGTGCTTTGGGTTGCGCCTTAGGCTTGGCGCGTGATTTGATAGTCGCTTTCGCAGGTGCTTTTCTCTTCGATGCAGCACGTTTCCTCGCGACCGCTTTTGTCCCAGTAGATGCCGCCTTGCCCAGCGAGGCTGCTTTGAGATCCTCAAAACTTTTCATCAGGCATTCCCGGTAAAAGCCCGGGTCCGGCATCATCTCTCTGCAGCATGTGGCGGAGATACTGAACTCTCCGCAGTAGCTACTGATGACATGAAAGAGTCCGACGCCATCGGCAACCGGGCCCGTGCCAAAGTTTGACAGCATTCGCGCGCCGGTGTTGTAGAGCGGTACCTGCGGGCCCGGCACGTTGGTGATGACGCAGTTGTAGATGGGGTTGATCTGGTTGACCAGTCCCCAGCGACTGGCCAGTCGTGCGGCCTGGGCTGTGAGCGTGCTCGGGATAAACTGGGAATAGTCGGTCATGGTTTTGGCGCCGACCGCGTTGGTGTACTCCTTGGCGGATTGCGTACCTTTGTTCACCGCCACAAGGCGCTCTCGAGCATCAGCTATGTCACTGCGGATTTTCACAGCCATGGTTGAGACGATATTGCCGCCGGAGCCTTTTTCCGAGTTGTCCCGCACATTGACCGGTGCCATCGCGACCAGCGAGTCTTTGGGTAGTTCCTTGTGATGTTCGAGGTAGGCGCGCATCGCGCCGCCCACAATCGTGAGCGCTACATCGTTGACCGTCGCGCCCGGGACGGCGTTTTTGATCGCTTTGATTTCCTCGAGAGGCAGACTCACCGCATTAAACACGCGATGCGCCGAGACGGTATTGTTGAAGCGGACCCGGGGGATTTTTCCCACGCGCTCAAGCTGTCCGCGGCGCAACTGCATGAAGGCTTTGGCAAAGCCCGGCACCGTATTGCGGGCGACGGAGATAAACCGCAGGGGCTGTCTCAGCGTGTTGATCTGGGCACGGGTTATGAGCGACAAGGTGCTGGGGTCGCTTTCGCTGCGACGCGGTGTGTCTTTGATGCTGACTTTGGCCCGCGGGGTCAGGTCATGGATGGCTGCGGTTATCTCCATGCCAGAGGCGCCATCGACCGCCGCGTGGTGCATCTTGGTGAAGATGGCAAAGCAGCCCTTGGGATACCCCTCCACGCGATCCAGCCCTTCGATCACATACATTTCCCACAGGGGGCGGGAACGATCGAGGGGGCGGGCATGAATCCGCGAGATGAGAATGCACAGCTGTCGCCAGTCTCCCGGCGCGGGGAGGGCAACGTGACGGATATGGAACTCCGGGTCAAAGTTGCCGTCGTCAATCCAGTACGGATGGTCGAGTCCCAGTGGTACCTCTTTCAGTCGCCGGGTCAGGCTGGGAATGCCCTGAACCCGTGCCGCCGTTGAATCGATGATCTGTTTAAAGCGCACTTTGCCGCCGGGCGCGGTCTCCTGAGTGTAGATATAGAGCCCCGAGATGTGCATCGGCGAATTGGCCGTCTCGAGGTAAAGGAAAGAGGCGTCGAGCCCGCTGAGTTGCTGCATGGGTGTTCCTTGTTATTTTTTGAGTGGGGCCTGCTGCCGGCCCGATGCCCGCCGATTGGCGGGCGTTTGTGCGATTTTTCTGAAAGCCAAAGCCAAAGCCAAAGCCAAAGCCTGACCGATCAATCGTCGCTTTCGGGCATGGCTGCCATGCACTCGATTTCGACTCGAGCGTTCAGCGCAAGGCCACTGACGCCGACCGCGCTGCGCGCGGGCATGTTGCTGAAATACGTCGTATACACCGTGTTCATATCAGCCCACTCGCCAATGTCGGCCAGAAACACCGTGCATTTAAGGACGTCATCCATTGAGCGACCCACGCGCTCGAGCGCCGCTTTGATGTTGTCCATGGTCTGCCGGGTTTCCGGGCCGATTCCACCCTCTGCCAGCGAGCGCGTGCCCGGAACGATGCCGAGCATGCCGCTGAGAAAAACAAAGTCGTCATAGATCACGATTTGTGAATAGGGCGCGCTGCCGTTGTCACCCGGAGGCGCCATGTATTCGGCCTCATCGGCGTAGATCGTCGGAGTCGCGATCAGGGCACCGCTGACAGTGAGAGTAAGCAAGGCGGATTTGAGTGAATGCATCGGGTATAGCTCCTCTATGTTTATGTATTACCAGCTCGAAGTGATCATATTGCTTCGTGCGGCTTTCTTCATGTAATCGGCGGCGCGAAACGCCAGGGCCTGAATCGTGAGCGTGGGCTGGCCGCGGCCCGAGGTGACCATGCTGCTGCCATCGCAGATAAACAGATTGGCAATATCGTGGCTGCGATGCCAGCGATCCACAACAGATGTCTTGGGGTCGTCACCCATGCGGCAGGTACCCAGCAGATGGGCAGCGACGGATTCTTCCTTGATTTCGCTGTGCCAGGTTCGCTCGGCGCCTGCGGCATCGAGCACGCCCAGGGCCTTCTTCTGCAAAAACGCGGTCATCGCCAGGTCGTCGGGGTGATCGGCGTAGGTAACGCGCAGTGCCGGTCGGCCAAAACTGTCGGTGTGATTCGGGTCCAGAGTGATGTTGTTGCGCAGCATCGGCAGGGATGTGACCGCGGTAGTCACTGCCATATTCCGGGTGAACGTGTACTCCAGCATGGCTTTGTACTCGGCGCCCCAGCGCGGCCCATCGCTGGGCACGCCCCCCAGGGCGAACAGCGTGGGGAAACCATTCAGATAGGGCCGCGAATCCAGTGCCCCGCCGCCAAAGAAGCCGCGCTTGGGATCGCTGTCATAGTAGTCCAGCGCAATGCGCGTGCACTGAATCCCCTTGTACTCGTGCAAGGGGTGCTCAAATACGCCGTAGGCAATGCTGTGGGCGTTGAACATCAGGTTTTTGCCGACCATGCCGCTGCTGTTGCCAAGCCCGTCAGGGTGTCGATCTGTTGCCGACATCAGCAGGAGTCTCGGGGTCTCGGCGCCGTTGGCAGAGAGCACCACGCTTCGAGCCTTTTGATACTGCTCCTTGCCCTCGCTGTCGAAGTACACGACGCCGCGGGCGCGGTCCTGCTCGTCGACATCGACCCGGGCTACCGTCGACAGCGGGCGGATCTCGCAATTGCCGCTGCGTTCTGCCTCGGGAATCATGGTGGCAAGCGTCGAGGACTTGGCATTCATTTCGCAACCAAAACCAATGCACCAGCCACAGTTCACACAGGCCGGCCGGCCCCGATAGGGCTGGGAGAGAATGGCCACCGGCGCGACCTGCGGGGTCATGCCGAGCGCTTTGGCGCCTTTTTCAAACAGCACACCGGCGGACTTTATGGGCATGGGTGGCAGGGGGTAGGGGCGGGAGCGGGGCGGGTCATTGGGCCCCGGGGCGCCGGAAACGCCGATCTCCCATTCTGCGAGGCTGTACCAGGGCTCAAGTTCCTCATAGCTGATCGGCCAGTCGGCCAGTGTGGCGTCGGGAATATCACCGACCACGCTGTGCTCCTTGAAATCAATCGGGCGCAGACGCCAGTAGTTACCCGAGAAATGCACGGTACTGCCGCCGACGCCGCGGGCGTAGTAGGCGGGCTCGGGCGATAGAAATCGCTCCTCTGCCGTCTCATGTTCTCTGTGGCGAAAGGTCTGTCGATCGCCCACGGATTGGCCGCTGAACTCCTGCTCAAACATGACCGACCATTCGTCGTGGGTGAAATCCTGGGCGGTGCGATATGGTCCCTGCTCAAGGACCACCACGCTGTGGCCGGCCTGAGAGAGCTCGCGGGCAATGACGCCCCCGGCCGCGCCCGAGCCTACGATGACAAAATCGACGGTGGTATCGCGATAGTCGGGCATCATTG